>NZ_JAVHUX010000048.1:0-137866 GCF_030954545.1 Serratia sp. MF1(2023) | reverse complement strand
GTTCAACCGCTACGAATTCAGCCGCGCCATGCGCCGCGAACACTGTGAAAATCCGCTGCGCGTTTATTCGCACATCGCGCCGTATATGGGCGGGCCGGAGAAGATCATGAACACCAACGGCGGCGACGGCGCGCTGTCGGCGTTGCTGCACGATATCGCCGCCAACGGCTATCACCGCCACAACGTGCCGCACTCCAGCAAGCACGTGCGCAGCTCCCTGACTTCCTCCTCCCGGGCGCGGGTGGAGTCGCTGCTCGAACAGGGCTTCATGACGGTGGTGGGCATTGCCGCCAATCCGGAAGTGTTGGATCTGGCGCGGCTCGAGTGCGCGCGCTGGCTGCTGCTGACCATCCCCAATGGCTATGAGGCCGGCGAGATCGTCGCCTCGGCGGTGTTCGGGCCGCAGAAGGGAGCGACGCCGGAGATGGTGGCGCAGCTCGATGCGGCGCTGCATCACTATGGCGAGCTGCTGGAACGGGAAACCGGCCGCGCGGTGCTCACCCAGCCAGGGGCGGGCGCGGCGGGCGGCATGGGTGCGGCGCTGCTCGGCATGCTCAACGCGCGCTTGCGGCCGGGCATCGAGATCGTCACCGAAACCCTGCGCCTGGATGAGGCGGTGCGCGATGCCGATCTGGTGATCACCGGGGAAGGCCGGCTGGACAGCCAGTCGATCCACGGCAAAACGCCGATCGGCGTGGCGCGGGTGGCCAAGCGCCACGGCGTGCCGGTGATCGCCATCGCCGGCAGCCTGACGTCGGATTACCAGGTGGTGCATCAACACGGCATCGACGCGGCGTTTTCGGTGCTCGATGGCATCGTGACGCTGGAAGAAGCGCTGGCGGGCGCCGATCGCAATCTGCAGGTGACGGCGCGCAACGTGGCGGCGGTGTGGCGACTGGCGCAAGGGGGAGGCCCACAGGCATAGCCTGTTGCTGTTATCGGTTTCGATGCTCGACTTTTCCGTTACAATAGCCGGCATTAATGGCTGCTGACATCCCGACCCAGAACGGAATGCCGGCCGGAAAGGAAATGAGGGGAACTGAGATGAAGCAAGAGAAACACGGCGTATTGCTGGTGAACCTGGGCACGCCAGATGCGCCGACCTCGTCGGCGGTCAAACGCTATCTGAAGGAATTCCTCAGTGACGATCGCGTGGTCGACACGGCGCCGCTGATCTGGTGGCCGATCCTCAACGGCGCGATCTTGCCGATCCGTTCGCCGCGCGTGGCGAAGCTCTATCAGTCGGTGTGGATGGAAGAAGGCTCGCCGCTGCTGGTGTACAGCCGCCGCCAACAGCGGGCGCTGGCGGCGCGCATGCCGAATACGCCGGTGGAGCTGGGCATGAGCTACGGCTCGCCGAGCCTGGCGGAAGCCATCGACAAGCTGCTGGCGCAGGGCGTGACCAACCTGGTGGTGCTGCCGCTCTATCCGCAATATTCCTGTTCCACCAGCGCGGCGGTATGGGATGGCGTAGCGCGGGTGCTGAAAGGCTATCGCCGCTTGCCTTCTGTGGCCTTCATCCGCGATTACGCCGAACACCCGGCCTACATCGCCGCGCTGCAGCAAAGCGTGGAGCGCTCGTTCGCCGAGCATGGCCAGCCGGATCGGTTGGTGCTGTCGTTCCACGGCATCCCCAAACGCTATGCACGGCTGGGCGACGACTACCCGCAGCGCTGCGAGGATACGCTGCGAGCGCTGAGCGCCACATTGCCGCTGGCGCCGGAGCGAGTGATGATGACGTACCAATCGCGCTTCGGCCGCGAGCCGTGGCTGACGCCGTACACCGATGAGACCCTGAAGGGGCTGCCGGCGCAGGGCGTGAAGCACATTCAGCTGATTTGCCCGGGTTTCTCGGCGGACTGCCTGGAAACGCTGGAAGAGATCAAGGAGCAGAACCGCGAGATCTTCCTCGAGGCCGGCGGCGAGAAGTTTGAATATATCTCGGCGTTGAACGACGAGCCGGCGCATATCGATATGATGCAGCAGCTGGTGGCGCAGCGCCTCTAATCATCAATAATCTGTATATTAGAATCATCGTGATCGGGCGGGAATGTGTTAACATTCTCCGCTTGTTAAACCGCCACCACCGCCAATCACATGAAATTTCCTGGTAAACGCAAGTCCAAACACTATTTCCCGGTGAGCGCCCGCGATCCGCTTCTGCAGCAGGCCCAGCCCGAAAGTGAAATCAGCACCTCGTATATCGTCGGCATCGACCAGACGCTGGTGGATATCGAGGCGAAGGTGGACGACGCTTTTGTCCAGCGCTACGGCCTGAGCCTGGGCCACTCTCTGGTGATCGAAGACGACGTCGCCGAGGCGCTGTATCAGGAACTGAATGAAAACAACCTGGTTACCCATCAGTTCGCCGGCGGCACCATCGGCAATACCATGCACAACTATTCGGTGCTGGCGGACGATCGCTCGGTGCTGCTCGGCGTGATGTGCAGCAACGTGAAAATCGGCAGCTACGCCTACCGTTACCTGTGCAATACCTCCAGCCGTACCGATCTCAACTATCTGCAGGGCGTAGACGGCGCCATCGGCCGCTGTTTCACGCTGATTGGCGAAAGCGGCGAGCGCACCTTTGCCATCAACCCGGGCCAAATGAACCAGCTGCGCCCGGAAAGCATTCCTGAAGAAGTGATCGCCGGCGCGTCGGCGCTGGTGCTGAGCTCTTATCTGGTGCGCTGTAAGGAAGGCGAGCCGATGAAGGCTGCCACCCTGCAGGCGATCGAATACGCCAAAAAGCACGACGTGCCGGTGGTGTTGACGCTGGGCACCAAGTACGTCATTGCCGACAACCCAGAGTGGTGGCGCGACTTCCTGAAGGAAAACGTGACGATTCTGGCGATGAACGAAGACGAAGCGCTGGAGCTGACCGGGCTGAGCGATCCGCTGACCGCCTCGGACATGGCGCTGGAGTGGGTGGATCTGGTGCTGTGCACCGCCGGGCCGAACGGCCTGTATATGGCGGGCTACACCGAAGAGGCCAACAAGCGCCAGACCCAGCACCCGCTGCTGCCGGGGCATATCGCCGAGTTCAACCGCTACGAATTCAGCCGCGCCATGCGCCGCGAACACTGTGAAAATCCGCTGCGCGTTTATTCGCACATCGCGCCGTATATGGGCGGGCCGGAGAAGATCATGAACACCAACGGCGCCGGCGACGGCGCGCTGTCGGCGTTGCTGCACGATATCGCCGCCAACGGCTATCACCGCCACAACGTGCCGAACTCCAGCAAGCACGTGCGCAGCTACCTGACTTACTCCTCCCTGGCGCAGGTGTGCAAATACGCCAACCGCGTCAGCTACCAGGTGTTGAACCAGCATTCGCCGCGCCTCACTCGCGGCCTGCCGGAGCGGGAAGACAGCCTGGAAGAGTCTTACTGGGAGCGTTAACCCGCTGAAAAAGAAAAGGTCCGGCATGCCGGACCTTTTTTTGTGCGCGCGTGGCGCTTCAGATCGGGCAGCCGCCCATTTTTTCTTCTTCGCTCAGGGTGTCCAGCTGCAGGATGTTCAGCATGCTGTTGGCGATCTCCCGTTCGCCCATCACCACCTGGTTGGCGCCGCGATCGGTGATGTAGGCCACCTCGTCGTCGTAGTGGGCGCGGGCGATGATCTCGATATTCGGCCGCTTGGCGCGCGCCGAGGCGACGATCTCGCCGGCCTCATAGCCATTGGGGATGGTCAGCAGCAGCCAGCGCGCGCAGTCGAGCCGCGCCAGATCCATCACTTCCGGATTGGCGGCATTGCCCAGCACCGTCTTGATGCCCTGTTCGCGCAGCGCTTCCACCCGCGGGCGGGAGTTCTCGATCACCACCAGCGGGATGCCCGCTTCGGCCAGTTTGCCGCCCAGCAGGCTGCCGACGCGGCCATAGCCGACCACCAGCGCGTGATTGCACATATCCACCGGGATTTGCTTCTCTTCTTCCACCGCCTCTTCGAGGATTTGGTCTTCGATGGTTTCGGTCTTGGCCAGATAGCGTTCCAGCAGGGTGAACAACAGCGGATTGAGCATGATGGACAGAATGGCGCCGGCCAGCACCAGATTGCGGCCGTGTTCCGACATCATGCCGAGCGCAATGCCGAGGCCCGCCAGAATAAAGGCGAACTCGCCGATTTGCGCCAGGCTGGCGGAAATGGTCAGCGCGGTGCGCTTGGAGTGACCGAACATTTTCACCAGCAGGAACGCGGCGGCGGATTTGCCGAACACGATGATCGCCAGCGTCGCCAGCACCGCCAGCGGTTCGTTAATCACGATCATCGGATCGAACAGCATGCCGACCGAGACGAAGAACAGCACTGCGAATGCGTCGCGCAGCGGCAGGGTGTCGTGCGCCGCGCGGTGGCTCAGTTCGGACTCGTTCAGCACCATGCCGGCGAAGAAGGCGCCCAGCGCGAAGGAGACGTCGAACAGCTTCACCGCGCCGTAGGCGATGCCGAGCGCCAGCGCCAATACCGCCAGGGTGAACAGCTCGCGCGAGCCGGTGCTGGCGGTTTTTGACAGGATCCACGGCACCAGCCGGCGGCCGACCACGATCATCAGCGCGATAAAGGCGATGACCTTACCGATGGTCAGCGCCAGCTCCATCAGCAGCTGGCTGCTGCTGGCGTTGTCGTTGCCCAGCATGTTGCCGAAGGCCGGCAGCAATACCAGCGTCAGCACCATCGCCAAATCTTCGACGATCAGCCAGCCGATGGCGATTTGCCCGCGCTGGCTGTCGATCAGCTGCCGCTCCTCCAGCGCGCGCAGCAGCACCACGGTGCTGGCGGTGGAGAGGCAGAGGCCGAACACCAGGCCGGAGATCAGATCCCAGCCGAGCAGCTTGGACAGCCCCATGCCGAGCAGGGTAGCGACGGCTATTTGCGCTACGGCGCCGGGAATGGCGATAGATTTTACTGCGAGGAGGTCTTTCAAAGAGAAGTGCAGGCCAACACCGAACATCAACAGGATAACGCCGATTTCCGCCAGTTCCGGCGCCAATGAGGTATCGGCGACGAAACCGGGGGTGAACGGGCCGGCGAGCACGCCTGCGGCCAGATACCCCACCAGAGGGGAGATGCGCAGGCGGTTCGCCAGCATGCCGAGGAGGAAGGCGAGTACTAACCCTCCGACGATGGTGGTAATGAGCGGTGTTGAATTATGCATCCATACTCCTTCTGGCTATGCATCGCGGCACGGGAGAAACGCAACAAAGTTACGAAAAGATACATTTAGTTTATTGCATTTGTGCGCGACTTGCTTGGCTAATTTGGCCTTTTTTGTAAAAAGGCAGAGGATTTCACTTAAGGCGCGGCAATGAGGGGGGTTTGTGCCAGATATGGAAAATAACATTGATTTATCCGTAAGATAACCCGGACGAATAAGTAATTTCATCCGGGCTAGTCGCGGGGTTATTGCGGTTTATGCTCCATATTGGGCAGCAGTGCGGTGATAATGCCGATCAGCGGCAGGAAAGCACAGATTTGGTAGACCAGTTCGATACTGGTCAAATCCGCGACATAACCAAGAACTGCCGCGCCTAATCCGCCCATACCGAAAGCAAAACCGAAGAATAAGCCGGAAACCATGCCCACCTTGCCGGGGATCAGCTCCTGGGCGTAGACCAAAATGGCGGAGAACGCCGAGGCGAGAATAACCCCGATAATCACCGTTAAAATGCCGGTCCAATAGAGCGATGCATAAGGTAAAACAAGGGTAAACGGCGCAGCGCCGAGAATAGAGCCCCAAATAACGTATTTTCGCCCTATCTTGTCGCCGAGAGGCCCGCCGATAATGGTGCCTGCCGCCACCGCGAACAGGAAGGCGAACAGGTGAATTTGCGCATTCTGCACCGAAACGCCGAATTTATGTATCAGATAAAAGGTGTAATAGCTGCTGATGCTGGCCAGATAGAAGTATTTAGAGAAAATCAGCACCAGCAGGATGCCCAGCGAGTAGACTACGGTACGTTTTGGCAGCGGTTTCAGCGTTGATGGGCTTTTCGGCTGCCCTTTAGTTGCCCGGTGCTGATGTTGATACCACTTGCTGACCTGCAGCAACACCACGATCGCCAGCAGCGCCGCCAGCGTGAACCAGGCGACGTTACCCTTGCCGTAAGGCGCGATGATCAGCGCAGCCAGCAGCGGGCCTAGCGAGCTGCCGAAGTTGCCGCCGACCTGGAACAGCGACTGCGCCAGGCCGTGCCGCCCGCCGGAGGCCATGCGCGCCACGCGCGAGGATTCCGGGTGGAACACCGATGAGCCGGTGCCCACCAGCGCCGCCGCCAGCAGCACCAGCGGGAAGGTGCTCGCCACCGACAGCAGCAGCAGGCCGGACAGGGTAAAGCCCATGCCGATCGGCAACGAATAAGGCTGCGGGTGTTTATCGGTGTAATAACCAATCAGCGGCTGCAGCAGCGAGGCCGTCAGCTGATAGGTCAGGGTGATCATGCCGATCTGCACGAAGCTGAGGTGAAAATCGGCTTGCAGGATCGGGTAAATCGCCAGAATCAGCGATTGGATCATATCGTTGAGCAGGTGAGACACGCTGATGGCGCCGAGGATCGAGAAGGCGGTGCCTTTCACCGCACTGCCCTTGGCGGGCGGCATCGCGCTTTGGCTACTGTCGGTCATATTATTATTAGCCTGATAAGTTGTTGAGCACAGAGAAGACATCTTAGGCAGGGTGCGCAATTTTTACCATATCTGAAATAATCAGACTCACATCGCAAAAATTTGAAATCAGCTGTCATTGATTCGCGCTACAATTTCGCCCTCATCATAAAAGCCATTTAATACACGGAGATCCGCCATGCGTTTTTCGCTGAAAACCACCGCATGTGCGTTGGCCGTTTCCCTGACGTTGCTGTCGGGGGCCGCCAGTGCCTGGGAAAAGGATAAGACCTACGCCATCACCATTCTGCATACCAACGACCATCACGGTCACTTCTGGCAGAACGATCATGGCGAATACGGCCTGGGCGCGCAGAAAACGTTGGTGGACGGCATTCGTCAGGAAGTGGCGGCGCAGGGCGGCAGCCTGCTGTTGCTGTCCGGCGGCGATATCAACACCGGCGTGCCGGAATCGGATTTGCAGGACGCCGAGCCGGACTTCCGTGGCATGAACCTGGTGGGTTACGACGCGATGGCGATCGGCAACCACGAATTCGACAACCCGCTGAGCGTGCTGCGGCAGCAGGAAAAATGGGCGACCTTCCCGCTGCTGTCCGCCAATATCTATCAGAAAAGCACCGGCCAGCGCCTGTTCAAGCCTTACGCCTTGTTCGACAAGCAGGGCATCAAGATTGCGGTGATCGGCCTGACGACCGACGACACCGCCAAGATAGGCAACCCGGAGTACTTCACTGACATGGAGTTCCGCGTGCCGGCGCAGGAGGCGAAGCAGGTGGTGGAGCAACTGCGTAAGGACGAGAAGCCGGACGTGATTATCGCCGCCACCCATATGGGGCACTACGACAACGGCGAACACGGCTCGAACGCGCCGGGCGACGTGGAAATGGCGCGCAGCCTGCCGGCCGGGTATCTCGACATGATTGTCGGCGGCCACTCGCAGGATCCGGTGTGCATGGCCGGCGACAACCGCAAACAGGCAGATTACGTGCCGGGCACGCCGTGCTCGCCGGATCGCCAGAACGGCACCTGGATCGTGCAGGCGCACGAGTGGGGCAAATACTTGGGCCGCGCCGACTTCGAATTCCGCAACGGTGAGCTGAAGCTGGTGCATTATCAGCTGATCCCGGTAAACCTGAAGAAGAAGGTGGAGAAGGCGGACGGCACCAGCGAGCGGGTGTACTACACCCAGCAGATCGCGGAAGACCCGACCATGATGAAACTGCTGACGCCGTTCCAGGAGAAGGGCAAGGCGCAGTTGGGCGTGAAGATCGGCAGCGTTAACGGCAAGCTGGAGGGCGATCGCAGCAAGGTGCGCTTCGTGCAGACCAACCTGGCGCGGGTGATGCTGGCGGCGCAGAGGGAGCGCGCCGATGCCGACTTCGCGGTGATGAGCGGCGGCGGGGTGCGCGATTCGATTGAAAGCGGCGATATCACCTATAAGAACGTGCTCAAGGTACAGCCGTTCGGCAACACCCTGGTGCATGTCGATATGAAAGGCAGCGAGGTTGAGCAGTACCTGGCGGTGGTGGCCAACATGAAGCCGGATTCCGGCGCCTACGCCCAGTTCGCCAACGTCAGCCTGGTGGCGGACGGCAAGGGCGTCAGCGAGGTGAAGATCAACGGCCAGCCGCTGCAGGCGGATAAAACCTACCGCATGGCGACGCTGAACTTCAACGCGCTGGGCGGCGACGGTTATCCGAAGCTGGACGGGCTGCCGAGCTACGTCAACACCGGCTTTATCGACGCCGAGGTGTTGAAGCAGTACATCGAGAAACATTCACCGCTGGATGCGGCGGCCTACGAGCCGAAGGGCGAGATCGTCTATCGATAAGGGCGTAGCGGAACGGCGTTTCTCGCTTGTCGCGGGGGCGCCGTTTCCGCCGTCGCTTTTTTCCTCCCCATCAACGCATTCTGTCGGCGTTGCCGTTTTAGACGACCTCTTACTTTCTTCTCTCCATATACGCCCTCGGCGGGCAGCCCACCATATTCTTGAAAAAAGTGGCGAAGGCGCTGTCGCTGGAAAACGCCAGCCGACCGGCGACGTCGGATTGGCTCAGCCCTGCGGCCAGCATCTCTATTGCTTTGATCAGGCGCCATTGCTGACGCCACTGTTGATAACTGAGGCCGGTTTCACGGCGGAAAATCCGGCTGATGGTTTTCTCGGAAGCGCCGCTGTAGCGCGATAGCTCGTGCAGCGGCGGAAGCATGTCCAGATTGGCCAGATGGCGCAGGCGCCGGTCGCTGGGCAGCGGCAGCAACGTCAGTTCGCGCGGCGCGGCGGCGATCTCGTCCAGGCAGACCGCCAGAATATTGGCGTGAGGCCCATGCTGCCAGTCGGTGTCGAATGCGGCGAACGCGATGCGTTCCAACACCTCGCGCAGCAGCGGCGAGGCTGTCAGTACGGCAAGCTGCGCAGGCAGACAGGCATAGCGATCGGCGTCGAGATAAAGCGAACGGTAACCGACTACGCCGTTGACCTGAACGCGGTGAGCCACTTGCGGCGGGATCCAGGCAACTCTGCCCGGCGGCAGCATACAGATGCTTTGGTTGAGCGTGATACGCATGCTGCCTTGCTGACAGAACAGCAACTGGCCCCTGTCATGCCAATGCGTGCCAGAGTCGTGCTGCGCCAGTTCGGCGGCGATCCCGAGCACGCCGTTGTCGAGCGTATCCGGATTAAAACTGTCCTGCGCCTGAAGCCACGCCATAGTATGTCCGATTTTGTAAATTTATTGTCTTTTATATTGTAATCGGCGCCGGGAGCAGATGCTACCTTGTGCAGCTTATTCTTGGCTACAGGATCTGTTATGCAACGTAAGCTGACTCTGACATTGGCGACGTCGATGATGATGTTTCCCCAGGTGGTGGAGACCATCTACAGCCCGGCATTGACGCACATTGCGCACGGTTTCCGGGTAAGTGCGGAAATGGCGGCGCAAACGCTCTCTTGCTACTTTTTCGCCTTTGCGCTGGGCGTGGTGGTTTGGGGGCGGATGTGCGACGTTATCGGACGCCGTCCCACCATTTTGGCCGGGCTGACGCTCTATCTGCTGGCTTCTATCGTCGCACTGTTCAGCGGCAGCTTCAGCGTGCTGCTGGCGGCGCGGGTGCTGGCCGCCTTTGGCGCGGCGGTCGGTTCGGTCGGGACGCAAACGGCGATTCGCGATCGCTTCGACGGTTATGAGTTGGCGCGGGTGTTCTCGGTGATGGGGATCGCCATGGCGATCAGCCCGGCGGTTGGCGTATTGAGCGGCGCAGTGTTGACTCATTACTGGGGCTATCAGGGGGTGTTTGGCGGTTTGGCGCTGTTGGCGGCGCTGTTGCTGGGCTATGCCGGTTGGCAACTGCCGGAGACGCGTCCGCAACAGGTGGTGAGGCATTCATTTTTCGGCACGCTGGGGCGGATGATCAAGGACGGGGATATTTGGCTCAGTGCGCTGCTGGTGGCGTTGTTCAATATTTGCATGTTCAGCTATTACCAGCTGGCGCCATTCCACTTCTCGGCGTTGGAACTGCCGGCGCAGTGGTTCGGTTATACCGGTTTGGTGTTGGCGGCCGGGGTCGGTATCGGCGCGGCGATCAACAAGTTTTTGATCGGCAAACACTGGCTGTTCCCCGCGTTGTTGATGCTGGCCTGCGTTTTGTCACTGGCCGGCGGCCTGCTGGTACTGCTGCTGGAAGGGAGCTTGTGGTTCGTTCTGCCGATGATGCTGGTGGTGATGGCGTACGGCATCGCCATTCCCAATATTCTGGCGCGCGCGCTGCGGCATTATAAAGACTGCATGGGCACCGCCGGCGCGATCCTTGGCCTGATGTATTACCTGATGCTAGGCGGTGGCTTGGTGCTGGCCGGGCTGTCGCAGCACCTGGGCGCCGTGCTGTCGCTCTGCAGCCTGTGCGTGCTGCTGTTGGCGTGGCGGGTGGTGCACAACGAGCGCCGTTTGGCGTTGCCTGAGCGTGAAAACGCCTGAGTGTTACCGGCTGGCCGGTTCGCTCAGGCGGCCCGCCAGCAACTGGTGAACGCCGGCTATCACCGCCTCGCGCTGCGTGGTGATATACATATGTCCGCCGGCAAAAGTGCGCTGCTGAAAATCGCCTTGCGCGATCCGGCGCCAGTCGAGCAAATCCTGCCGATCGATCAACTCGTCGTTTTCACCATAGAACATCGCCAGCGGGGCGTGGTAACCCGGTTGCGCAGGGAAAAGCAATTGGCTGGACAGCAACAGATCGGCACGGATCAGCGGCAGATAGTAATCGACCAGCGCGCTGTCGCCGATGAGAGACTCATCCAGGCCCTCGCCGGCACAAAGCGCGTTCAGCAAAGCGGCACGAGGCATCCTCAGCAACTGGCTGTGGCGCGCCAGAAAGGGCGATGAACAGGCGGAAATGATCAACTGCAGCGGCGGTTGGGGCAGCGCCATCGCTAACGCCAGCGCAACCCGTCCGCCAAGACTGTGGCCGAAAAAGATCAGCGGTTTATCCTGCAGTGGCTGCAGTGCCGGTATCAGTTGATTGATGAGCGATTGGGGTTGGCAGAGCGGCGCTTCGTGCGCCCGCTCCTCTCGACCGGGGTATTGCACGGCATAGAGTTCGATGTCCTGATGCAACGCGGGGCCCCATCGCTGAAAGGCAGTGGCTCCGGCGCTGGCGTGGGGAAAAGCGATCAGCCGCAGGCTGCCCTGGCGTCCCGGCGTCAGCGGTTTCAGGCCGAGGGGGGCGTTGGGGAAGTGGGTGCAATGCATGGCGAAAATCCGTATTTTCAGGGGTGCCAAGGAAGCCTGGGCTTCCTTGGCGTTAAGGGAATGCACTCAGTTGATGGCGTTCCACAATTCATCGAAGATCGGCGTGAACAGCGTAGATTTAAGATAGTCCGAACCCGATGAACCGCCGGTACCTTTCCGCTGCCCGATCGTCCGCTCCACCAGTTTCACATGGCGGTAACGCCACTCTTGCAGCAGTGAATCCAAATCAAGCAGTTGGTTGAGCAGCAGCGACTCGCAGCCTGAACGCGTCAGCGATTGCCTGATGATGTCGTCGAAGCCTTGCGCCGCCTGATTGGGCTGGTCATTGAGACGCATCAGGTGGCCGCGTATCGCCTGCCATAGGGAAACCGGTTGGATAATAGCCGCCAATCGGCGCTGAGCCTCTTCATCACCTTGATACTGTTGTAGCTTCTTTGGGTTTTCCTTGCCGAGCAGCGCTTCTATGCCGGCAAACTGGTAGGATTGGAAACCGCTGGCGGTGCCGAGATAGCTGCGAAAACGCTGGAATTCATGAAACTTCAGCGTGCAAATCACGGCGATCTGATTCACCACGGTTTGGGTAATGGCATTGACGCGCGTCATCGTTTCGATCGCCGCCGGTATATCTCCTTCTTCGATCAGCGCAATCGCCAGATGAAGCTCATCGATCAACTGCTTGAACCAGAGCTCGTAGGTTTGATGAGTGATGATAAACAAGTTTTCATTGCGGTGTTCCGCAGACGGCGAGGCTGGCTGTTGCAGTGACAGCAGCTGGTTTAGCTGCAGATAGCTGGCGTAATTCATGATGTCACTTTCCCTGTAGAAAACGAAAATAGGACGGGCCGACTGGGAAGGGCATCCCCGCTCAAATCCGGCAGTTGAATGGTCAGAAAATAGTGTCCCGCCGCGGCGTGTGCGGGAACCTGAACCAGCTCGGTCACGGAGGCGTATTTGCGCCCGGAGTGCGGCCTGTCGGGGGCATCAAGCCCCCAAAAACGGCGATGGTTGTCCATGCGTCCGCCGTCGTATAGCCGGTCGATCGACGGAATATCCACCAACAGATGCTGGACGCCGAGTTCGACAATGCGCGCCAGAGCTTGATGGCTGAAGTAGGGCGCACAGGCTGCGGCGCAGAAATCGCTCGGCGTCTCGACCGCTATCACCAAAGCCTGCAGGTAGTCGCCCGACAACGGCGCCAGCGCGTCATCGAGCGCCGCCCGGGTAATCAGCCAATCTTCAGAGGCAGCGCTGGCGTTATAGCTCTCCGTGGTCCCGTCCGCGCGTTGCGGCCTGACGCGAATCAGGGTGGCGGCGATGAACGGTTCAAGCGGCAAATCCGCCACGTTGTGCGTTTCAGCAAGAATATGGCCGATGCATTCGGTGTGCGTGCCGTGGCAGTGTGGCACCAGGCTGATACGCTCGGCGTTGCAGACCCCGCCATGACGCACGCTGGCGACGGTATCGCCGTAACTCAGCGGCGCCGAATCGGCGGGGGCCACGCCATAAAGGTTGGTCGGGTTATCGGTGAAGTCCAGCCTGGCCGAGAGCCGCAGCGGCTCTCGGTAGTCAAGGTGATGACAACGTCCATGGTGGTACACCTCAATGCGTTTCATCGGCGACCCCGGCAGTTTTGCTCAAGGCCAGCGCGGTGAGTTCGCGGATCTGGCTGTGCATGATGAATTCGCGGATAGTCAGCGAGACGCCCATCTGTTGACGAATGGCGTGCAGCAGTTGCGGGATCTGCAGTGAATTTCCACCCAGGCTGAAGAAGCTGTCGCAGACGCTGATCTGCGTCTGCGACAAGACTTGTTGCCAGATATGCTGCATGGCGCTTTCCGCCTCGTTGGCCGCAGGCGTGTAGTCCGCTTCGGAAGCCGAGTAGCGGGTTTCCGGCGCCGGTAGCCGACGAATGTCGATTTTATTGTTGTTGGTGAGCGGGAAGGCCGACAGCACCACAAAACCGGACGGGATCATGATATTCGGCAAGCGAGCTTTCAGCGCCGTGCGCACCGCTTTTTCATTCAGCTCCTCTCCCGGCGTTAACTGCAGGTAGCTGACGATGCGGGCCTGCTGGCCTTCACCGACAATTAAGCTGAGCGACCGCTCGATATTGTCGAGAGAGGATAAACTGAGATCGATTTCGCTCAATTCGATGCGGTGGCCGCGAATTTTGACCTGGTGATCGTTCCGGCCGAGGTATTCCAGCTGCCCCTGACGATTAAACCGCACAATGTCGCCGGTGCGGTACATATAGCGCTCGGTGCCGAACGCCTGGCGCCGTAGAAAGACCTTATCGCTCAGCGTCGGGTTGCGCCAATACCCCGGTGATACCCCTGCGCCGCCCAGCCATAGCTCACCAAATGCGCCGCTTGGCATCGGGTTGCCGGCCTGATCCATGACCAGAACGTCAGTCGACTGTATCGGCGTGCCGATACAGTCGCTCGCGCCTTCGTGAGTCAGATCGGCGCAGGTCGACCAGATGGTGGTTTCCGTCGGGCCATACACCTGCAGCACCCGTGTCGCGATGCGTCGCAATTGCGTCAACAAGGCCGCCGGCATCTTCTCGCCGCCGCACAGCACGGTCAGGGGGCGCTGGCCCGCCGCCGGCAGATGGTGGACGATGGTGCTCCAGACGGTAGGTGTCGCTTGAATCACGCTGGGCTGCTGTCGCTCGATAAAGTGATACAACTTGACCGGATCCATGGCGGTTTCTCGTGGACACAGCGTGACGTGCGCGCCGCCGGCCAGCGAGCAGAACAGTTCCAACCCAAAAATATCGAAACTGATGCTGGTCAGGCTGAGCACCTTATCGCTCGCGCTCAGCGCCAGCCGCCCGACGAAGTCGTGGGTGAAATTATTCAGGTTGCCGTGGGTGATCATCACGCCTTTGGGGTTACCGGTTGAGCCTGAGGTGTACATGATGTAGGCCAGCGTATCGTCGGCTGGGATCGGCAATGTGTCGGCCGCTGCAGGTTGAGAAACCAGCGAGTCGAAACCGACAGCGGGACTGGCCCAACGTTGTTCTGGCTCACCATCGGTCACCAGCAACCGGGCTTGCGCGTTCTCGATCATGTAGCTCACGCGGTCGGCCGGGTAGTGTACGTCAATCGGCACGTAGTGTTTGCCGGCTCTCAGCACGCCGAGCAGGAGTACGGCGACGTGGCAACTTTTCTCCATCATGACGCCGACCGAAAAAGGCTTGCTGTCGATGCGCTGCAATGCATGCGCGATGCGCTCAGACTGCGCCCACAGCTGACGGTAGCTGTACTGTTGCCGTTCGCAGCTGACGGCGAGGCTGTCAGGCTGGGTTTGTGCCAAGCGATCAATTTGCACCAGCAGCGAGTCACCTGAACCTGCGTCCGAACTGACGGCCAACTGTTGCAGCCAATGTTGCTCCCGTTCGCATAGCGGGTTGAGAGCACGCTGCGCCGTGTTGGCCGGCAGGGTGAGCAGTTGCCGCAGCGTTTGCTGATAGTTGTCCAACAGCATCTGCATGCTGGCGGGATAAAACAGTTCGCTGGCGTAATCGAGTTCGATGGCGACGGCGTCCTGTTCCACACTAAAGTTCCAGGTCATATCGAACATCGAGAAGCCGGACGAAAGCGGCAAGCGATGCAGCGTGCAATCGTGCAGGTTTTGTTGGCATACGTCGCCGGCGTTCTGCAGGATCGCCATGATTTGGAATAACGGATTTTTGTTCGACATCCGCTCATATTCGATCTGGTGCAAGATCCGGTCGAACGAGAGCTGCTGATGCTGATAGGCGCCGATACAGGTTTCCATCATGTTACCGATCAGCTCGGCCAGGGTGTCCTGTTCGCTCAGTTGGATACGCAGCGGTACGGTATTGACATGGAAGCCGCTGACCTGCGCCTGATCCAGGTTGTCCCGCGCTGCGATGGCGGTGCCGATGACGATATCCTGCTGCTGGGTATAACGGCTGAGCAGTAAACTTAATGCCGCGCAGAGCAAGGCGAAAGGCGTGGCGCCCAGCGCTTTGCCCCGTGACGCCAGCAGACCGGCCACGTCGGGCTGCAGCTGATAATGGATGCGTTCTCCGGCGTGTGTCGGCATTAGCGGGCGTGGTTTATCCAGCGGGAAGTCCAGTTCGCGGCAGCCTTGCAGTTGCTGTTGCCAGTAAGCGACATCCGCCGGCGCAGGTGGCGCGATGCCGCTGTTGACGATGTCAATGGTTTGGATCTGCGGTTGCGGCGCGTCAACCCCATTGTGATCGTCGAGCTCGTTATAGCGCTGCCACAGATCGTTAAGGATCAGCTGTTCGCTCCAGGCGTCGGTAATTATGTTGTGTTTTACCCAAATCAAAACATGGTGCTGCTGATGATACTGTACCAGCCGAAGCACCAGCGGCGGCCGAGCGGTGATGTCGAAAGGCGTGGCACACAGTTGGCGCACCCACTTCTCTGCCGACAGCGTTTGGCCTTCCACCCAGTGGTCGGCAAGACGAATCGGGGTATGCGGTTCTGCCAACTGATAGGCGACACCGTCGGTTTCGGCGAAGCGAGTGCGCAGGCTTTCATGTTTTTCATAGATAAAATTGATCGCCTGTTCAAAGCGCGCCAGATCGAGCGAGCCCTGGATGTCTATCGCCAGCGGCAGGTTGTAACTGCAGTCGTCAGGATTCAATGCGCTCAGGTACCAGAGCAGGTTCTGCTGAGGGCTGAGCGGCGCGCGGCGTTCGTCGCAGATCGCGATGGCGCGCTCCGCGGCAACGGCCTTATTCTCGATATATTCGGCCAGTTTGCGTACCGTATTATGGCGGAACAGATCGGCGATGCTCAGGTGGCAGCAAAGATCGCGTGCGACGAGCGCGACGATTTTGCTCATTGTCAGCGAGTGTGCGCCCAGGTTGATGAACTCCTGTGTGACGTCGGCTTGCGGACAGCCGATGGCGTTGGCCACGATGCGCTCGAGAATGGCCTCAGTTTCTGTTTCCGGTGGCGTCAGGCGCTCATTTCGTTCATCCAGCGGCCAGTTTTCCAACTGTTGACGGGCGATCTTGCCATTGATGGTCAGCGGCAGCGCCGGCAAGAAAATAAAGACGCTGGGGATCGCAGCGGGGTGGAGCTGTGTGACCAACGCGTGACGCAGCGCGTCGATCGTCAGCTCAGGCGAAGCGGGTTGTACGAAGGCGGCGAGAATTTTGCCCGAGGGCTGGCTGCGAGCCACCACGCAGGCGCTTTCAACCAGGGGGTGACTGCGGACGGCGCTTTCCACTTCACCCATTTCGATGCGTACACCGCGTATCTTCACCTGGTGATCACGGCGGCCGACGAAAATAATGTTGCCCTGTTCGTCCCATTTGGCGATGTCACCGGTTTGATAAAGGCGCTCTTCGGCCGCCATATACGGTAGCCGACAGGTAATGAACTTCTCTGCGCTCAGCGCCTCTTGATGCAGGTAACCGTGCGCCAGGCCGCTGCCGGCGATGCACAGTTCGCCCTCAAAACCGACCGGCAGTGGATTGTGGTGGGGATCAAGGATGTGACAACGGTAGTTTTTCAGCGGTTTGCCAATGCAGTTCCAGGGAACGCCTGGACGATACTCGCACAGCGAAGTGGCAATGGAAGCCTCGGTCGGCCCGTAACCGTTGCACAATCGGGTGCGCTCGGCCCACCAGGTGACGACGTCCGCTGGCGGTGCGTCTCCCATGACGATCATTGTCCGCAGTCCCGGCCACATTTCGCGGGGCAATAATTCCAGAATTGCCGGTGTAATAGTGATATGGCCGATATCGTGTCGAGTCAGATAATCGTGCAGCGCGCCGACATCGGTATGCAGCTCCGAGGGCGCCAGATAAAGCGTCGCACCGCTGACCAACGCGCCATAGACGTCCCAGCCGAAGGCGTCGAAACCCAACGAGGCGATGGCCAGCACGCGACTGCCTTGCGCCAGGCCAATGAAATCGCGGTGGTTTTGCGCCACGTTGCTCAGGCCCTCACGCCCTATCATGACGCCTTTGGGTTTGCCGGTCGTCCCGGAGGTATAGCAGACGTAGGCCAGTGCGTCTCGCGATTGAGGGAGTTGCTCCGCATGGATGTTCAGCGAACGGTAGTCAATGCTTGATGGCGCAATGCACGGCGCGTCGCCAGAGTGCAACGGCGAGTCGGCCAAAATCAGCGCAGGCTGCACATCGTCAAGAATGCTTTGATTGCGCGCCGCTGGCGCCTGCGGATCGAGCAGTACATAGGTTTTATTGCTTTTCAGTATCCCCAACAGCACGATCAGCAGCGTCGCTGACTTGTCCATCGAGACGGCGACGACCGAGCTGGCGGCCCCGCTGTGTTCAAGCAGCCAACAGGCAAACTGATCCGAGGCGCGATCGATCTCGCCATAGCTGTATATCTGGCCATCGGCATGCAGCGCGGCCTGTTGCGGATGAGCGGCGGCGGCGTGGCGGAACAAAGCGATGACGTCGTGCGCCAGCAGCTTGGCATCGTCGGTTGCGTTGAATTGGCTCAGGCGATGCAACGTTTGAGGTTGAGTAACAATGGGCGCGGCGACGGGATCGGCCGGATCTGCCAATAGCGCGTCAAGATAGTCGGTGAACGCGTTGAAACGCATGTCGTCGCCATACAGGGTAAGCTGAGTGCCGTCACCGCAAGCCGCTACGTCGACCATCGCTCGTGGCTGGGCATAGCGCCCCTGTTTGAGCGCGCCGGTTTCATTAAAGAAGAAATGTTGCAGCTGTGCGGGGGACGTGATGTCCGCCACCGGCAGCGTATGGAAGTCGGCGCCGGGTTGCCAGGTGAGATGGCAGAGATCGCTGCCGCAACGCCCCTGCATCTGATCGCCAAGGCGTTCCATCAGCAATGCGGTCAACTCGCGCATGCGCGTCGGTGATTCGGCATAGTATTTACGCGCCAAACGGTAGGGAGTGTCTTGCGCGTGCGGTAAGCCGCCACGCGAAAGCTCGACCACAATGTCGACAAGCTTTTCCTGCAGCAGGGGAAGTTGGGCGCCTGCGGCCATATCGGACAGCGCGTCGCACAGATAAGCGGTTTGGCCGGCGGAGCTAAAGTACAGAGAAAAGTGTTCTTGGTTTTGCAGGGTATCAATGTCGCTAATATTTTTTTTATTGGTTACGATCGTCAGCAGATTTTTTCCCTGCTGTTGCAGCCGTCGTATTGTTTCAGCGTTATTTTCAGTGGTGATAATAAGATCGAATTTTTCGATTGGACGGCGTTCGAGACTGATAAAACTAACCTGATGGCCGTATTCCTGGATTTCGTCTGTTAATAATTTACCGCAGGCACTGTCGCCGAAATAGCCAATATGAAGTAATTCCATTTTTGCTTCCTGAGAATAATGATTTCCCTTGCGGAATATCAAAGGGTGCTGACTTTTTATGCCGGTTAATTAGATTTTTGCATGCAGCGCATCGGCGATAGGCAAATCGGCCAGAATGCCTGATTTATTCAGTGCCACCAGCATTTGTTCCGTGACGATATTATTGGTTTCCCACGGTTTAACATGCGTTGCTGGATAAGTATCTGCGATGATGTCGATAATTTCCGCTTCGGCCAGACCGAGTTGGCGCAACATGCAGGCGCTGAAATCTTTGGCGATAGCGTCGGTTGCGTAGCCTTCCAGGAAAGCCAAAATCGGTTGTTGCAACGCTTGCTTGGTCGCCGCGTCGCTGTGGCGCCAGATATGGCTTAGCACCTGCTGTGAGAAGCGGGCATGGCGGCCTTCATCCGCAACGTGATCTTTCATCACCAGATAGAAGGTCGGGAAAATATCTTCGTTGTTGATCACATCGATAAGATCGGTCGTCAGCGCCTGCTCCGACAGAGACACGCACACCAGTCGCAGCAGTTCGCGCAGCCGTTCGTCCCCCATTGCCAACGATTGCGCCAGGGCATAGGAAGCCTCGGTGTCTTTTGGCATCGGCAGCGGCGCAATGGACGTCATCTGCTCTACCTGATTGATCAGATCCAGCGCCACCAGGGCGTGATAGGACTCATCCACGACCACGGTCAGCGCGTCTAAGCGCATTTCAAGCGGAAAGTCTACGCCGACCGCGTTTTTGTAGAGCTTGTAACTGGAATCATTGATGATATCCAACTCGATGTTGGCGATGCCATTCAGGTAGTGGTAGAGGGTTTGCACCTGAATATAGCGCAATGCTTGTTCACCGAGCGCGGCAACACGCGGATGGAGGCACAGCGGCAGACGTTCCAAGGGGAAGAAAAGGGTTGATTGGCTGTCCTGTTCGTTGAGAAGGCGACGAGGACGGGAGCGGACAATCGCGGCGCGATCCCATTTTTTCAACGTGGTTTCAATGAGGCTCATCGGTTAATCCTTATTAATAGAGTTCTATTTCAATATCCGATTGTGAATAGGCACAGCAGGCTAGAATAATATTCTCTTCTAACTCCTCTTCGCATAAGGCACTCTGTTTTTCATGGCGTATATTTCCGCTGATTAGAAGTAATTTGCAACAGCCGCACCTCCCCTTTCGGCATAGGTTGGGGATGTCGATATTTAATCTTTCAAAGTTTTCAAGCAGCGACGTTTCAGGACAAAAGTCACCGATGCCCGCGCCATCAAAAATAACATGATGACCACCGGGCCCTGTTTTTGCAGACATGGCGTGTTATTCCCTATGGAAGTCAGTGAGTGAGATCACATTTTAAAATTCATATAAGTAAATTGTTATTAATAATAGGTTGTGGGTTTTAATGGGGAGTAACGATAGCTTTGGCTTTGTATATTGTCAACACGACACATTAAAAACATTAACATTATATTAAAGGTTGTTTCACATAATATAGTTCATATTCAAACTTTATTGCCTGGATTGTTTAGCAATTCTTATTATTGTTTGTTTTATAATATCAACAGGCAAAAATCTTTGTTCAGCGAATGGAAAACAGGACGTCGCCGCCTTCTAATGATAGCCTGAGCGGCAATTTGGTTTTGATAACGCAAGCAGGAAGATGACATGGTGAAAACCGCAGGCTGGCTGCTGCCCGCCATCCTGGCGCTGGCGGGGTGTTCGTCATCCGGCCAACGTCATGAGCAAACGCTTAGCCAGGCGCTGACGGCCCTCGGCCAGGACAAGGCGCTGATTGGGGCGTCGAACGGCGTGATGGTGCGCGACGCCGAGAGCGGCACCGTGCTGTATCAGGCGCACGCGCAGCAGCGTTTGGCGCCGGCCTCCAACATGAAGATGTTCACGTCTCTGGCGGCGTTCGGCGTGCTGGGGGCGGATTACCGGTTTGAAACCCGGCTGCTGACCACCGGCGAGCAGCGCGGCGACACCTTGCGGGGGGATCTCTATCTGCAGGGCAGCGGCGATCCGACGCTGCACCCGGACGATCTCGACACCTTCGCCGCCACGCTGGCGCAGCGTGGCATTCGCCATATCCATGGGCGGCTGATCCTGGACGCCAGCGCGTTCGATCAAACGCCATTCGGCGCCGGCTGGAGCTGGGACGACGAACCCTTCGCCTTCGCCGCGCCGATCTCGGCGCTGAACTACGCCTTTACCCCCGGCGGCGATATCAACGTGGTGCGGGTGGACGTGCAGCCGGGCGCCCGCGCCGGTGCGCCAGGGCGGGTGAGTTTCTATCCCGCCAATGACGCGGTGACGCTGGTCAACCGCACCACCACCGGCGGCGACACCGCACTGACGTTCGATCGCCAGCCGGGCAGCAACCGAATCGTGGTCAGCGGCACCGTCGCCGCGCAGGCGGAGGCCAGCTCACGCTTGATTACCGTCGATCAGCCCGCCCGCGTGGTTGGCGCCTTATTGCAAAATGCCCTGCGCGCGCACGGCATCACGCTGCGCGGCAACGCTGAAGAAGGCGTGACCCCTGCGGGCGCCCGGCTGCTGGCGGAAAAAACCTCGCCGCCGCTCTCCCGATTGGCCGTCACCTTCCTGAAAGTGTCCAACAATGGTTACGGCGAGGTATTGACCAAAGCGATGGGCCGCAAGACGCAGGGCAAGGGGGACTGGGCCGCCGGCCTGCAGGCGATCGGCCGGTTTGTGCAAAGCCAGGGCATCGAGGCCGGCGCGTACCGCCAGGTGGACGGTTCCGGGCTGTCGCGCATGAACCAGATCACGCCGCAGCAGCTGACGACGCTGCTGCTGGCGGCCAGAAAACAGCCGTGGTTCGCCGAGTGGTATAACGCCTTGCCCATCGCGGGCCAGCCGGGGCTGCTGGTGGGCGGCACGCTGCGGAGTCGCATGGTGAAAAGCGCGGCTGCCGGCCGCGCCCACGCCAAGAGCGGTTCCATGACCGGGGTATCGTCGCTCAGCGGCTATGTCGACTCGGCGGCCGGGCGGCCGCTGGCGTTCGCCATCATCAGCAACAACTACCTGGTGCCCGGCGCAGAGGTGAAAGCGCTGGAGGATCGCCTGGTCGAGACGCTGGCGGCCTGTGACGCCACGGTGGTGTGCCGCTGAGAAGGCGGCGTCAGTCGCGCTTGGCGATGTCGGCGAAGCTGCCGGCCAGCAGGCGGCACAGATCGGCGGCGGCCAGCTCGATGTCCAGCCCGCGTTTGCCGCCGGAAACGTAGATGGTGGCGAACGCTTGCGCCGGGCTGTCGATCACCGTCGGCAGCCGTTTTTTCTGCCCCAGCGGGCTGATGCCGCCCACCAGATACCCGGTGACGCGCTGGGCCAGCTGCGGATCGGCCATCTCGGCCTTTTTGGCGCCGAGCGCGCGGGCAACCTTTTTCAGATCCAACTGGGTGGCGACCGGCGTGACCGCCACCGCCAGATGTTTGGCGTCGCCGTTCAGCGCCACCAGCAGCGTTTTGTAAACCCGATCGGCATCCAGCCCCAGCTTTCTCACCGCTTCGTCGCCGAAGTTGGTTTCGTCGCTGTCGTGGTGATACGGATGAAGGGTGAAGGTGACCTTTTGTTTCTCGAGCAGAACGACTGCGGGCGTCATAATGTATTGTCCAAAATGTCCCTAACGGGGAAGGGGTGATAACCAGCCTTAAAAATACAAAAATCCAACCCGCCCGGCAACCTGAGCGGCTGTTACATAAAGCGGGTTGCCAAGATATTCACCGGGTTGCTACCCTGTTTGTTGTAACCGTTAACACGGTTGCTATGCGTATAACTACAATACAAGAAATTCCTCTTTGACTGGCCAATAGCGATATTGGCCTCTTTTTTAGCCCTGTGGCTGCAGCATCGCCGGCAGGTTATCCTCGCCGTACAGGTGCAATGCGCCAACCGCCACCACATAGTCACCCGCCGGCAGCGCCTCCAACTGATGCCGCCAGTCGCGATTGCGCTGATGCATCAGCACATCGTACAGCCCGGCGCTGAAGGTGGCGGGCAGGGTGTCCAGCGTGCCGCGCGGTTTGGCGTCCAGCCACCAGCTCACCATGGTTTGCAGCAGCCGCGCGTTGGTGTGCCAGTGCTCCAGCGTATCGCGCAGCAGCGCGATGCCGCCTTCCGGCAGCTGTTCCAGCATCGCCAACTGCTGCTGTGCCCCTTCCAGCTCGATCACCGGTTTGTCATGCGCGCGGGCGGCCTGCAGCAGCTGATAGTCCACGCCGTACTCCGCCCGTAGCCCCAGACGCTGAGCCTGGCGCGCCTGCATCATCAGCGCCACCTGCCAGCCGGGCAGGGTGGCGAAGGCGTGCGGATCGGCGCCCAGCTCGTGGCAAAGCGTCAGCAGCCGTTGATATTCTTCGGCGGACAGGCGCTGTTCCAGCGCCGGCTGCTGTTCTGCGTGGTCAAAAGGGGAGGCGGCGCCGGTGATATCGGCCTCGACGATCAGCGCGTCGGCCTGCTGCAGCCGGGCGGCCAGCCGCGCCGGCAGCGGCGACATATCGACGGTGCCCATATGGATGCTGCCCACCAGATGCAGCCGACGATCGCCCGGCAGAGTGATGTCCAGCGCCGGATAAGCGTATCGTTTGGGCGAGATCAGGCCGAGAAAGGCGGCGAGGCGGCGTAACAGTTGACCCATACGGCGTGGCTCCTGAATAACGGGTGCGCGTTTCAGCATGAAAGGCGAGGGAAAATCGTCATTCATGCTAAACGCTATCCGCCGCGCAGGAAAGCCCGCAAAACGGCGGGGCGCCATGACGGCGCCCCTGAGATCACTTCCTGGGTTTAAAACGCAGCAGCCGGTTGGCGTTGCTGACCACGGTAATCGACGACAGCGCCATCGCCGCGCCCGCCACCACCGGGCTGAGCAGCGTGCCGGTCAGCGGGTAGAGCACGCCGGCGGCGATCGGGATGCCCAGCGTATTGTAGATAAAGGCGCCGAACAGGTTCTGCTTCATGTTGCGCAGCGTGGCCTTCGACAGTTCCACCGCATCCGCCACGCCGTGCAGGCTGTGGCGCATCAGGGTGATGGCGGCGGTCTCGATGGCGATGTCGCTGCCGCCGCCCATCGCGATGCCCACGTCGGCCTGCGCCAGCGCCGGGGCGTCGTTGATGCCGTCGCCGACCATCGCCACGCGTTGGCCCTGCGCCTGCAGCTGTTTGATCGCCGCCGCTTTGCCGTCCGGCAGCACCCCGGCAATCACCCGATCGATACCGGCCTCTTTGGCGATGGCGTTGGCGGTCACCGGATTGTCGCCGGTCAGCATCACCAGCTGATACCCCTGCTGGTGCAGGCGCTGCAGCGCCGCGACGCTGTCCTCGCGCAGCGGATCGCGAATGGCGAACAGCGCGGCCGGTTTACCGTCAACGGCCAGCAGCACCGGCGTCACGCCGCGTTCGGCCTGGTCGCGCATCGGCGCTTCCAGTTCGGCGATCGCGACCTGATGCTGCTCCAGCAGCGCGGCGTTGCCCAGCAGCAACTGCACGCCGTCGATCTCCCCGCTGACGCCGGCGCCGCGCAGGGTGCGGAACTGCGCCACCTGCGGCAGCGTTTGCCCGGCGGCGCGTTCCATGATGGCGCGCGCCAGCGGGTGATTGGAGCCTTGCTCCAGCGCGGCGGCCCAGCCGATCGCCTGCCGTTCGCTGACCTGATTGAAGGTCAGGATCTCCACCACCTGCGGCTTTCCTTCGGTCAGGGTGCCGGTTTTGTCGAACACCAGGGTGTCCAGCTGGCTGGCCTGCTGCAGGGCGTCGGCGTCGCGTACCAGCACGCCAAACTCCGCCGCGCGGCCCACGCCGGAGATGATCGACATCGGCGTCGCCAATCCCAATGCGCACGGGCAGGCGATGATCAGCACCGTGGTGGCGATCACCAGCGTGTAGACCAGCTGCGGCTGCGGGCCGAAGAAGTACCATATCGCCGCGCTGAACAGGGCGATCGCCACCACCGCCGGCACGAACACCGCCGAAACGCGGTCGGCCAGTTGGCCAATCGCCGGTTTACTGCTCTGCGCCTGGCGCACCAGTTTGATGATGCGCGCCAGCGTAGTTTGGCTGCCGATGGCGGCGGCGCGGAACAGCACGCTGCCGTCGTCGACCACCGTCCCGGCATGCACCGTATCGCCGGGGCCTTTCTGCTGCGGCACCGCTTCGCCGGTCAGCATCGCTTCATCGAGCCAGACTTCGCCCTGCACGATTTCACCGTCGACCGGCACGCGATCGCCGGTGGTCAGCCGCAGCGTCATGCCGAGCTGCACCTCCGCCAGCGGGATATCGCGCTCGCCGTCGTCGGTCACCAGCCGTGCGGTAGGCGGCGTCAGATCCAGCAGCCGCTCCAGCGCCTGCGAAGAACGCTGGCGAGCACGCTGTTCCAGCGCATGGCCGAGGTTGATCAAACCGATGATCATCGCGCTGGCCTCGTAATAGAGGTGGCGCGCCTCCATCGGGAAGAAATCGGGCCAGATGTTGACGGCGATCGAATAGAGCCAGGCGGCGCCGGTGCCGAGCGCCACCAGGGTATCCATGGTGGCGCTGCCGTTCATCAGCGCGCGCCAGGCGTTGCGGTAGAAGTGCCCGCCGGCGAACACCATCACCGCCAGGGTGATGACGCCGACCAGCAGCCAGGGGCGCTGGGTTTCCGGCGTCAGCGTCATGCTGCCGCCGAACAGCCCCCAGGCCATCAGCGGGATACCCAACGCCAGACCCAGCGCCGCCTGCCAGCTAAAGCGCTTCATGTTGGCGCGTGCGGTCTGCTGTTGGCGCTCGCGGCGTTCGGTCTCGTCCTGAATCATTTCGGCGCCGTAGCCGGCTTTTTCCACCGCCGCCACCAGCGCCTGCGCATCGGCGGCGCCGGTCACCAGCGCGCTGCGCTCCGCCAGGTTGACGCGCGCGTGCTCAACGCCGGGAACGCTTTGCAGCGCCTGCTGCACTTTATTGACGCAGCTGGCGCAGGTCATGCCGCTGAGCAGCAGCTGTACGCTGTCGTCCGCGCCGTCGGTTGCCGGAAGGGGAGATTGCGCCGCTGGCTGAACGTCCGGCAACGAAGGTGTTGCGTCAGTCAACGGCTCAGTTTTTGGGGCGGCGGCGCCCGCTACGCTGGCGTGATAACCGGCATCTTCCACCGCGGCGATCAGCGCCTGCGGATCGGCATCGCCGTACACTTTCGCGCTGTCGATAGCGACGTCGGCGGCGAACACGCCCGGCACCGCTTCCAGCGCTTTGCGGGTGGTGCCGACGCAGTGCATGCAGCTCAGGCCACTCAGCTGCAGTTCGGTATCGGCGTGCGGCGCGACTTCGGCCTGATAACCGGCGGCGATCACGCTGTCGATCAGCGCGCTGTCCGGTGCGTCGCCGGTCACTTTGGCGTAATGCACGTTAACGTCCGCCTGTTCGACATCGCTGCGGCTTTCCAGGGCTTTTTTCACCCGCTGCGCGCAGTTCATGCAGGACAGCCCCTGCAATGCCAGCATAGTGGTGTGTGACATGATTGAACTCCTTGCTTAAACGGCGGTGTTTAAAGGTTGACCGCCGGACCTGTTTTCACTAAGAATGGAGCTTAAACCTTCCAGCAAGGGTAAGGTCAAGGAGGGAAAATGAATATTAGCGACGTCGCGAAAAAAACCGGGTTAACCAGCAAAACGATTCGTTTTTACGAAGAGAAAGCGCTGATTACCGCCCCGATCCGCAGCGATAACGGTTACCGCCATTATTCCGCCAGGCACGTTGAAGAGCTGACGCTGCTGCGCCAGGCGCGGCAGGTGGGCTTCAACCTGGACGAGTGCCGCGAGCTGGTGGCGTTGTTCAACGATCCGGCCCGCCACAGCGCCGACGTGAAGGCGCGCACGCTGCAGAAGGTGGCGGAGATCGACAGGCACATCAGCGAACTGGGCGAAATGCGCCAGCGCCTGGTGACGCTGGCCGACCAATGCCCGGGCGACGAGGGGGCGGAGTGCCCCATCATCAACAACCTGGCAGGATGCTGTCGTTCAAATTAGCGGCCGATGGCGCGGATCACCAGCGTGACGCCTTCCACCGCTACCACTTCCACTTCTGTGCCGGCGGGCAGATCTTCCGCCGCCTGCGCGCGCCAGCTGCTGTCGCCGATATTGATGCGCCCCATGCCGTTGTGCATCGGCTCCGTCAGCGTGGCGCGAGTGCCGATCAGCTGGCGGTTGCGCTGGTTGAGCACCGGCGAACCGCCGGATGCGGCCGCCGGGCGCCGGCGCAGCCAGTACCACCACAGATAGGCGACGACGACGGTCAGGACGGCGAAGATCATGCCCTGCCACGCCCAGGAAAGCGGCGGCAGCAGCCAGATCAGCACGCCGACCAACAGCGCCGCCACGCCGCTCCACAGCAGGTAACCGCCGGCGCCGAGCATTTCCGCCGCCAGCAACACGCCCCCGAGGGAGAGCCAAAACCACAGCGGATTCGCCGCGATCAGTTCGAGCATGATTATTTGCCTTTGCTTTCTTTCAGCAGTTCGGTAATGCCGCCGATAGAGCCGAGGAGGCTGCTGGCGTCCAGCGGCATCATCACCACCTTGCTGTTGTTGGAGGAACCGATCTTCTGCAGCGCGTCGGTGTATTTCTGCGCCACGAAGTAGTTCACCGCCTGAATGTTGCCGCTGGCGATGGCGTCCGACACCAGCTGGGTGGCGCGCGCCTCGGCCTCGGCGGCGCGTTCACGCGCTTCCGCCTGCAGGAATGCCGACTGGCGTTCGCCCTCGGCCTTCAGGATCTGCGACTGTTTCTCCCCCTCGGCGCGCAGAATGGCCGCCTGACGCACCCCTTCTGCCTCCAGGATGTCGGCGCGCTTGGTCCGTTCGGCCTTCATCTGGGCGTTCATCGAGGCGATCAGTTCCGCCGGCGGCCGCACGTCGCGGATCTCGATACGGGTGATTTTCACCCCCCACGGATTGGTCGCTTCATCGACGATGTGCAGCAGGCGGCTGTTGATGCTGTCGCGCTGCGACAGCATTTCGTCCAGCTCCATTGAGCCGAGCACGGTGCGGAAGTTGGTCATGGTCAGGTTGACGATCGCCTGTTCGAGGTTGCTGACCTCGTAGGCGGCGCGGGCCGGATCGACCACCTGGATAAAGCACACCGCGTCGATGGCGACGTTGGCGTTATCGCGGGAAATCACCTCCTGTGAGGGAATGTCCAGCACCTGTTCCATCATGTTGATTTTACGGCCGATGCGGTCCATGAACGGCACCACCAGGTTCAGGCCCGGCATCAGCGTTTTGGTGTAGCGGCCGAAGCGTTCTACCGTCCATTGGAACCCCTGCGGCACAATTTTGACGCCGGCGAACACCACAATCAGCGCGACGACGATCACGATGGGGATAAAAGTAAGCATGCAAACCTCCTGTCAGACATATGTAAACAGATATTACGTCAGCGCCGGAAAAATGCCTACCGATACCGAGACTTAATCCAGAGCGCCGATCAAACCCGCGATCAGCGGATCTCGCGTCTGGAACAGGTTGATAAGGGTGCGCACCGCTTCGCCGCCGCGAGCATCGGACCAGGCCAGCGACAGGGGAGAAGACTGGCGCGGGTATTTGAGCTGTTTGGCCACCAACTCGCCGCTCTCCAGATAAGTTTGGCACAGCCGGCGCGGAAGGAAACCGATCCCGAGACCGCGCAGATGGCACTCCAGCTTGGTGCGCAGATCCGGCACCTTGATTTCCTGCTGGCCCGACAGCAGCCAGGCGGTGCGCTTGGCCAAATGGCGTGCGGTATCTTCGACGTTGATCGCGGCGTAAGGGCGCAGCTGCGTTTCGTTCAGCGGATCGGCGGCGGCGGCCAGCGGGTGCGTCGGCGCGATGGCGAACACCCACTCTATTTTGCCCAGCGGCAGCACCTTGATGCTGTTTTCCAGCGATTCATTGCCCGCCGCGCCGATCGCCAGATGGCAATCCTCATTCAGCAACGCGTCCCACACGCCCATGTACACCTGGCGGGAAATGTGGAATTGGGTGAACGGGTATTTGTCGTGCAGGTGAGTTAACAGCCCGGCTACGGCGGCGGCGTCGTACAGCAGGTTGTTGATCACGATATTCACCTGATGCTCTACGCCGTCGTTGATTTGCCGCAGCTCGCCCGGCATGGCGTCCAGCCAGGTGTGCCACTGGCGGCAGCGTTCCAGCAAATACTCTCCGGCCGGCGTCAGGTTGACGGTGCGGGTGGTGCGGATAAACAGCTGCGTGCCGATGCTCTCTTCCAGCGTTTTGATGCGGTAGCTGATGGTGGCGGTGGTTTTGTGCAGCAGCTCCGCCGCGCGGGAGAAACTTTGGCACTCGGCAACCTTGATAAACGAACGAATGGTTTCGTGATCCAGCATGAGGGGTCCTTGGCTGACACCGCCTTTTCGGTTATCGGTGAGAAGAATCTACTGATGTTGCGGTGCGATAGGCAGCGGCAAAGCGCAACCCCACGATCCCGGTCACAGAATCACCCGACAGCGATGAACGCGCGCCGCCCCATTTTGCCCGATGATGGATTAGGCGGTTTTTTAATTCATTGATTTAAGGAAACTAATATTGCTCTTCGATCATAAAGTGTGCTGGCGATCTTGTTGTGGAAAAATTTTCCAAAAAAATGCTGTCAAATTCACCACGCGCTGTCTAGAGTGAAGGCGTTGGGTGAAATATCGCCGTTCAATCGTCGTCTGGGTCATGCGCTTGGGAGAATCACATGGATTTAGTCATCGAAGAATTAACGCCGGCGGCCTTTGCGCCTTACGGCGATGTATTGCAGATAGAGGGCTCGCGTTTCTTTCATATCAATGACGGAAAAACCGAGCGTTATCACGATCTCGCCAGGATAGAGGTGTCCGACGGCAACCGGGTGCTGGCCAGCATCAACCGGGCGGAACCCTGCGATCTGCCGATGACCTTTTCCCTGTTGGAAAAGCATCCGCTCTCGTCGCAGACCTTTGTGCCGATGAACGGCGAACGCTTCGTGGTGATCGTCGCCGAACCGGGCGAAACCATCCCCGTCGGCACCCTGCGCGCCTTTATCACCAACGGCAAACAGGGGATCAACTATCATCGCAATGTCTGGCACCACCCGCTGTTCGCCTATGCGAAGGTCACCGACTTTTTCACCATCGACCGCGCGGGCGCCGACAACTGCGTGGTCAGCCGCTTGCCGGAGCCGTATCGCATAGTTTTGGCATAGCGCTGGCCGCACGCCGCGCTGGGCGTTTATCATAGCGTCACCCATGCCGTCACTGACAAAGGAAGCTTGAATGACCGAATTACGCAGGAAAGGACGACCCGCCACCGAAGCCGGCGCCACCAAAGGGGCGCAGGCGTTGGATCGCGGGCTGGAGATCCTCCAGTACCTGGCCAACGCCGGGGGGAGTTCGTCGGTTTCCGTGCTGTCCGAAAAGCTGGAGCTGCCGCTTTCCACCACCTTCAGGTTGTTGAAAGTGCTGGAGAAATCGGAATTCGTCTTTCAGGATCCACAGCTGGGCTGGTGGCATATCGGCATTCAGTCGTTCACCGTCGGTTCCGCTTACATGAACGATCGCGACGTGGTATCGGTGGCCGGGCCGTTCATGCGCCGGCTGATGCTGCTGTCCGGCGAGACCGCCAACCTGGCGATCCGCAACAATTTCGACGCGGTGCTGATTCGCCAATGCGAGTGCCAGGCTATGGTGCGCATGTGCGCGCCGCTGGGCAGCCGCTTGCCGCTGCACGCCTCGGGCGCCGGCAAGGCGCTGCTGTACCCGCTGGCGGAAGAGGAGATGCTGGATCTGATCGTGCGTTCGGGGCTGCAATCCTATACGCCGAAGACGCTGACCAGCGTGAACCTGCTGCGCAAGGATCTGCATCAGTCGCTGGAACAGGGCTACACCATCGACGATGAAGAGCACGCGCTCGGCCTGAACTGCCTGGCTTCGGCGATTTTCGATCGCAACAACAACGTGATCGCCGCTATCTCCATCTCCGGGCCCAGTTCGCGGGTCGGCAAGGAGCGGTTCAAGGAGCTGGGCGAACTGGTGGGTGAAGTGGCCAGAGACATCAGCGCCGCGCTGGGCGAATCGCGCAGCAAGGCGTAAACGTCGCGCGCCGGGCTGAACCGGCGCGGAGCAAGACTCCCCGTTTGATGAGCAAACGGGTTTTTTTGAGCGTAATTTTAAGTTGGAAAAATTTTCCAATAAATTGAGGAGAGCATCACATGGCAATTATGCGAGCGGTAGACGCGGCAATGCACGTGCTGGAAAAAGAAGGGATCACCACCGCGTTCGGCGTGCCCGGCGCGGCGATCAACCCGTTCTACGATGCGATGCGGCGGCACGGCGGCATCAAACACTACCTGGCGCGGCACGTGGAAGGGGCCTCGCACATGGCGGAAGGCTACACCCGCGCCGCCGCCGGCAATATCGGCGTGTGCATCGGCACCTCCGGCCCGGCGGGCACCGACATGATCACCGGCCTTTACTCCGCCTCCGCCGACTCGATCCCGATTCTGTGCATCACCGGCCAGGCGCCGCGTGCGCGTTTGCACAAAGAAGATTTTCAGGCGGTAGACATCGAATCGATCGCCAAGCCGGTGACCAAGATGGCGGTCACCGTGCAGGAGCCGGCGCTGGTGCCGCGTGTGCTGCAGCAGGCGTTCCACCTGATGCGCTCCGGCCGGCCGGGCCCGGTGTTGATCGACCTGCCGTTCGACGTGCAGATGGCGGAGATCGAGTTCGATCCGGACACCTACTCTTCGCTGCCCGCCTATAAGCCGGCGGCCACCCAGATGCAGATCGACAAAGCGCTGGATCTGCTGTGCGCGGCGAAAAAGCCGCTGATCATCGCCGGCGGCGGCATTCACAACGCCGATGCGGCGGATCTGCTGCAGCAGCTGGCGGAGATCTGCAACGTGCCGGTGATCCCGACGCTGATGGGCTGGGGCGCCATTCCGGACGATCACCCGCTGATGGCGGGCATGGCGGGCCTGCAAACCTCGCATCGCTACGGCAACGCCAACCTGCTGGATTCGGATCTGGTGTTCGGCATCGGCAACCGCTGGGCCAACCGCCACACCGGCTCGGTGGACAAGTACACCGCCGGGCGCAAGGTGGTGCACATCGATATCGAGCCGACGCAGATTGGCCGGGTGATCTGCCCGGATCTGGGCATCGTTTCCGACGCGCGCATCGCGCTGCAAATGCTGGTGGACACGGCAAAGCGCCGCTTCGAGCGCGGCGAGTTGCCGAATCGCGACGCCTGGTGCGCCGCCTGTCTGCAGCGCAAGCAAACGCTGCTGCGCAAGACCCACTTCGACAACGTGCCGGTCAAGCCGCAGCGGGTGTATGAAGAGATGAACCGTGCCTTCGGCCGCGACGCCTGCTACGTCACCACCATCGGGCTGTCGCAGATCGCCGCCGCGCAAATGCTGCACGTTTTCGAGCCGCGTCACTGGATCAACGCCGGCCAGGCCGGCCCGCTGGGCTGGACGCTGCCTGCGGCGCTGGGCGTGTGCGCCGCCGATCCGCAGCGCAAGGTGATCGCGCTGTCGGGCGACTATGATTTCCAGTTCATGATCGAAGAGCTGGCGGTCGGCGCGCAGTTCAAGCTGCCCTATATCCACGTGCTGGTGAACAACGCCTACCTGGGGCTGATCCGCCAGGCGCAGCGCGGGTTCGATATGGATTACTGCGTGCAGCTGTCGTTTGAAAACATCAACAACGCGGAGATTGGCGAGTATGGCGTCGATCACGTCAAGGTGGCGGAAGGGCTGGGCTGCAAGGCGCTGCGGGTGTTCAAACCGGAAGAGATCGCGCCGGCGTTCCGTCAGGCCCAGGAACTGATGCAGCAGCACCGGGTGCCGGTGGTGGTGGAAATCATCCTGGAGCGCGTCACCAATATTTCCATGGGCACCGAGCTGGATAACGTCAACGAGTTCGAACCGGTGGCGGCAACGCCGGAAGACGCGCCGACCTCGGTCAACTTCTTTGATTATCGTTGAGGAGCCTTACCATGCCGAAATTTTCAGCCAACCTGTCCATGCTGTTCACCGAAGTCGATTTCATGCAGCGCTTCCGTCGGGCGAAGGAGCAGGGCTTCAGCGCGGTGGAATACATGTTTCCCTATGACTACCCGATCGCCGCGCTGCGCAGCGAACTGGAGGCGCATCGCCTGAGCCAGGTGCTGTTCAACCTGCCGGCCGGCGACTGGGCGGCGGGCGAACGGGGCATCGCCTGCTTGCCGGGGCGCGAAGCGGAGTTCCGCGACGGCGTCGGGCGCGCGATCGAGTATGCGCAGGCGCTGGGCTGCGATCGCATCAACTGCCTGATCGGCAATCCGGATCCCGCCGTCGGCCGCCACGCCACCGACGAACGGGTGAAAGAGAACCTGAGCTACGCCGCCGACGCTCTGGCGCGGCAGAATATCCGCCTGCTGATCGAACCGATCAACCGCTACGACATGCCGCAGTTCTACCTGCAAACCTCCCGGCAGGCAATCGAACTGATCGAAGCGATCGGCAGCCCCAACCTGTATCTGCAGTACGACCTTTACCACATGCAGCGCATGGAGGGAGAGCTGACGCAGACCCTCGAGCGCCTGCTGGCGAAGATCGACCACGTTCAGGTCGCCGACAACCCGGGGCGGCACGAACCGGGCACCGGCGAAATCAACTGCGAGTTTATCTTCGCGCAGCTGGATCGCATGGGTTACCGCGGCTGGATCGGCTGTGAATACAAACCGCTCACCACCACGGAAAGCGGCCTGTCATGGATTAAAAAATACCTGTCTTGAGGAGATGAAAATGAAAGTGGGATTTATCGGTCTGGGCATCATGGGCGCGCCGATGGCGGAAAAGCTGCTGGCGGGCGGGCACACGCTTTACGCCCATACCCGGCATGAGGTGCCGGCGGCGCTGTTGCAGCAAGGGGCCATTGCCTGCGGCGATCCGCAGCAGGTGGCGGATGAGGCGGACGTGATCTTCATCATGGTGCCGGATACGCCGCAGGTGGAGGAGGTGCTGTTCGGTGAACGCGGCTGCGCCGCCGGCAAGCTGAACGGCAAAGTGGTGGTGGATATGAGCTCCATTTCACCGCTGGAGACCAAGCGGTTCGCGCAGCGCATCAACCAGCTGGGCGCCCAGTACCTGGACGCGCCGGTTTCCGGCGGCGAAGTGGGCGCCAAACAGGGCACGCTGACCATCATGGTGGGCGGCGAGGAAGCGACCTTCGAACGGGTGCAGCCGCTGCTGGCGCTGATGGGCAAGAACATCACGCTGATCGGCGGCAACGGCGACGGGCAAACCTGCAAGGTCGCCAACCAGATCATCGTGGCGCTGACCATCGAAGCGGTCTCCGAGGCGCTGGTGTTCGCCTCGCGCGCCGGCGCCGATCCGGCACGGGTGCGCGAAGCCCTGATGGGCGGTTTCGCCTCGTCGCGTATTCTGGAGGTGCACGGCGAGCGGATGATCAAGCGGGCGTTCGCGCCGGGGTTCCGCATCTCGCTGCACCAGAAGGATCTTAATCTGGCGCTGCAGGGCGCGAAGGCGCTGGCGCTCAGCCTGCCGAATACCGCCACTTGCCAGGAGTTGTTCAACGTCTGCGCCGCCAATGGCGACGGCGAACTGGATCACTCCGCGCTGGTGCGGGCGCTGGAGATCATGGGCAACCACCGGGTGGCCGGCTAAGAGTACCCCCGGCATTTAATTCGCCGGCTTATCGTTAGAATCAGAGATGTTCGACATTAATAACGCCCTCTTTATGATAAATAAAGAGGGTCCCCCGCCAATCCAATAAAAAATGATTCAGCACAATAAAAAGTAAAAAGCAGGATGCCAACCGAGGAGACACTGAATATGGCAACCGATAATGCTGTTATTGATAAAGATATTCTTACCGCCCCTGACAAAAACCGTTTATATCGAAAAATCGCCTGGCGCATTATGCCCATTTTATTAGTGAGCTATATCGTCGGTTATCTCGATCGGGTTGGCATTTCGTTCTCGAAATTTCAAATGATGCCCGATATTCTGAACGGCAATGTCTCGATGGCCGAAGCCGTTTACGGGCTGGGCGCCGGGGTGTTTTTCATCGGCTATATCATCGCCGGGGTACCCAGTAATATTCTGCTGAGCCGCTACGGCGCCAGAAAGATCATCGCGCTGCTGATGGTGGTGTGGGGGGCGATTTCGATGCTGAGCATCTTTATCACCAACCCCTGGCAATTCTACCTGGCGCGTTTCCTGCTGGGGCTGGCGGAGGCCGGCTTCTACCCCGGCGTGATCCTCTATCTGACGCTGTGGTTCCCGTCCAGCCAGCGCGCCAAGATGACCGCGCTGTTCGTGTGCGGTATCCCGGTCAGCAACATCATCGGCGGCCCGCTGTGCGGGTGGATCATCGAGCACATGAACGGCCTGATGAATCTCTCCGGCTGGCAGTGGCTGTTCTTTATCAGCGGCCCGCGCGCGCTGCTGATCGCCATCGTCATCTTCTGTTTCCTGGATAACACCTATCAGAGCGCCAAGTGGCTCAGCCCGCAGGAGAAGGCGCTGATCAAAGAGGATATGGCGCAGAGCGCGCCGCGCCAGGGCGCCGCCGGCGGGCAGGAGTGGACGATGAAAAGCATGCTGAGATCGTCCGCGTTCACCAAAATGTGGCTGATTTGCTTCTGCACCGTGATGGGCCAGGGCGGGCTGGCGTTTTGGGTGCCGACCATCATTCGCGACACCGGCGTGACCTCGGTGATGGATATCGGCCTGCTGACCATGCTGCCGTACATGCTGGCGGTGGTGGCGATGCTGGTGGCCGCGCGCAGTTCGGACAAGCATCGCGAGCGGCGCTGGCACATCATCGTGCCGTTCTGCATCGCCGCGGTGTCGCTGATCTTCATCGGCCTGTTCCCGGATAACAAGCACGTGGTGATGGCGGCGCTGTGCGTGGCGGTGGCGTCGAGCCTGGTGCCGTCGCCGCTGTTCTGGAGCCTGCCGAACGCCATCTTTACCGGCACCTGCGCCGCGGCGGGCATTGCGCTCATCAATTCCATTGCCAACATCGGCGGTTTTATTTCGCCTTATATCATCGGCTATTTCAAACAGCTGACCCACAGCAATTTGGCGGCGATGTGCGTCTTGTCGACAATGATGATACTGGGGGCGATATTAACCTACAGCGTGCCGGCGAAATGGGTCAATAAATAACGCTTCCCTTCATCTTCATTAAATAGTCGGCAACAGTTTTATTTTATTTCGCCATGCATTTCTCATCTGATTATTTCAGCGGGGGAAGGCATGGCCATTTTTATTTCGTCTCGAATAAAGGAGGCAGCATGAAAATTGTTATTGCACCGGATTCATTTAAAGAAAGCGTCAGCGCAGAACGGGCGGCGCGGGCGATCGCGCGCGGCTTCCACGAGGTTTATCCCGATGCCGAGTGCGTCTGCCTGCCGATCGCCGACGGCGGCGAAGGCACGGTGGACGCGCTGGTGGCCGCCACCGGCGGGCGTAAGGTGACGGTATCGGCGACGGGGCCGCTGGGGGAACGGGTGGCGGCGTTTTACGGCATCAGCGGCGACGGCAAGACGGCGGTGATCGAAATGGCGGCGGCCAGCGGATTGATGCTGACGCCGGCGGCGCGCCGTAACCCGCTGCTGGCGACCAGCTACGGCACCGGCGAACTGATCCGGCATGCGTTGGATCAGGGCATTCGCCACCTGATCCTCGGCATCGGCGGCAGCGCCACGGTGGATGGCGGCGTCGGCATGGTGCAGGCGCTGGGCGGGCGCTTCTACCGCCCGGACGGCAAGGCGCTGCCGTGGGGCGGCGGCGAGCTGGCGACGCTGAGCGGCGTCGATCTCGGCACGCTGGACGCACGCCTGCGGCAGTGCCGGATCGAGGTCGCCTGCGACGTAGACAATCCGCTGGTGGGGCCGCGCGGTGCGGCGGCGGTGTTTGGGCCGCAGAAGGGGGCGACGGCGGCGATGGTGGCGCAGTTGGAACAGGGCCTGACGCAGTATGCCGAGGTGATCCGCCAGAGCACCGGGCGCGACGTGCGGCACGTCGCCGGCGGCGGGGCGGCGGGTGGCATGGGGATCGCCTGCCAGGTGTTTCTCGGCGCAACGCTGAAGCCGGGTATCGAGATCGTGATGGCGGCGCTGGGCCTGGAGCAGGCGCTGGCGGAGGCCGATCTGTTGATCACCGGCGAAGGGCGCATCGACAGCCAAACGCTGGGCGGCAAGGCGCTGTCCGGCGTCGCCCGTCTGGCGCGGGCGCGCGGTTTGCCGGTCATCGCGCTGGCCGGCGTGGTGGAGGAAGGGGCGGAGGCGCTGCACGCGCAGGGAATAGACGCGATGTTCAGCATTCTGCCGCGCCTGAGTGCGCTGGAGGCCGCGCTGTCGCAAGGGGAGCTCAACCTGCAGCGCAGCGCCGCCAACGTCGCCCGCGCGATGCGCATCGGCCGGCGATTGGGATAAAAAAGAAGGCCACGCTGCGCGAGCAGGTGGCCTTGGTTTTGGCGGCGAAGCGCTTACGGCTCGACGTCGCGGTTGCAGTCCTTGGAGTAGATGTAGCTGAAGGTTTCCTGGCCCACCGCATAGCCCGCCTGCTGCACATAGGCACCCATGAAGATATAGTCGCCTTGCTTCACCGGCATCCATTCATTGTCCAGGTTGTACACACCGGCGCCGCTGAGAATGTAGGCGCCATGCTCCTGCACGTGGGTCTCGATGTAGCCGTGGCTGGCGCCGGGGGCGAAGGAGAGGATGTGCATATTCATGTCGAAGCCCAGATCTTTCGGCAGCAGATCCTGCAGGATCACCTCGCTCATGCCTTCGTAGTGGATCTTTTCCAGGTTGGCGACGTTGTTGCTGACCACGTGCGCCTCGTAACCCTTGATGCGCTGGTAGCGGCGCTTGTAGAGGAACAGGCGGCTGGATTGGCCGCCGTTGGCGTTTTCCAGCCGCAGGGTGACGCCCGCCGGGCAGTAAAGATAGCCGCCGGCGGTCAGCGGGTAGTCGGTGGCGTCGGCGGAAGCGGTGATGGCGCCGTCGATGACGTACACGAAGGTTTCGATCTCTTCGCCGCCAAAGCCTTTGGTGTTGCGGCCGCAGTCGTGCAGCGTTACCAGATAATCGACGAAGGTGGCGCCCAATTTCGGCGTCGACAAGATGGTGACGTCGCAGTTTTCAAAACCGGGAATGACGTTGCGCACCAGGCCGTTCGGCGGGATCAGCGCATAGTTGCCGCGTTTGATGATGGCGCGCGTTGACAGAATGTCGGTTGGATATCCGGTTTGATTGTTGAAGTAACCCACGTTGATTCTCCTGATCGTTGAAAGGGCGCCGCGGCGGCGCCCGGTAAAAAAGCGCCGTCAGGCCTCGGTGGCCGTTCGGGTTGGCGTAGTGCGTTTCATCAAGACGTTGACGGTGAAGAAAATGGCGGTGCCCACCAGCAGGATGGCGGCGGAGATGTAAAAGCCCATCACCTTGGAGCCGGTGCTGTCGGAGATCACGCCGGTCAGGAAGGGGGCGATCACCGACGAGGACATGCCGAAGAAGTTGAACACGCCGAAGCTGGTGCCATAGCCTTTCTTCGGCGCGTTGTCGGCGACGAAGGAGATCATGATCGGATCGACCGCCAGCTTGCCCAGCAACCCGTACAGGATCAGGCTGATCAGCAGCATGGTGGAGTCCGGCGAAATGACGGTGCAAACCAGCATCACCGCCGCGCACAGCTCGAGGAAAATGATCAGCTGCACCTTCTTGTTGCGGAAACGGTCGGACATGCGGCTGAAGAACAGCGCGCCCGGCACCGAGGCGAACGCCACCAGGGCGGAGGAGAAGCCGATGGCCACCCCTTCAAAGCCGCGCTCTTGCTGCAGGAACGAGGGCAGCCAGGTGACTATCATGTAGTAGCCGTAGCAGGTGGCGAAGTACATCGCGTAGGCGGAGATCATGCGCAGGCTGAACAGGCCGCTGGACTGGCCGTCCTCCTCGGGCTCGGCAGCCGTCGGCGCAACGGTCTGGCTGACGGCCGCCGCGGCGTGAGGCTGCGAGCCTTTGATGACCACGGCGAACACCAGCGTCATCACTACCAGCAGGCCGGTGATGATGAACAGCATGATCTGCCAGTTCATGTTGAAGCTTTTCACCAGCAGGCTGGAGGCGATCAGGCCGATGGCCATGCCGAGCGCCGAGCCGCTGTTGATCACCGCGGTTGCCAGGCCACGGCGTTCCAGCGGGATATTCTCCGACGACAGAGAGTAGGCCGAGCCGTAATAAGAGCCGCAGCCCATGCCCGCCAGCAGGCTGCCGGCATAGACCATGGTCAGGCTGGTGGCGTTGCCGATCAGCAGCGTGGCGATGATGAACAGGCAGAAGCCCGGGATCAGCACCACCTTCTTGCCGAATTTGTCCACCAGGATGCCCGCCGGGATCTGCATCCCGGTGTAGGCGAAGAAGTAGAAGCTGGCGATCAGCCCCATTTCCGCATTGGAGTGCGCGCCGATGGTTTGTTGGATCTCGGGGAAGATCGGCGTCAGGACGGTGCGATAGATCCAGATCACCGCCCAGCCCAGACAGAGCACGACGACGATCTTTTTCCAGTAGCGCGGGTCGATGTCGTTGCTCATGCCTCGGCCCCCTGTTCGGTGTAGGCCAGCTGATACAGCGTCTGCGCCAGGATTTTCACCCCTTCGTTCAAATCGGCGACGGCGGTTTTTTCCGCCGGGTTATGGCTGATGCCGGCGATGCTCGGCACGAACATCATCACCGTCGGCACGCGCGGGGCGAAGATTTGCGAGTCGTGTCCGGCGCCGCTGTGCATCATGCGGTAATTCAGCCGCTGCGTTTCGCACAGGCGGCTGACGCAGGCCACCAGCTGTTCGTTCATCGGGATCGGCGCTTCGTCCATCCACAGATCGATCTCGGCCTCGATGCCCATCTCGGCGCAGATGCGCTGGATATCCTGCTCGATCTCCTGCGTGAAACGCAGCAGCGCGGCCTGATCGGTGTGGCGGCAGTCGAGGGTGAAGTGGGTGAAGCCCGGAACCACGTTGACGGTGTTCGGCTTCGGCTCCACCTTGCCGAAGGTCAGCACCAGCGGGTCGCCCTCGGCGCGCGCCTTGGCGATCGATTCGCAGCAGATGCGGCTGAAGGCGTGCACGGTATCCCGGCGGTAGCTCATCGGGGTGGTGCCGGCGTGGTTGGCTTCGCCCTGCAGCCGCACGTCATAACGCCGTTGGCCAACGATGCTGGTCACCACGCCGATGGTTTTGCCTTCGGTTTCCAGCACCTTGCCCTGTTCGATATGGATCTCGACGAAGGCCGCGATGTCGCTGCGCAGCGGCTGATGCGGCGGAGGGAAATCGAAACCGGCGTCGTGCATGGCGTTGACGAAGCCGACGCCCTTGGCGTCCGTAATGTGCTGCACGTCTTCCCGCCGGGCCAGGCCGACGATGTTCTTGCTGCCCCAGAACACATAAGGGAAGCGGCTGCCTTCTTCTTCCGCCAGCGCGATGACTTCCAGGCTGCGCAGCGGCGGACCGTAGGTGTCTTTGAGGTGTTTGATCGCCATGAAGGCGGCTTCGATACCGAACTGGCCGTCGAGGTTGCCGCCGTTGACCACCGTGTCGATGTGCGAACCGGAGAGAATCACCTGGTCGGGGTATTTGCTGCCCTCCAGCCGGCCGAAGAGGTTGCCGACCGCATCAAAATGGGTGCGCAGTCCGGCGGCCTCGAAGGTGGTTTTCAGCGCGTGCTGCGCTTCGATCCATTCCGGGGTATAAAGCAGACGCGTCATGCCGCCGCTGGGGTCGGCGCCGATTTTCGATAACCAGCCGGAAATATCACGGATTTCTTGTTGGAAGTCTTTCATGTTTACCTGCCCGCATGTTGTGTCTCAGCGGCGATGCGGCCAGGGCGGAGGCTATTCGCCGCCGGCCGACCTATTGCGCTGAGCGCGCTGATGAAGGTTTTCTTTTTTCTCCCCGGCTCAGAAATATCAACCGCGAGCCGCGGCGTAAAAAGCCCACGATAATAAGAGTGCGTTAACTGGCGAAGGGATCTTTATGGTCGTAAGAACGCTGGTAAATAGCATTTGAAATTAAGTATTGATAAATGTCGTCGACGATTTCGATACCGTTTTTCTCGCTTTCCATTTCACGCGCATGGCTGTTCTGCCCCGGGTAAAGCACTTTGCTGACGCCCGGCGCCGGCTTAACGGCATTCAACTCTTTCATGACCTGGCTGATATTTTTACGGAACGTCGATTCGTTGGTGAAATAACCCGGATTCAGGACGATATGCAATTGCCCCAATTCCCGGCCGGCGCTGAGATCGTGATACATCGAGCTGACGTGTTTGCCGAACGGCAGGCCGAGCAAAATGCCCGACAGCACGTCGACCATCATCATCAGGCCGTAGCCTTTCGGCCCGGCGATCGGCAGCAGCCCGCTGACGGCGAACGGATCGGTGGTGTGCTTGCCCTCGGCGTCCACCGCCCAGGTGTCGGGGATGGCGGCGTTGCGCGAGCGGGCGTCCAGCACTTTGCCCCAGGCCTGCACGGTGGTGGCCATATCGAAGGTGATCAGCTCGTCGCCTTCGCCCGGCGCGGAGAAGGCGATGGGGTTGGTGCCGTAGTAGACCTCGGCGCCGCCGTACGGCACCACCATCGGATCGGACTGGCACAGCGAAATGCCGACCATGCCGGCGCGCGCCGCCTGCTGCACGAAGTAGGACAGCGCCCCGCTGTGGCCGATGCGGCGCACGCCCACCACCGCCACGCCGTTCTCTTTCGCCATTTCAATGGCGCGATCCATGCTCAGCTTGGCCGCCACGTGCCCGGCGCCGTTGTCGCCGTCGAAAATGGCGCTGCAGGGGCCGGTTTTCTCAAAGGTGAAATGCGGGTGATTATTGGTGCCGCCTTTGCTGATGCGTTCGGAATAGTATTCGACCCTGACCGCACCGTGAGAATGAATGCCGCGCGCATCGGCATGAACCAGCACGTCGGCGACGATGCCGGCGTGTTCCTGGCTCAGGCCGGCGGCGTGAATTTTTTGCTGGATAAGCTGATGTAATTGTTGTTTAGAGACCTTCATATACAGTCCTTTTATCACTACGGTTTATTTAATTCGCCTCTGCGTTGTAATGTATAAATACCGGGGGGGAATAATGTGATCCAGATGCGTTTTATCCGATTGGATTAAAAATTCGTTGAATTAAATCGCCATTGTTAGAAGTTTTTTTATAAATGCTTTTTCCCTTCTGGATTAACTAATATTCAGGTGATTAAGTTATTTTTTCTAACAATGGATAAAGTGTGACCGTACTCACCTCGGGGCGCGGTTTTAATTTGTAGCTTGATAATTAACCTTTTCGCTGAATTCAATGCGTCGCCGTGCCGCCGGTGCGGGAATATTGCCGATATTATTAAATGCTGTTCTAAGGATATCACCATGATCCATGCTTTTATTAAAAAGGGGAGCTTTCAGGATTCCGTCAGCCTGATGTTGATCTCCCGCAAACTCAGTGAATCTCCCAAGGTCGAGGAAATATCCGTCATGATGGGGACACCGGCCAATAAATCCTTATTGGAGGTGACCGGTTTCTGGCACCCGCAGTTTAGCGAAGCGACGCCGAACGATATTTGCGTGGCGATCAAGGCGGAGTCCGCCGACGAGACGATCGCCGAGGAGATTGGCGCGGCGCTGGAGACGGCGCTCAAGGCGATTACGCAGGGCAGCCAGGGCGGCAAAAAACTGCTGCGGGCGCGCAGCTGGCGCACCGCCAGGCAGAAGCTGCCCGCCGCCAATCTGGCGCTGATCTCGATCGCCGGCGAATACGCGGCGGAGCTGGCGGATAGCGCGCTGGAAGACGGCTGCAACGTGATGATGTTCTCCGACAACGTCAGCGTGGCGCAGGAAGTGGCGCTGAAAACCAAGGCGCGCGAACGCGGGCTGATCGTGATGGGGCCGGACTGCGGCACCGCCTGCATCGCCGGCGCGCCGCTGGCGTTCGCCAACGTGGCGCCCGCCGGATCTATCGGCGTGGTGGGCGCCTCCGGCACCGGCATTCAGGAACTGATTTCGCAAATTGCCCTGGCGGGCCAGGGCATCTCGCACGCCATTGGCCTCGGCGGGCGGGATTTGACGGCGGAGATCGGCGGTATCAGCGCCATCAGCGCGCTGCGCATGCTGGCGGCGGATCCGCAGAGTCTGGTGCTGGCGTTCGTGTCCAAACCGCCGGCACCCGAGGTGCGCCAGCGGGTGATTGACGAGATGAAAGCGCTCGGCAAGCCGGTGGTGGCGTTGTTCCTCGGCGCGCAGTCCGCCGTGCGTCAGGAGGGCAACATCACGTTCGCCGCCACGCTGGATGAAGCGGCGCGGCTGGCGGCGATGCTGGGCTACGTGCAGCAACAGGCGGCACAACAGCCCGCGGTGCCCGGCGGCAAAATCGCCGGGCTGTACGCCGGCGGCACGCTGGCCGCCGAATGCGCGATGCTGCTGGCGGAAAAACTGTCCCTGCCGGTGGATAGCGAGCACCCGCGCGGCGCCATGCTGATGGCCGACGGCCATCGCATCATCGACATGGGCGATGACTTTTATACCCAGGGGCGACCGCACCCGATGATTGACCCGACCGCCCGCAATCAAGAAATCGCCCGCCTGGCGCAGCAGCCGCAGACCGGCGTGTTGCTGCTGGACGTGGTGATCGGCTTCGGCGCTCAGGACGATCCGGCGGCGTCGCTGGCGGCCGAGGTGGCCAACGTGCGCGCGGCGCGCGGCGCGGCCCACCCGCTGGCGGCGATCGCCACCGTCACCGGCACCGAACAGGATCCACAGCAGCGCTCTCGGCAAATCGCCACCCTGCAGGAGGCCGGCATCGCGGTGATGCCGTCGCTGCCGGCGGCGGTCGCGTTGGCGCACCAGCTGATTACCCCCGTCTTACCCGCACCTGAACGCGAACGGCCGGCCTTGCTGGACGGCGTCGCGGTGATCAACGCCGGGCTGCGCAGCTTCGCCGATGACCTGCAAACCAGCGACATCCCGGTGGTGCACTACCAGTGGGCGCCGGTGGCCGGTGGCGATCAACGATTCGCCAACATCTTGAAAAAATTAAAGTAAGGAACCGCTATGTACGCAACGATTGAGCAAGCAAACGCCGCCGTTATCGCCCGTATCCGCGAGGCGCGCCCGCACTGGCAGGATGTGGATCTGGCGCACCGTTTGATCCCGCAGCTGGCCGAAGGGCGCAAGCTGCTGCACGCCGGCCCGCCGGTCACCTGGCAAGAGATGAGCGGCCCGGTGCGCGGCGCCTGCATCGGCGCCTGCCTGTTCGAAGGCTGGGCGCAGGATGAGCAGCAGGCGCTGGCGCTGCTGGAGCAGGGGGAAATCGAATTCATCCCGTGCCACAGCGTGAGCGCGGTGGGGCCGATGGGCGGCATCACCTCGGCTCACATGCCGATGGTGGTGGTCAGGAACACCGTTCACGGCAATTACGCCTACTGCAACATGAACGAAGGCATCGGTAAAGTGATGCGCTTCGGCGCCTACGGCGAGGACGTGCAGCAGCGCCTGCGCTGGATGCGCGACTCGCTGGCTCCGGTGTTGAAAGCGGTACTGGCGACGCTGGAGGAAGGGATCGATCTGACCGCGCTGATGGCGCAGGCGATCAGCATGGGGGACGAATTCCACCAGCGCAATATCGCGGCCTCGGCGCTGCTGATGCGCAGGCTGGCGCCGGAGATCAGCCTGCTGCCGCGCGATAAGGCGGAGCTGGCGCAGGTGATGCAGTTCCTCAGCATCACCGATCAGTTCTTCCTCAATCTGGCGATGGCCTACTGCAAGGCGGCGATGGACGCCGGGGCGGAGATTGAGCAGGGCACCATCGTCACGGTAATGACCCGCAACGGCAAGAACTTCGGTATCAAGATCAGCGGGATGGGCGATCGTTGGTTCACCGCCCCCGTCAATACGCCGGAAGGGCTGTTCTTCTCCGGCTTCAGCCAGGCGGACGCCAACCCGGACATCGGCGACAGCGCGATCACCGAAACTTTCGGCATTGGCGGCGCGGCGATGGTCGCGGCACCGGGCGTGACGCGCTTCGTCGGGGCTTCCGGCGGCATGAGCGCCGCCACCGACATCTCCGAGGAAATGGCGGAAATCTACCTCGAACGCAACATGATGCTGCAGATCCCGACCTGGGACTTCCAGGGCGCCTGCCTGGGGCTGGATGCGCGCCGGGTGGTGGAAACCGGCATCACGCCGCTGATCAACACCGGCATCGCCCACCGCGAAGCCGGGGTCGGGCAAATTGGCGCCGGCACGGTGCGCGCGCCGCTCGGCTGCTTCGAGAAAGCGATCGAAGCGCTGGCCGATAAGCTCGGCATCACGGCGTAAGCGAACGGAGGGGCGTATGGACATTATCGCGTTGGCCGGCAGCCGCCATGCGACGCAAGACTACGGCGCGCTGCGCTGCGTCGGCAGCTTCAACAACGCGATCAATTTCCTGACGGAACGCGCGCGGCTGCTGACGCTGCACCGCGCCGGCAGCGGCCTGAGCCCGATGGGGTGGCAGCTCAGCGCGCGGGATTTCGATCGCGTGCGGCGTGCGGTGCCGTCCGTAGGGCGCTGCGCCTTCTCCGCCGCAGGCATCACGTTGGATGCGCTCCTGGTGCGGCCCGCCGCCGCGGCGCGGGATCTGGCGCTGACACCGCGCGCGGCCATTGCCGATCGGCCGCTGACGGCGGTATTGCAGCGCTGCACGGCGCAGTGCGGGTTACACGGCGAGCTGGGCCGATTGGTGAAGCAGCCGTTAACGCCGGAGCCGGCCGCGCTGGTGCGGGATTTCTCCCGTTGGCTGCGGGGCGGCACGGTCGACTGGCGCCAGGCGCTGGGCAAGGGGCCGGGGCTGACGCCGAGCAACGACGACACCTTGCTCGGCCTGCTGCTGAGCGCGCACCTCGACAGCCGCATTCAGGTCGCCGGGCTGGCGCCGTTTTTCGCCCAGACGCCACCGCTGGACGCGCTGACCACGCTGGTGAGCGCGCACTACCTGCGTTACGCCGAGCAGGGCGTGTTCGCCACGCCGCTGCATGCGTTGGCGCTGGGACTGCGGGCGCCTGAAGAGGTATCGGCGGCGGTGGAGGCGGTGCTGAGCCTGGGGCACTTTTCGGGAGCGGACACGCTGCTGGGCGTGTGGCTGGGGGTGACGACGATTAACGCACTGTGCGGCGCGCGGTGTGAACACGAGGGCCGGATCGCGGATCCGGCCGGGACGGTATGATTTCAACTACGGGTGCAAACCATGAAAACCTTGGTCATTGCGTTGGGCGGCAACGCCCTGTTGCAGCGCGGAGCCGTGCTCTCTGCGGAGAATCAGTATAAGAGCATCGCCCTCATCGCCGACGCCATCGGCAAGCTGGCGCAGAAATACCGCATCGCCATCGTGCACGGCAACGGGCCGCAGGTAGGACTGCTGGCGTTGCAGAATCTGGCGTACCGCGACGTGCCGCCCTATCCGCTGGATATTCTGGTGGCCGAAAGCCAGGGCATGATCGGCTATATGCTGGCGCAGCAGTTGAGCGCCAGCCATCCGCAGCAGCCGGTGTCCACGCTGCTGACGCGGGTGCTGGTGGATGCGCAGGATGCGGATTATCTGGCGCCGAGCAAGTTCATCGGGCCGGTGTATGCGCCGGAACAGCGGCAGGCGCTGGAGGCCAAATACGGCTGGACGCTGAAGGCGGACGGCAACTACATCCGCCGGGTGGTGCCTTCGCCGGCACCGCAAAAGATCCTCGACATCGAGGCGATCATGCTGCTGCTGTCGCAGCGGCACATCGTGATCTGCAACGGCGGCGGCGGCATCCCGATGATCGCCGGCGAGCGTGGGCTGACGGGCAGCGAAGCGGTGATCGACAAAGATCTGGCGGCGGCGCTGTTGGCGGAGCAGGTGGGAGCCGATCATCTGGTGATCCTCACCGACGCCGACGCGGTGTATCAGGAGTGGGGCACGCCGCGCCAGCGCGCCATTCGGCGCGCCACCACGCAGGAGCTGGCGCCGATGGCGGTGGCGGACGGCGCCATGGGGCCGAAGATCATGGCGGTCAGCCGCTTCGTCGATCGCACCGGGCGCACGGCCCATATCGGCGGCCTGCAGGATATCGACGCGGTGCTGGCGGGCCAGGCCGGCACCTCTATTTTGCCTTAGCCGCCGTCGGTTTATCCGCGCCCGCGCTGGCGCGGATAAGTATGCCTAAATGGCATGATTTCAATAATTTTTATTCATTTCATGATGTTGCTCGCCTTGGCTAGAGTAAAAACACCCCCGTATTTACCGTCAAAAATTTGTCATTTTTATTTGCGACTATGCTTTTTGAAATGACATTTCGGCCAAGGATTGTTATGGATTCGCTCAGTGTTGATGAACTCGCCCAGAAGAAGGATCGCTGGTATCGCATTGTGGAGGAGATGTTGGCGGAAGCCAGCGTCGCCATCAACGGCCCGCGCGCCTGGGATATCCGGGTGCACAACCCGGCGCTGTTTAAACGCATTTTGCAGGAAGGCTCGCTCGGTTTCGGCGAAGGCTATATGGACGGCTGGTGGGAGTGCGAACGGCTGGATATGCTGTTCACCCGCATTCTGCAGGCCGGCGTCGATGAGCGGCTGCCGAAAAGCCTGAGCGACATCGCGCGCATCGCCTATGCCCGGCTGTTCAACCGCCAATCGCGCAAGCGCGCCTGGCAGGTGGGCAAAGAGCACTACGACATTGGCAACGACCTGTTCCGGGCGATGCTCGATCCCTACATGCAATACTCCTGCGGTTACTGGAAAGAGGCGCAGACGCTCGAGCAGGCGCAGCAGGCCAAGCTGCGGATGATCTGCGAGAAACTGCAGCTGAAACCGGGCATGACGCTGCTGGATATCGGCTGCGGCTGGGGCGGGCTGGCGCAGTTTGCGGCGCAAAACTACGGCGTCTCGGTGCACGGCGTGACCATTTCCGCCGAGCAGCAGAAGCTGGCGCAGGCACGCTGCGCCGGGCTGGACGTCGAGATCTTGCTGCAGGATTACCGCGATCTGGATCGCCAGTTCGATCGCATCGTGTCGGTCGGCATGTTCGAGCACGTCGGGCCGAAAAACTACGAGACCTATTTCAGCGTCGCGGCGCGCAACCTGAAGCCCGACGGCCTGTTCCTGCTGCACACCATCGGTTCCAATCAGACCGATCTCAACGTCGACGCCTGGATAGACAAATACATCTTCCCCAACGGCTGCCTGCCTTCGGTGCGGCATATCGCCGAGGCCAGCGAAGGGCGTTTCGTGATGGAGGATTGGCACAACTTTGGCGCCGATTACGATCGCACGCTGATGGCCTGGCTGGAGAACTTCAAACGGGCATGGCCAGAGTTGGCCGGCGGCTATTCCGAGCGCTTCGAACGCATGTTCACTTATTACCTGAACGCCTGCGCCGGCGCGTTCCGTTCGCGCAACATTCAGCTGTGGCAGGTGTTGTTCAGCCCGGCGGGCGTGGAAGGCGGGGTGCGGGTCTATCGCTGATATCCCCGTCATATTTCAAGCTGCATCTGTGTTGGCTGCGTTTGCGCGCCCCGGTCGCTTACTTGAGTAAGTTCCCGGGGACTTACAAACTTGCCGCCTTGATGCAACTCGAACTATTTAGGGGATACCCTTCAATATTTACTTTGGGACAACACATATACCCAATGGATTTCCAGTTGCGTCTAGGCGGCAAACGTGAGAAACCCCAGGAGCTTAGATAACTAAGTGACTGGGGTTCGAACGTGCAGCCAACAACGATGCGGCTGGAAAGACGAAGGGTATATCAGTACAGCAGGGAGTACAGCTGGCGGCGATATTTACCGGCCAGCGCGTCGCCGGTGCCGAGCGCGGCCAGAATGTCCATCAGGGTCTTGCGCGCGTTGCCGTTGGCGGCGGCCAGATCTTTCTTCAGATGCCCCATCAACAGTTCCAGCGCTTCTTCGTTACGCCCGACCTGATGCAGCTGTAGCGCCAGCTGCACCGCCAGCTCGACGTTGCCCGGCTGCTGCTGCACCTGCTGTTGCAGCTGTTGGATTTCCGGGGTGTCCGCCGCCTGCTTCAACAGTTCAATCTGCGCCACCAGGCCCTGATAGCGGGTATCGCGATCCTGCAGCGGGATGGTCGCCAGCACCGCTTCGGCGTCTTCGCTGCGGCTGAGCGCGATCTGGGTTTCGGCCAGGGTCAGGCCGATGTCGCTGCGCTGTTGGCTGCTCTGCCAGGCGTCTTTCAGCAGCGGCAGCGCTTCGGCAGCGTTGCCGGCGGCCAGCAGTTCCTGCGCCTGCGCCAGTTTCAGATCTTCTTCCTTCGGCAGGAAACGCTGCAGCAAGTCGCGGATCGCTTCTTCCGGCTGCGGGCCCTGGAAGCCGTCGACCGGCTGACCGTCTTTGAACAGGTAGACGGTCGGAATGGAGCGCAGCCCGAACTGGGAGGCGATCATCTGTTCGGCGTCGCAGTCCACCTTGGCCAGAATGAACTGGCCGGCGTATTCCGCCGCCAGTTTGTCGAGCACCGGCGTGAGCTGCAGGCAGTGTTGGCTGCGCTCGGACCAGAAGTAGAACAGCACCGGAATGGACATCGACTGTTCCAGCGTCTGGTGCAGGTTAGTTTCGTTAATATCAACAACAGCTTGAGCTAGCATCTTTTTTCTCTCTGATCGTGCGGAGCCATGGGGTGTAAATGGGGGCGCGCCGCCATTCTTCAACCCCGGCGGGCGAATTAAGCGTTGCTGCGCAGCAGCCAATCCAGACAGCGGCCCGGCAGAATGCGGCGCAGCACGCTCATCGCGTGCGCCAGCAGGGTCACCGGGTAGCGCAGTTTGGCGCGCGGGCTTTCCAGCGCGTGGCGCAGCTTGGGCAGAATGGCCTCCGGCGGCAGCGTCAGGCGCTTGGCGATGCCGGGGTTATGCACCGGCTTGTCGCTCTGCGTCTGATTGACGTTCTGGCTAAAGTGGGTGGAAATCGGCCCCGGTTCGATCAGGCTGACCTGAATGCCGCTGCCGTGCAGCTCCATGCGCAGCGCGTCTGACCAGGCTTCCAGCGCGAATTTGCTGGCGGCGTAGGCGCCGCGCCCGGCGCTGGAGACCAGGCCCATCACCGAGCTGGTCTGGATAATGCGCCCTTCGCCGTGCGGCAACATCGCCGGCAGCAGCAGCTGGGTCAACTGGTGGGTGCCGAACAGGTTGGTGGCGAACTGCCGCTCCAGCTGGCTGCGCGAGATGCCGCTGAGCGGGCCGTAAACGCCGAAGCCGCCGTTGTTGAACAGGCCGTACAGGCGGCAGCCGGTCAGCGCGATCACCTCGGCGGCGGCGCGCTCGACGCTGGCGCTGTCGTCCAGATCCAGCTCGATGCCTTCCAGCCCGAGCTGGCGCATGTTTTCCACGTCCTGCGGCTTGCGGCAGGCGGCCAGCACCCGGTAGCCGCGGTTGCGCAGATCCTGCGCCGCAATCAATCCAATTCCGCTGGAGCAGCCGGTTATCAATACTGCTTTTTGCATAACTTTACCTAGTGTACGACCCTAATTTAGTTAGACTCATGTTTTACTAGCGGTTCCAGGCGCTCCGCCATCCAGGTGGCGATAAACGGCTGGGCGTCCCCATTGGGGTGCAATCCGTCATCCTGCATCCATTCCGGCTTCACCACCACCTGTTCCATATAGAACGGCAGCAGCGGAATGTTGAACTGCCTGGCCAGCGCCGGGTAGACGGCGCTGAACGCTTCGGTATAGCGGCGGCCGTAGTTCGGCGGGATGCGAATTTGCATCAGCAGCGGCTGTGCGCCGGCCTGCTGCACCCGCGTGATGATCTGGCCGAGATCGCGCTGCATGTCCGGCGCCGGGAAACCGCGCAGGCCGTCGTTGGCGCCCAGCTCGATCAGCACCCAGCGTGGCTGATGCTGTTTCAGCAGCGCGGGCAGACGCGCCAGCCCCTGTGCGGCGGTGTCGCCGCTGATGCTGGCGTTGACCAGCTGCGGCGCGCCCGGTTTTTTCTGCCACTGTTCGGCCAACAGCGTCGGCCAGGCCCGCTCGATCGGCAGGCGGTAGCCGGCGCTTAAACTGTCGCCCAAAATCAACAAGGTATCGGCGGCGACAGCGCGTAAACTGAATAATCCCAACAGCAAAAGGAAGGGAAGATGCCAGCGGAAAACGTTCTTGAAGTTCATCATCTTAGTAAACACGTTGGTCAGGGTGAGCATCAGCTCACCATCCTTACCGGAGTCGAGCTGCTTGTCAAACCCGCGCAGACGATCGCCCTGATCGGCGAATCCGGATCGGGGAAATCGACCCTGCTGGGCATTTTGGCCGGGCTGGATGACGGCAGCGAGGGCGAGGTGCGCCTGCTGGGCGAGTCGCTGACCGCGCTGGACGAAGAAGGCCGCGCCGCGCTGCGCGCCAGGAACGTCGGCTTCGTGTTTCAGTCGTTCATGCTGGTGCCGACGCTGAACGCGCTGGAAAACGTGCAACTGCCGGCGCTGCTGCGCGGCGAGAGCGACAGGCAGAGCCGCGAGCAGGCGGTGCAGCTGCTGGAACAGCTGGGATTGGGCAAACGGCTCGATCACCTGCCGGCGCAGCTGTCCGGCGGCGAGCAGCAGCGTGTGGCGCTGGCGCGCGCCTTCAGCGGCCGGCCGCGGGTGCTGTTCGCCGATGAACCGACCGGCAACCTCGATCGCCAGACCGGCGATCGCATCGCCGACCTGTTGTTCTCTCTCAACCGCGATTTTGACACCACCCTGATCCTGGTGACCCATGACGAAACCCTGGCGGCGCGCTGCCAGCGGCGGCTGCGGCTGCGTGAAGGCAAGCTGTGGGAGGAAGCATGATCTGGCGCTGGTTCTGGCGCGAATGGCGCTCGCCGTCGCTGCTGATCGTTTGGCTGGCGTTGACGCTCTCCGTGGCCTGCGTGCTGGCGCTGGGCAGCATCAGCGATCGCATGGACAAAGGGCTCAGCCAGCAGAGCCGCGATTTTATCGCCGGCGATCGGGTGCTGCGCAGCGCGCATCCGGTGCCGGAAGGCTGGCTGCTGGACGCGCAACAGCAGGGGCTGACGCTGAGCCGCCAGCTGTCGTTCGCCACCATGACCTATGCCGGCGACCGGCCGCAGCTGGCAGACGTGAAAGCCACCGATTTGGCCTATCCGCTGTATGGCAAGCTGGAAACGCGCCCGGCCAACATCAAGCCCGAACCGGGCAGCGTGCTGGTGGCGCCGCGTCTGCTGGCGCTGCTGAACGTGAAAGTGGGGGATTCGCTCGAGGTGGGCGACACCACGCTACGCATCGCCGGTGAAATCATTCAGGAGCCGGACGCCGGCTTCAACCCGTTCCAGACCGCGCCGCGCATCATGATCAACCTGGCGGACGTCGATAAGACCGGCGCGGTGCAGCCGGGCAGTCGCCTGACCTACCGCTACATGTTCGCCGGCGCCGAGCCGGATATTCAGCGTTACGAGGAGCGGCTGACGCCGCAGTTGACGCCGGATCAGCGCTGGTTCGGGCTGCAGGAGTCCGGCAGCGCGCTCGGCAAGTCGCTGCAGCGATCCCAACAGTTCCTGCTGTTGTCGGCCCTGCTGACGCTGCTGTTGTCGATCGCCGCCGTGGCGGTGGCGATGAGCCACTATTGTCGCAGCCGCTACGATCTGATCGCGGTGCTGAAAACCCTTGGCGCCGGGCGCGGCGCGCTGCGTAAGCTGATCGTCGGCCAGTGGCTGGCGGTGATGGCGCTGGCGGCGGTGTGTGGCGGGGCGATCGGGCTGGCGTTCGAAGCGCTGTTGATTCGCCTGCTGAAGCCGGTGTTGCCGGCCGCATTGCCCGCCGCCGGCGCCTGGCCGTGGCTGTGGGCGCTCGGCGCGCTGGTGCTGATTTCGCTGCTGGTCGGGCTGCGGCCGTACCGTCAGCTGCTGGCCACCCAACCGCTGCGGGTGCTGCGCCGCGACGTAGTGGCCAACGTCTGGCCGCTGCGCTACTTCCTGCCGGTGACGGCGGCGATCGTGGTGGCGCTGCTGGTGACGCTGATGGGGGCCAGCACGCTGCTGTGGGCGATCTTGGCGGGCATGGCGGTGCTGGCGCTGCTGCTGGGCGGCATCGGCTGGGGCAGCCTGCAGCTGCTGCGCCGCATCACGCTCAAGAGCCTGGCGCTGCGGCTGGCGGTCAACCGCCTGCTGCATCAGCCGTGGGTGACCATCAGCCAGCTGGCGGCGTTCTCGCTGTCGTTTATGCTGCTGGCGCTGTTGCTGGTGCTGCGCGGCGATTTGCTCGACCGCTGGCAGCAACAGCTGCCGCCGGATAGCCCGAACTATTTCCTGCTCAACATGACCGAGGCGCAGGTGCCGCAGGTGAAAACCTTCCTGCAGCAGCACCAGATCAAGCCGGAAACCTATTATCCGATCGTCCGGGTGCGCCTGACCGAGATTAACCAGCAGCTGGCGACCGAGCGGGTGCATGAAGACGATCCGGGCGGCGAGGCGGTGAACCGCGAGCTGAACCTGACCTGGTTGGCCGATCTGCCGGATCACAATCCGCTGGTGGCGGGCAATTGGCCGCCGAAAGCCGGCGAGGTTTCGATGGATGAAGGCATTGCCGGGCGGCTGAAGATCAAGTTGGGCGACACGCTGACCTTCAGCGGCGATACCCAGGCGTTCAGCGCCAAAGTCACCAGCCTGCGCCAGGTGGATTGGGAAAGCCTGAAGCCGAACTTTTACTTTATCTTCCCGCCGGGCGCGCTGGACGGCCAGCCGCAGACCTGGCTTACCAGCTTCCGCTACGACGGCGACGGTCAGATGCTGACCCAGCTCAACCGCCAGTTCCCGACGCTCAGCCTGATGGACATCGGCGCGATCCTGAAACAGGTCGGCGGCGTGCTGCAGCAGGTCAGCCGCGCGCTGGAGGTGATGGTGGTGCTGGTGGTGCTGTGCGGCGGCCTGCTGCTGCTGGCGCAGGTGCAGGTCGGCATGCGTCAGCGCCGCCAGGAGCTGGTGGTGTATCGCACGCTGGGCGCCGGCAAACGGCTGCTGCGCCGCACGCTGTGGTGCGAGTTCGCCCTGCTGGGGCTGGTGGCGGGCATCGCGGCGGCGGTGGGCGCCGAGGCGGCGCTGTGGCTGCTGCAGAGCCGGGTGTTCGACTTCCCGTGGACGCCGACGCCGGTGCTGTGGTGGGCGTTGCCGCTGGCCAGCGCGCTGCTGCTGTCGCTGTGCGGCGGCTGGCTGGGCGTGCGCCTGCTGCGCGGCCGGGCGCTGTTCCGCAGTTATGATGGCTGAGGTAAAGCAAGATTAGGGGCAGCTCTCGGGCTGCCGCAATCTTGCCAAAACCCAGGCTGTTCAATTGCAAAGGGCGTGGCGCTGCCTTGGTTGTTAGCGCTTACGATGGCTGATTGAGCTTTAAAGTAAGTTGTATAAAGCAACTATATGGTTGTATATTGCAACTGCTTGGTCGTTCATCGGCTCTCTGCGAGATACATAAACATGAATGAAGACTCTCTGATAGAAACGATACGTACGGCTTCCCGAACCATAGTGCGGGAATTAGGATTCATGCGTACGACGTTGGCAGGCACTGAATTTTCCCCATCCGCTGTACATGCGCTTCTTGAAATCGAGCTGCAGGAAATGATGACCGCCGCTCAGCTGGTACTGGTACTCGGTCTGGATAAATCCAGCGTCAGTCGGATGGTCGGTAAACTGATGCGGGCAGGATTGCTGATTGAAACCGCCGGAGAAGATGACACCCGTTTGAAACCACTCTGTCTTTCAGCAACCGGCAGACAGACGGTGGCCAGGATCCACGCCTATGGGCGGCAACAGGTTACGACGGCGCTGGCGCATCTGCACCCATTGCAGCAACAAACCGTTGCTCAGGGACTGAGCGCCTATGCCGGTGCTCTGCAAACGCACCGTCTTGCCACCGGACAAACTTTGCAGACGCCTTTCACCATTCGTTCCGGTTATCAGACAGGTATGATTGGTCGAATCACTGAAATGCATGCCGAGTTTTACTCCCGCCACGCCGGTTTCGGGGCGTTCTTCGAGAGTCAGGTGGCTGCAGGCCTCGCGGAATTCACCGGCCGTCTGAACCAGCCAGGTAATCAGATTTGGCTGGCCATGCTCAATGACCGTATCGTGGGATCGGTGGCCATTGATGGGCAGGCTTTGGGGCAGAACGCTGCCCATCTGCGTTGGTTCATACTGGATGAAGGATGCCGTGGAAGCGGCGTAGGGCGCCAACTGCTCAGTAACGCGATGGCTTTCTGCGATCGCTTGGGTTTTTCGGCCGTTCATCTCTGGACGTTCAAGGGACTGGATGCCGCACGTCGGCTGTATGAATCTTTTGGCTTTGAGCTGATGCAGGAAGAAATCGGCAATCAATGGGGAACGATCGTCACTGAACAGAAATTTACCCGTTCTTGTCGCCCGGGGAATTAGTGTTCTGAAAACAAAGCGCGGCTGTAAAACACAAAGAAAGGATAGCGGACATGAAAGGCCCGGTGCCGGTATCGCGGAATGGGCACATCAATCTCAGGAAGATGAAAAGGGGCACCTGAATGAACAGGGCCCCTTTTGCTTTCTGCTGCTGAGGCAGCAGCCTTAGAGCAGCTTCTGCTGCGCCCAGGCCAGCCCGCTTTGGTATTCGCCCGGCAGCAGCGGCGCCAGCGCCTGCAGCGCCTGGCGCAGATCGGCGGCGCTCGGGTCGTTCAGATTGAGATGGCCGACCTTGCGGCCCGGGCGCACCTCTTTCTCATACCAGTGCAGATGCACCAGCGGCAGCGATAGCCACTGTTCGTTGACGGCGGTGCCGATCAGGTTGACCATCACCGACGGCGTGCTCACCACCGGCTGCGGCAGCGGCAGGCCGAGAATAGCGCGCAGGTGCAGCTCGAACTGGCTGATGGACGCGCCGTTTTGCGTCCAGTGGCCGCTGTTGTGCACGCGCGGCGCCAGTTCGTTGATCAGCAGCCGATCGCCGACGATAAAGCACTCCATCGCCATCACGCCGACGTAGTTCAGCTCGTTCAGGATCGCCGCCAGCATCTGCTCGGCCTGTTGCTGCAGCGCCGGGTTGGGCTGCGGCAGCGCCACGCTGGTGCGCAGGATGCCGTCTTCATGCAGGTTGTGGGTCAGCGGGTAGAATACCGAACGGCCGTCGTGGCCGCGCGCGCCCACCAGCGACACTTCGCCGGAGAAATTGATGCCTTGCTCGACGATGCACTCGCCATAGGCGTCGGCCGGCAGTTCGGCTTCCTGGCCCGGGCGCAAGCGCCACTGGCCGCGGCCGTCATAGCCGCCGACCCGGCGTTTGACGATCGCCAGCTCGCCCAGCGAAGCGAATACCTGCGGCCATTCGGCGGCGCTCGCCAGCAGCTGCCACGGCGCGGTCGCCAGGCCGAGCTGATCGAGCAGCTGTTTTTGCGTCAGGCGATCCGCCAGGCGCGGGAAAATGTCGCGGTTGACGAAGGCGCTGTGGGTCGCCAGCTCGCGCGTCAGCGCGGTTTCCGGCCAGCGTTCGATCTCGGCGGTAATGACGCTGTTCTGATACGGCACCGCTTCGGGCTCGGCATCGATGCCGACAGGGTAAACGGCGATGCCCAGCGGTTCTCCTGCCTGGCGCAGCATGCGCCCCAGCTGGCCATTGCCCAGTACGCAAACCGGCTTCATGCATCCTCCCGCGGATCGGGGTGGTTCAAGACGTCTTCGGTCTGCGCCTGACGCCAGTCCGCCAAACGCTGCGCCAGCGCGGCGTCGTGCAGCGCCAGGATCTGCATCGCCAACAGCCCGGCGTTGGCGGCGCCGGCTTTACCGATCGCCAGCGTGCCCACCGGAATGCCGCGCGGCATCTGCACGATGGAGTACAGGCTGTCTACGCCGCTCAGCGCGGCGCTTTGCACCGGCACACCCAGCACCGGCACCAGGGTTTTCGCCGCCAGCATGCCCGGCAGGTGCGCCGCACCGCCGGCGCCGGCGATGATCACGTCAAAACCGTTGGCGGTAGCCTGCTCGGCGAAGCTGAACAGCTTGTCCGGCGTGCGGTGGGCGGAAACGACTTCGACATGGAAGGGGACATCGAGCTGGGTCAGGACTTCGGCGGCGAACTGCATGGTGGCCCAGTCACTTTTCGATCCCATTACAATTGCGATTTTCGCCCCGGTAGTGGCGGCTGAAGCGGCGTTGGCTCCCATGGGTGTAAGGCTCCTGTGATTTGTCTGGCGTCGGCTGAGGGCCGAATGAGGGCGTAGAGCATACCATGAGCGCACGGCGAGGAAAACGGTTGCGTCGCCGGTTTTCACCGTCAAAAGCGCGAATTTTCACTCGCGCGCCAGTCCGGAATTCAGAATGGGAATTGGATCAGCTCGACGGCGTCGGCGCTGACTTTGATCATCGATCCTTCGACGTGCCAGGCGCCCAGCACCGCGCGATGGGCTTCGCCGTTGCTCAACGCCAGCCGGTGCACCGCCGGGCGATGGGTATGGCCGTGGATCATCCAGTGCACGTCGTGGCGCAGCATGGTTTGCTCGACCGCCTGCGGGTTGACGTCCATGATGGCTTCCGACTTGTCCTGGTTGGATTGCTGGCTGCGGGCGCGCATTTTGGCGGCGATCTTCAATCGCCAGCGCAGCGGCAGCGCCAGGAACAATTTTTGAATCAGCGGGTTGTGCACTTTACGGCGGAATTGCTGATAGGCGTGATCGTCGGTGCACAGGGTGTCGCCGTGCAGGATCAGGATCCTGCGGCCGTACAGCTCCAGCACTTTCTCTTCCGGCAGCAGCTGCATGCCGCTGGCGCGGGCGAAGCGCTTGCCGAGCAGAAAATCGCGGTTGCCGTGGATGAAGTAGCAGGGCACGCCGGCCTGTTGCAGCGCTTTCAGCGCCGCGGCGATCTCCGCGTGCAGCGGCTCGGGATCGTCGTCGCCGATCCAGGCTTCAAACAGGTCGCCAAGGATGTACAGCGCGTCGGCGTGCACCGCTTCGTGCCGTAAAAAACGCAGAAAACCGGCAGTGATTGCCGGTTCCTGTGCGCACAAGTGCAGATCTGCGATGAACAGCGTACTCATGCAGCCGCGATTACTCGCTGACGGTCACGCTGTTGATCACCACGTCTTCTACCGGTACGTCCTGGTGCATACCGCTGCGGCCGGTTTTCACGCCTTTGATCTTGTTGACCACGTCCATGCCTTCAACCACTTCAGCAAACACGCAGTAGCCCCAGCCCTGCACGTTTTCGCCACGGAAGTTCAGGAAGTCGTTGTCAGCCACGTTGATGAAGAACTGTGCGGTGGCGGAGTGCGGATCGTTGGTGCGCGCCATTGCCAGGGTGCCGATGGTGTTTTTCAGACCGTTGTTGGCTTCGTTCTTGATGGCCGCGTTGGTCGCTTTCTGGTTCATGCCCGGCTCGAAACCGCCGCCCTGGATCATGAAGCCGTTGATCACACGGTGGAAGATGGTGTTGTCGTAGAAACCGGCGCGGCAGTAGTTCAGGAAGTTTTCAACGGTAACCGGCGCTTTGTCAGCAAAGGTCTTGATAACGATATCGCCGTGATTGGTGTGGAAAGTAACCATAGTTTTAATCCTAACAAGGTGAAGTGAGACGTCACGTAAAGCGAGTGAACATTCAGACCGCCCTTATAACATATCCGCCCCAGCGAGTCAGCAGCGGCTCAACCGCGCACTGTCTGTGGTAATCGCATTTGTGTTATATTATAACAATTGCGCCGGCCGCCGAATTTCGCGCATTTTATTCGCGTGAAATCAGCAAAGCATGGCCTTAACCTTGCAATAGATCAGGCTTCAGGTTTCAATACGCTACCGGGCGGAAACCTGAAGCCCGGTTATCTTTTTTGTTATCACGCACACCACGGAATCTCCCGATGCTAAAGATTTTTAATACCCTGAGTCGTCAAAAAGAGGAATTCAAACCCATTCATGCCGGGAAAGTGGGCATGTACGTGTGCGGGGTAACCATTTATGACCTGTGTCACATCGGGCACGGTCGTACCTTTGTCGCTTTCGACGTGGTGGCGCGTTACCTGCGCTACCTCGGCTATTCGCTGAACTACGTGCGCAACGTCACCGACGTGGACGACAAAATCATCCGCCGCGCGGCGGAAAATCATGAGACCTGCGACCAGCTGACCGAACGCATGCTGGCGGAAATGCACGCCGACTTCGACGCGCTGCTGATCGATCGCCCGGATCAAGAGCCGCGCGCGACCCAGCACATCGCCGAGATCATCGAGATCACCCAGCGCCTGATCGATCGCGATCACGCCTACGTGGCCAGCAACGGCGACGTGATGTTCTCCATCGACAGCGATCCGCAATACGGCCTGCTGTCGCGTCAGGATCTGGATCAGCTGCAGGCCGGCGCGCGCGTGGAGATCGACGACGTGAAGCGCAACCCGATGGACTTCGTGCTGTGGAAGATGTCCAAGCCGGGCGAGCCGAGCTGGCAGTCGCCGTGGGGGCCGGGCCGTCCGGGCTGGCACATCGAATGCTCCGCCATGAACTGCAAACAGCTGGGCACCCACTTCGACATTCACGGCGGCGGTTCCGATCTGATGTTCCCGCACCACGAGAACGAGATCGCACAGTCGAGCTGCGCCCACGACGGCCCGTACGTCAATTACTGGATGCACTCCGGCATGGTGATGATCGACAAAGAGAAGATGTCCAAATCGCTGGATAACTTCTTCACCATCCGCGACGTGCTCGGCCATTACGATGCGGAGACGGTGCGTTACTTCCTGATGTCCGGCCACTATCGCAGCCAGCTGAACTACAGCGAAGAGAACCTCAAACAGGCGCATACCGCGCTGGAGCGCCTCTATACCGCGCTGCGCGGCACCGACGCCGACGCCGCGCCGGCCGGCGGCGAAGCGTTCGAAGCCCGCTTCCGCGAAGCGATGGACGACGACTTCAACACCCCGGAAGCCTACTCGACGCTGTTCGATCTGGCGCGCGAGGTTAACCGCCTCAAGGGTGAAGACATGGCGGCGGCCAACGGCATGGCGGCGGAACTGCGCAAGCTGGCGAAGGTGCTCGGCCTGCTGCAGCAGGAGCCGGAGCAGTTCCTGCAAGGAGGCGCTCAGGTTGACGACGGCGAAGTGGCGGAGATCGAAGCGCTGATCAAACAGCGTAACGAAGCGCGCGCCGCGAAGGATTGGGCGCTGGCGGATGCCGCCCGCGATCGGTTGAACGAGATGAACATCGTGCTGGAAGACGGCCCGCAGGGCACTACCTGGCGCCGTAAGTAATCCGGCCGCAGGGAAAAACAAAAAAGGCGCTGAATTCAGCGCCTTTTTCTATGGCTGCGGGTCAGGGTTTAACCATGACCTTGCCGCCGTTGAACTCCACCACCTGATCGGCGACGATCTTGCAGCGCTTGCGGGTTTCGACCTTGCCGTCGACTTTCACCTGCCCTTCAGCGATGACTTCTTTGGCGGCGCCGCCGCTTTCACACCAGCCCTGGAACTTCAGCAGATCGCACAGTTCGACGTGGGGATGATTGTCCAGATTGAAAATTTCCATACTGCCTTACTTATTTAGGTTGAACGTCGTGATATTCCTCGCAGGCCTGCAAGGTATTTTGGATCAGTGTAGCAACGGTCATCGGGCCAACGCCACCCGGCACCGGGGTGATGTAGGCGGCGCGCTCGCTGGCGGCGTCGAAATCGACGTCGCCCACCACTTTACCGCTTTCCAAGCGGTTGATGCCGACGTCCACCACGATGGCGCCCGGTTTGATCCAGTCGCCCGGAATGAAGCCCGGCTTGCCGACCGCCACCACCAGCAGATCGGCGTTCTCGACGTGGTGACGCAGATTCTTGGTGAAGCGGTGGGTGACGGTGGTGGTGCAGCCGGCCAGCAGCAGCTCCATGCTCATCGGGCGGCCGACGATGTTGGAGGCGCCGACCACCACGGCGTTCAGGCCGTAGGTATCGATGTTATAACGCTCCAGCAGGGTGACGATGCCGCGCGGCGTGCACGGGCGCAACTTGGGGGCGCGCTGGCACAGGCGGCCGACGTTGTACGGGTGGAAGCCGTCGACGTCTTTGTCCGGGTGGATGCGTTCCAGCACCTTGACGTTATCGATGCCGGCCGGCAGTGGCAGCTGCACCAGGATACCGTCGATTTCCTGATCGGCGTTCAGCTGGTCGATCAACGCCAGCAGCTCGGCTTCACTGGTGGCAGCGGGCAGGTCGTAGGAGCGGGAAAGGAAGCCGACTTCATCGCAGGCGCGGCGCTTGCTGGCGACGTAAATTTGCGAAGCCGGGTTCTCGCCGACCAGCACAACCGCCAGCCCTGGGGCGCGTTTGCCGGCCGCCAGACGTTGTTTCACTTGCTCAGCCACTTCGTTTCTAACCTGCTGCGCAATCGTTTTACCATCAATAATCTTTGCTGACATCAGTGTGGAAATCCATCAATTAAGAAAAGCGGGGATGCCGCTATTCTGGCAGAAGCTGAGCGCGCTGTCAGGCGCAGAATCACCCTCGCGGCCGTTGCCGACGCCGATTTACGCTTTTTTTATGCCGGCCTCAGGATCCTCTACGCCATTTTTACCGGCACTTGGATACGCTGGGGCGGTTCACTGGGCGAAAGAGGGCAGGATCATGAGGGCGATAACCCGGCTTTACCCGTTGCATCATCAGCCTGACGAGCAACCGGCGGAGCCTAAACGCATAGGGGAAACGGTGTTCGATTCTTCGCTGCATCCGGCGGACAGCGCGCAACTCACCGCGCTGCATCGGCTCGGCAAGCATGAAGGAGCGCTGTCGTGGCGGGCGCGCCTGAGTGCGCTGTGGCGGAAGTTATGCGCATGAAAGGCTGTGCCTGGACAGGCTGCGCGCTGTTGCTGGTTTGGGCATCGGGGAGCCAGGCTTCTTTAAACAGCGCACGCCCCGACGCCACACTGGAGGAAAGGGTGGCGGTGACCTGCAACGCGCGGGTGGTTGAGCATGCCGATTGGGGGGACATCGCCGCAGTGGTGCAGTCCGCCCGCCTTTGCCTGCGGCGGGGCGGTGGGCGGCAAGGGGCTGAGCGTGCGCCGATTTACATAGGCTTTGGCCTGGCTCTGCATGGCGGCGCCCGGTTGACGGGAACCCTCGCCGTGCGGGCGCTGGCGGAAAAAACGCCATAAAGCACGGCCGCTGCCGTAACGCCATGAAAAGGCATTGACTCGCTAACCTCTGACCGTATAATCCCAACCCGCAGCCGCAGGTTGCCGCATCTCAATGCGCCCTTAGCTCAGTTGGATAGAGCAACGGCCTTCTAAGCCGTAGGTCATAGGTTCGAATCCTATAGGGCGTGCCATTACTCCCTTGATTTTTTTCCCCCTACTTGTTCCCTTGAAAACTCGACTGCGCTACCCGTACTCCCGTTGGCTCGCCGCTGAACGTCATGCTATGTTCATGCGTTAACTTTCAGTGAGTAGTAGAGAGAAAAATGCAAAGCTTATTCGTTTACGGCACCCTGGGGCCGGGCAGGCCCAACGCGCACATTATGGAAGCCATCGGCGGCAGCTGGGAAGAAGGCAGCGTCGGCGGCTCGCTGCTTAACGAAGGCTGGGGCGCCGAGATGGGCTACCCGGGCATCGTGCTGGATAACAGTGGCAATCGGGTGAACGGGTTTCTGTTCCGTTCAGCTAACCTCGTCAACCACTGGCCGACTCTCGATGCGTTTGAAGGTGAGGGCTATGAACGAGTGGCGGTCAGCGTCACCACCGCCGGCGGCGAAACCGTCGATTCGTTTATCTACATGCTGAAGAAATGATATGAAGCCGCCTCGCCGAGTGAGGGTGAGGCGCTTGACCCGCCGGCAATTGAACCTTCGTTTATTTTGCCGCGCTACAATAGGCGAAAATTTCTCCACGGAGCCTATCGTGCGCAAATCCAGATTCCTGCTCGTGACCTTGCTGTGCCTGTGCGCCGCCGCCGTGCTGTACGTTATGGCTTACCGGGCGTTGGGGCATTACCTCAGCGACGGTGAGCAAGCTTACCCGGATATCACTGTTGAAATCCGCTGAGGGCCGTGCGGCGGTGCGCTGATTGCGCCGATTTTTCGAACTTCGGCCGTTCGTCGCCGGGGGGCGGGCAATACCGGCATCTTCAAGAGCGGCGGTTTGAGTCGCGCCTGTTCGTGATGCGTTGAGAAAAATGTCATATTTCCCATTCGGCGTTACATCTGGCCGAGCAAACTTACGCGGGGATGACAGTTCTATACATTGGGATTGGTACTGTAGCTCTACCCGATGATGTTGTGTGTTATCCATTCCCTGTAGTGTATTACCCCATCCCTGTTAAGTTTATCCCGCCTTGCGCGGGATTTTTTTTATCTGCGCATGCCTGGCAGAGTAACGCGATTTTTTTGAATAACACCGTCAGTTTTATTTGGTATTCAGCCGCTGCGCGCTTGATTAGATTGAACGCGAGAGGGGCGCCGTCGGCGCCTTTGTGCAATGAGTGGAGAATTTCTATGGCGAAGACAGTAGTGGTGTTTCATTCCGGCTACGGCCATACCGAGCGTTTGGCGAAAGTCGTGGCGGAAGGCGCCGGGGCGGAACTGATCGCCATCGATCAGAACGGCGATATCAGCGACGAAGCCTGGCAGACGCTGGATGAGGCGGACGCCATCATCTTTGGTTCGCCGACCTATATGGGCGGCCCGTCGTGGCAGTTCAAGAAATTCGCCGACGCCAGCTCCAAGGCCTGGTTCGGCCGCAAGTGGCAAGACAAAGTGTTCGGCGGCTTTACCAACAGCGCCAGCCTGAACGGCGACAAGCAGGTAACGCTGATCGCGCTGCAGACGCTGGCTTCACAACATGGCGGCCTGTGGGTCAGCCTGGGGCTGATGCCGGCCAACACCAAATCGGCGCAGCGCACCGACGTCAATAACCTGGGCGGTTCGGTGGGGCTGCTGGTGCAGACCCCGGCGGATGCCGGCGTGGATGAGATGCTGTCGGGCGATCTGGCGACCGCCAAGCTTTATGGCCAGCGCGTAGCGGGCTTTGCCGCCAAACTGGCGTAAGCCCTTCCGTGCAGAGAGGGCGGCGGTGCGGTTGAACGGACGCCGCGTTCATTTTCTCTGCACAATTGGCGTGTAAGCTGCGAAATGTTATTAGCCTGCTTGGGCTAACACTGCATTTCGTACAAATATTCCCGGTTCCTAGGCCGGGTTTTTTGTTGCTAAGGTCTGCTTAAGCTTGCACCGCTATACTGCGCGGCAGCACGGGCATGCAAGGCATGGCCGTGTTGTCACTGTCGATTTGCTGTTGTTCAGGCAAGCCCGCGCTATGCGGGCTTTTTTGGGGTTGTTATTGCACGGGCGGCCCAGTTGCAGGAAAATAATCGCGCAGTTATTCAAACAGCATTCAACGACCAATAACCATAAACTTATTAATGTAATTAACGCCCTCGGCGGCCTATTACGCTATGCGCTATGCTGACAGCAGAGCGGGCATTATTTGCTGACGCTATGCGGGGGGAGTCCGCCGCAGGCGCATCAGGCTAAGAAAAGTCTGTTAATTAAATGTTAATGCTTTTTATTATTGATTTGTCTGGCTTTTTTGGTTGAAATTCGGATTGACTATCCCTCACTGGCCGGGCGAGAGAGTATGCACATTATTATTCTGGTTATTAGCAAAATATGGGCGAGGCGATGAACGCCAGAATAAACGCCAGGCATGGCCTGCCGCTAACGGTTCAGCTGATCAATCTTTTCATGCTGGCCTTTTTACTTTCCCTGGTGGGTATTCTTAGCCGGCCGATTGGCTCGCTTTCCTTATTTTGGCCGGTGAATGCGATTCTGCTCGGCCTGCTGCTGCGAAAACCCGTTTACGCCACGCCGCTCGGCTGGCTTACCACCTATCTGGGCATGGTCGCCGCCGATCTCAGCACCGGCGAAGGCTGGTCTCTGGCGCTGTGGCTGAACGCCTGCAACATGTCGCTGATCGCCGTCGGTTACGGCATCATGCTGATGCTGCCCCAATCTCAACGGCGCATGGGCAAACCCCAGGCGATACTCTATATGTTCAGCGCCAGCCTGGCCGGCGCGGCGGTGGCGTCGACGCTGTCGGTGCTGCGCAACGACAGCCTGTACAACAACACGGTGGTGGTCGCCTGGCTGGCCTGGTTCAGCGAGCAGTTCTCGACGACCTTGCTGCTGTTGCCGGTGCTGATGGCGGCGCCGCGGTTGAAGCAGCTGCTGCGCATGCAGGTGCGTTGGCGCCTGAAGGGCTGCCTGCCGCTGCTGGCGCTGCTGCTGTCGCTGATATTCAGCGTCTATATCGGCGGGCCGGGCGCTATCGCCTTCCCGATCCCGGCGCTGCTGTGGTGCGCGGTGCGCTACCCGCTGTTCCCCGTGACGTTGCTGACGCTGTTGACCGGCATGACCGAGATCAGCAGCATTTCCGCCAACCTGGTGCTGTACGAAACGCCGAACAACCACAACGCCTTCCTCGACACGCTGATGTCCGCCCGCTTGGGCATCGCCATGCTGGTGATGGGGCCGCTGATCCTCGCCAGCTCTATCGCCGCCAACCGCAAACTGATGCGGCGTCTGGAGCACAGCGCCAACCACGATTTTCTGACCGGGGTGCTGGCGCGCAGCGCGATGACGCGCAAAGCGGGCGAGCTGCTGGAACACAAGCACCGCTCGAAAGAGGCGGTGTCGCTACTGCTGATCGACATCGACCATTTTAAGCAGATCAACGATACGCACGGCCACAGCGCCGGCGATCAGGTTTTGGCGTCGTTCGCGCACATCGTGCGGCGCGAGCTGCGGCACGATCAGCTGTTCGGCCGCCTGGGCGGAGAAGAGTTCGCCATCATGCTGCCGCGCGCGCTGGCGGCGCAGGGCGTGGCGCTGGGGGAACATCTGCGCCGGCTGGTGGAGCAGGCGGAACTGCAGGCGGAAGGCAAACAGACGCTGAAAATCACCATCAGCGTCGGCGTCGCCAGCCTGGCGATGAATGAGGTGAAATCGCTGGAGCAACTGATGAATATGGCGGATATCGCGCTGTATCGCGCCAAATCGCAGGGGCGTAATCGGGTGGAGTCGTTCAACGTGGTGAGCGGCAACAGCGTCGAGCATATCCTGTTCCGCTAGGGCTCGACGCTGGGCAACCGGCGCTTACAGGCTTTTCAGCGCCTTAATGGTCTCATCCATATCGATCTCGTGCTCGGAGAAGGTATGGGTGGTGTTCTGGAAGGTGGTAATGGTCAGCATGCGCAGCGTTTGCATGGTCTGCGCCTGATCTTCTGCCTGCGGGCGAATGCGGTTCATCAGCAGGCCGACCGACAGCACGGTGTTCTCTTTATCCACGTCGGCTTTGGCCGGCACTTCCTTGCTGAAGGTATTGAAAGACTTGATGCTGGCGATCTTGATTCTTTCATTGGCTATGATGATGTATTTGCTGGGCGCCAACACTTTAACCGCATAAGCCGACGGGCCTTTGGTGTTGTTGGTCGGTTCGAAGGTCACCGCCGCGTTTTTCTTAATCAGCTCCGGGTTTTGCACTTTAATCACGTGAAAATAACGATTTTCTCCGTTCTCGTCGGTAATAAAGCCGAAGCCTTTGTCTTCAAAAAAAGTCGTTATCTTGCCGTTCATCGCTATTCTCACAAAAGGGTTCTATACAGCGCTTATGATAGCGCGGAATGTCTTGCAGCGACAGATTGCGCGGGCGGCATTTCGTCATGCGATAACGGCATTTAGCGGCTTTCCCCCCACATGCTATGTTCATGCTGACTTCATTCAATGCGTAAAGGAATAGCGATGGGCATCAAACGTCTCAATCACGCCGTGCTGTATGTCAGCGACGTGCGGCAGAGCGCCGACTTTTATCATCAGGTGTTGGGGTTCAAGCTCAAGCCGTCCGACAGCCCCGATCGGGCGGTGTTTACCCAGGCCGCCGATTCGGACAACGATCACGATTTGGCGCTGTTCAGCAAGAACCTGGGCCAGCAGCGCGCCGGGGTCTTTCGCGCCAACAACGAGCCGCCGGCGGAGCATGAGCCAGCGGCCGGGCTGTACCATCTGGCCTGGGAAGTGGACAGCCTGGAAGAGCTGGAGCGCATTCGTCACCAGCTGGCCGAACGCGGCATTCTCGGGCTGGAAGAGGATCACGGCGTGCACAAAAGCATTTATGGCCACGATCCGGACGGGCTGCTGTTCGAGGTGACGTGGTTTATTCCGCCGGCGTTGCTGACCGAAGAGGATAAAAACCAGCAGGGGATCCGCCCGCTGGATTTCGCCGCCGAGAAGCGGCGCTTCGCCGGCCGGTAAGCAGCTCGGGTACGGGGCGCCGCGGCGCCCCGACGATCACAGCACTTTGTTGAGAAAGTTGACGGTGCGCGGATGCTGCGGCTGGGCCAGCACTTGCCTGGCGTCGCCCTGCTCGACGATCTGTCCATCGACCATAAACACCACCCGATCCGCCGCTTCGCGCGCAAAGCCGATTTCATGCGTGACCACCACCAGCGTGACGCCCAGATCCGCCAACCCCTTTATCACATCCAGCACTTCGCCGACCAGCTCGGGATCGAGCGCGGAGGTCGGTTCATCGAACAGGATCACCTTCGGGTTCAGCGCCAGCGCGCGCGCGATGGCGATGCGCTGCTGTTGGCCGCCGGAGAGGTGGCGCGGGTAGGCGTCCGCCTTGTGGCGCAGCCCGACGGTATCCAGCAGCGCATAGGCCACCGCTTTCGCCCGTTCGCGGGAGTGAATTTTGTGCACCACCGGCGCTTCGATGATGTTTTCCAGCACTGTCAGGTGCGGGAACAGGTTGAAATTCTGGAACACATAGCCGACGTTGATGCGTTGCCGAAGGATGGCCTTTTCCTTCAGCTCATACAGCCGGTTGCCCTTGCGGCGATAGCCGACGTAGTCGCCGTCGATGCGGATAAAGCCTTCGTCCACGCGCTCCAGGTGGTTGATCGCACGCAGCAGCGTCGATTTACCGGAGCCGGAAGGGCCGAGGATCACGGTGACGGTGCCCGGCTGCAGCGTCAGGCTGACGTCGTCCAGCGCCTTGTGCTTGCCGAAGAACTTGCTGACGTTGCTGATTTCGATCAGGCCGCGTGCCGGCACCGGGGTGAGATTGCGCGCCGGCTGTTCGGGCAAGGCGTAATAATCAATGGCTTCAGACATGCGGATCTCCTAACGTTTTAGCCAGCCGGCCAGTTTCTGCCAGGGCGTCGGCGGCAGTTCGCGCACCGCGCCCCGGGCGAAATAGCGCTCGATGTAGTATTGGATCACCGACAGCGCGGTGGTGATGAACAGATACCAGACGGTGGCGACCATCAGCAGCGGTATCACCTGCTGGGTGCGGTTATAGATAACCTGAATGGTATAAAACAGCTCCGGCAGCGCCAGCACGTAAACGATCGAGGTGCCTTTCGCCAGGCTGATGATCTCGTTGAAGCCGGTCGGAATGATGGAGCGCAGCGCCTGCGGCAGAATGATGCGGAAGGTGCGGCGATAGCCCGGCAGGCCCAGCGCCGCCGCCGCTTCGTGCTGGCCGTAATCCACGCCCAAAATGCCGCCGCGGATGATCTCGGCGGTGTAGGCGGACTGCACCAGCGTCAGGCCCAGCACCGCCACGGCGAATTGGCCGAGAATGTCGATGGTCGGATAGCTGGCGAACACCACCGAGGTGAAGGGAATGCCCAGCGAGATGGCGTCGTACAGGTAGGAAAAGTTGTACAGGATGATCAGCACCAGAATCAGCGGCAGCGAGCGAAACAGCCAGATATAACCCCAGGCCAGCGACGCCAACAGGTAAGAGCGCGACAGTCGCGCCAGCGCCAGCAAGGTGCCGAACAGGATGCTGAACAGCGTGCCGAGCAGCGTCAGCAGCAGGGTTTGCCCCAGCCCCGCCAGCACCGCCGGCGCGAAGAACCACTCGGCGAACACGCCCCATTCCCAGCGCGCGTTGCCCGCCACCGATTGCACGATGGCGGCCAGAATAAACAGCGAAAACAGCGCGCCGATCAGCCGCAGCGGATAGCGGGCGGGCACCACTTTCAAGACGTCTTGTTTGGACATGTCATGTCTCCTGATACAGATAAAGGGGCCTTAGGCGATTTTCCTTTCCGACGCGCAACAACATGCGTCCTCTGCAATCAGGCTTTTGCGGAACGGCAGGCGGCCATCGTAGGGTGGGCGGCTGTAAACCTCGCTGTCGACGGTGGGATCGAACTGCGGCTGATACCCGTTGCTCAGATACAGGCCCACCGCTTCGGGCTGGCGAAAACCGGTGGTCAGATAGAGCCGGCGATATCCCTGCGCCAGCGCCAGCGTTTCGAGCTGCTGCAACACCCGCTGCGCCAGGCCCTGGCGCCGCAGATCGCCCCGCGTCCAGATGCGCTTCAGCTCGGCGGTTTGTGCGTCATAGCGTTTGAAGGCGCCCATGGCGATCGGCGCACCGGCGCGCAGCAGCACGATGAAGGCTCCTTGCGGTGGCGCGTATAGATCCAGCGCTTCCGGTTCCTGGTCACCAAAATAGTCGCCGTAGCGCTGACGATATTCGCCGAACAGCCCTTCGATCACCGGGGCGATCAGCGGGTCGGTCGGCAGCGTCTGAATGAAGGTGTCTTGCGTCATCGCGCGCTCCTAATCGCCCTGGCCGGGCGGGTTGATTTCCGACTGCGCAAGGCGTTCGGCGCTCTCGCCCCTGCGGTTGACCATGGCGTTCGCCTGCGGGTTCTTCGGCGCGTGAATAGGGGGGGCATAGGTCTGCAAATCGATGCCGGTGCCCGCCTGTGCGGCGCCGGTCAGGCTCGGCAAGGCCGCCACGAGGGCGGCGGTAACGGTTTTCTGCATAGCGGGTATCCCTGAAAGCAATCTTATTATTGGGTGAATCTGTTCAACGGGCGCTTCAGGCCTAGATGTTCACGCAGCGTGTCGCCGTGGTACGCCTGGCGGAACAGGCCACGTTGCTGCAGGATGGGCACTACCCGATCGACGAAGTGGCCGAAGGCGTTGGGCGTACCGCCGCTGATGATGAAACCGTCGGCGGCTTTGCCGTCGAACCAGCGTTGCAGGCCATCCGCCACCGCTTCCGGCGTGCCGCTGAACACCGGGCGCGGCGAGGCGGCTTCCAGCGCCACCTGGCGCAGCGTGAGGTTGCGCTCGCGGGCGCTGCGCTTGATGGCGTCGGTGGTGCTGCGGAAGCTGTTTTGCCCCAGATCGCCGATGTCGGGGAAGGGGGCGTCCAGCGGATGACGGGCGAAGTCGTAATGCTCGAAGTAGCGGCCGAGGTAGTTGAGGGCATTCTCGATGCTGACCAGGCGGGCGGTCTCCTGGTACTGGCGCTCGACGTCCGCGTCGTCGTCGCCGACGATTACGCTGACGCCCTGGAAGATGCGCAGATCGTCCGGTTCGCGCCCCTGTTCCACCAGCTGCCGCTTCACGTCCTGGTAGAAATCCTGCGCCTGCTCCAGCGTGTCGTGATGGGTGAAGATCGCATCGGCGTGTTGGGCCGCCAGCCGTTTGCCGTCTTCGGAGGCGCCGGCCTGGAACAGGATCGGGCGCCCCTGTGGCGTGCGGCCGATGTTCAGCGGCCCCTGTACCGAGAAGAATTCCCCCTGGTGATTGAGAGTGTGCAGTTTGCCGGCGCGGAAAAATTCGCCGCTGGCCTTATTACGCACGAAGGCGTCGTCTTCCCAGGAGTCCCACAGCCCTTTGGCAACGTCGAGAAACTCGCCGGCGATGCGATAACGCAGGCTGTGCTCCGGGTGTTCTTTGCGCGAGAAATTTTTGGCCGAGCCTTCCAGCGGCGAGGTCACCACGTTCCAGCCGGCGCGGCCGTTGCTCAGGTGATCGAGGCTGGCGAACTGGCGGGCGACGGTGAACGGATCGCTGTAGGAGGTGGAGAGGGTGCCCACCAGGCCGATTTTATCGGTGGCGGCGGACAACGCGGCCAGCAGGGTGAGCGGTTCGAAACGATTAAGAAAATGCGGAATGGACTTTTCGTTGATATATAGCCCATCGGCGACGAAGACGAAATCGAATTTCCCCTGTTCGGCTTTTTTCGCCGTGGCGATATTAAATTCGAGGTTGATGCTGGCGTCGGCGGTGGCGTCCGAGTGGCGCCAGGCGGACATATTTCCCGATGCGCCATGCAGAATGGCACCCAGCCGCAATTGCCGTTGATTAGTCGCGTTGTCGCTCATCGTAATTATCCTGTCATGCGCCGCAGAGGCGCGCGGTGTCTGATGTGCCCACTATTGATGAGCGGCGGCGGGATGTAAAACAACAAAACAGCATATTCAAATGTTGAAAATTGCAAATATCACGGCGAGCGAAAAAATAATCCCCGACGCGGCATCCGCGGCGTCGGGAAAATACGCTTTACCGTTATTCAGGCGTTGCTGAGGGCTTTTTCCGGTGCGGTGGTTAATTGTTGCAGCGTGCGTTCCGCCAGCAGCGTGAAATATTGCGCGGCGGGGAACAGAGCGCGTTCATCGGGATTGAAACGCGGATGATGCAGGCCGAATTCGCTGGCGGAGCCGATGCTGACGAATACGCCCGGCACATGGTGCAGATACAGCGCGAAATCTTCACCGCCCATCTGCAGTTCCGCCTCTTCGACCCGGTAACCGGCCTCGGCGGCGACGGTTTTGCTGAACGCCGCCCAATGCGGATCATTGATCACCGCCGGCGGCCCCGGCTGCCAGCGGAGTTCGGCCTGCGCGCCCAGCGCGGCGGCAACGCCGTCGATCACCTGGCGAATTTTGTCCGGCACCTGGCGGCGCACCGCGTCGCTGTGGGTGCGCACCGTGCCTTCCAGCTCCACAGTTTGCGGCAGCACGTTCCAGGTATTGCCGCCTTCGATGCGCGTTACGCTCACCACCAGCGATTCCAGCGAGCTGAAGCTGCGGCTGGGCAGCGTCTGCAGTGCGCCGACGATCTGGCTGGCGGTGACGATGGTGTCGACGCCCTGTTCCGGTTTGGCGGCGTGCGCGCCTTTGCCGGTGATGAGGATCTGGAAGCGATCGACGTTGGCGTAGAACGGCCCGGCGCGGGTGGCGAAGGTGCCGGTGGGCAGCTCCGGCGCGTTATGCAGGCCAAATACCGCCGCAACGTTATCCAGCGCGCCAGCGTCGATCAGATGCCGGGCACCGTTGAAGGTCTCTTCCGCCGGTTGGAAGAAGATGCGCACCGTGCCGGGCAGGTCGGCCTCACGCGCTTTGAGCAGGTGTGCGGCGCCGAGCATCACCGAGGTGTGAAAGTCGTGGCCGCAGGCGTGCATCACGCCGCGGTTTTGCGAGCTGAAGGGCACGTCGGCGATTTCGTCGATCGGCAGGGCGTCAATGTCACCGCGCAGCGCGATGATCGGCCCCTTGCCGCTGCCAATCTCCGCCACGACGCCGGTTTTCAGCGCCAGCGGCAGCAGGTTAATGCCCGCCTCTTGCAGCCAGCGCGTCAGCCGAGCGGTGGTGGCGAATTCGTGATTGGAAAGCTCCGGGTTTTGGTGCAGCTCACGCCGATAGGCGATGATTTTGTCTGCCAACTGGCTGGTCATAGGCTTGGCTCACAGTGGGAAATAAACCCTAACCCTAGTGCAGAGGCCGCCGAAGCAAAAAGACCATCTGGTTATATTTCATAGCGATTGCGTCTGCATGGGGACGTCAACGCTGGGGTAAGCGGGCGGGTTTGGCCGTTCGCGCATTGTTCGCCGGCGCGTGGAGAGGATTGACCTGGAACGGGAGCTTATCGCAACCGGTGCAATCCATTTACACCGGGCTACACGGATTTTTTCACTCTTTATCGGATTTCTGTGATCGCGGTGGTGGACAAAATCCTGCCTGCTTGCTGTACTGTAATCGACACAGGTTTTGTGTCTTTCATTCACGTTAAAGGTAAGTTTGATGTCTAAGATTAAAGGTAGCGTTAAGTGGTTTAATGAATCCAAAGGCTTCGGTTTCATTACTCCGGAAGATGGTAGCAAGGACGTTTTCGTTCACTTCTCTGCCATCGTTAGCAACGGTTTCAAAACGCTTGCTGAAGGCCAGCGTGTAGAGTTTGAAATCACGAACGGTGCCAAGGGCCCATCTGCCGCTAACGTTACTGCTATCTAAGCTGCGTAGCTGAATTTCTTAAAACCCGCTCATTGAGCGGGTTTTTTATTGGGCGCGTTATGCCTCGCTGCGGCGGGCCAACAGGCTGAACAGCAGGATGGCGATGGCGTAACAGCCGACGATGGTCAGCGCCATCGACAGGCCCGAGGTGCCGCCCAGCCCGGTGAGCGGCACGGCGCAGGCGCCGAGGGCGAACATGCACACGCCGATCAAGGCCGAAGCGCTGCCCGCTTTGTCTCCCTGGCTTTGCATCGCCAGCGAAGAGGCGGTCGGGCCGACGATGCCGATCACCGCCACCGAAAAGAACAGCGGCACCAGCAGTAACACCAGCGGCGCATGCAGTGCGGCGGCCAACAGCAGCAACAGCGACGCGACGGCCGCCAGCGTTAGCCCGCCCCTCAACACCCGCCGCTCACCCCAACGTGAACTGAGGCTGCTGGCCAGCTGCGCCGCAATGATCAGCCCGACGCCGTTAATGGCGAAGCACAGGCTGAACATCTGCGGGCTGAGGCCGTAAATCTGCTGCAAGACGAAAGGCGAGGCGCCGATATAGGCGAACATGCCGGTCATCACGAAACCTTGCGTCAGGCACAGGCCCATAAAATAGCGCTGGGTCAGCAACCCGCCCAGCGACATCAGCATCGCCAGGATACCGCCCTGGCTGCGGCGTTCTACCGGCAGGGATTCGCGCAGCTTCAGCGCCGACAGGCTGAACAGCAGCACGGCGATGGCCGCCAGCACGCCGAAGATGCCGCGCCAGTTCATCACCTGCAGCATCACGCCGCCCAACACCGGCGCGACGATCGGCGCCAGGCCGTTGACCAGCATCAGCAGGGCGAAGAAGCGGGTCAGCTCATGGCCGGCGTACAGATCGCGGGCGATGGCGCGGGAAATCACCGCGCCACCGGCGCCGGCGATGCCCTGCAGCAGACGGGCGATCAGCAACTGGTCGATGGTGGGCGCGAGGGCGCACCACAGCGAAGCGCCCAGCAGCAGGATCAGCGACAGCAACAGCGGGCGCATGCGGCCCAGTTTGTCGCTGTAAGGGCCGAAAATCAGCTGGCCGACGCCCAGGCCTAGCAACCCGGCGGTCAGGCTGAGCTGTGCGGCGGCGGTGGAGGTATTCAGTTCGCCCGCCATTTCCGGCAGGGCGGGTAGATAGAGATCGGTGCACAGCGGCCCCAGCGCGGCCAACAGGCCAAGCACGACGGCGTACACCAGACGTTGTCTGGCTATGTGTTTGGTCATGGGAGATTAGCGTTTCCTGAACAGGTGAGAAATGGCCTGCTGATACAGATCGCGCAGCAGGGACGCATCGGCTTTTTGCGTGGTAAGGATACGGTAACCGGTGCCTTCGCTCATAACGGCGATAAACTCCACCCGTGCGGCGATCTCTTCCGCGCTGAAATGGGGATACAGCCGCTGCAGATTGTGACACACGTGGCGAAACAGCCGCGCTTCCGCATCGCTGAGCATTTTGGCCACCACCGGGTTGCGCGTGGCCTCGGCGGTCACTTCCAGCATCAGCATGTGGTCGGTTTCGCTCTCGCCCGGCTGCTGAAACAGCGTGCGCGCCGCCAGCGTGCCGGCGATCAGGTTGATGTGATCGCCAAGGTTTTCCAGCCGCTGCATCTTGCTGGCGATGATGCGGTTGACGATCTCTTCGATAATCGCGTCTTTATTGGCGAAATAGCGATAGATTTGCCCGACGCTGAGCTGCGAGCCCTGGGCGATCTCCGCCATGCTGGCGGCGTGGAAGCCGTGGCGGCGGAAGCTGGTTTTCGCCGCTTCGACGATCTGATCGCGGCGGGCCTGCACCTTGGCCTGTTTACTGTCGTTGGGGGAGAGCATCTGCCCGATCCTTTGCTACGCGTGAGCCGGGTTCACATTTTTGGGTGTGAACGTTCATTCTCAATTGTAGTGTAACCGGCGGGAAAGACGCAACATGAACGCGTGCTGCGGGAAAAAGCGCTTAAGCGAACAGGTAGGATTTGATAAAGGCGGCGACGATCAGCACGCACAGCGCAACGGCAATCGCTTCGGCGGCGGTTTTCGGCAGGCTAAACATAGCGGTTTCTCATCCAGTCAGGAGTACTGGATGAGATTATGCGCATGCAAGATTAAGGAAACATTAAGGGCTTAGCGCCCGTTGGCCCACATCACCAGCATGAAAGCCAGCAGCGTCATCGCCAGCGAGCCGGCCAGGTTGAGCAGCATGTTGGCCAGCGCCCAGCCGAAGCGGCCATCCTGCATCAGGTACACCACCTCCAGCGAAAAGGTGGAGAAGGTGGTCAGGCCGCCGCAGAACCCGGTGGTGATCAGCAATTTCCAGGTGGGATCCAGATGCGTCATGCGGGTGAAAATCGCCATCGCCAGGCCGATGATAAAACCGCCGATCAGATTGACCATCAGCGTACCGAGCGGAATGTGGGCGTTCAGCGGGTTCATTTTCATGCTTACCGCCCAGCGCAAAACGCTGCCGACGCCGCCGCCGATAAATACGGCCAGTAAAGAGCTCAACATGGGGCAACTCCCTTTCAATCAGAGAAATTCACGGGGTTCGGAAAGGGACAGGCGTAACGCTACGCGCCTCTCTCCGAGAGGTTACGTAGACATCATCAGCCTGTGAAGGCGGTTAGGGAGGAATGTCATCTCCAGCGGGCCGCACGGCCTTTTTCGCCGCACCGGATGGATGTTACACCTAACGCCGCCTATTTTGTAGTATCGACAATCTGCGAGGTCACCCCATGAAAATCAGAACGGCGCGCCTGAGCGATCGCCGAATTAATGACGGCGCTGGATTATCCCGGCACCGAGGCGCTGCTGGTGGCGGTGGAAAGCGAGCGGGCGCATGCGTTTTACCGGCGTGAAGGCTTTGTCGAAGCGCCGAAGTATTTTGCCAAGTTATTAAACCAGTAAGTTAGTCGCCCGTCGGCGCCGCCGTTTCCAGCCGGTTGCGGCCATTTTGCTTCGCCCGGTAAAGCGCGCCGTCGGCCGCTTTCAGCCAGTCCAGATAACCGCCCTGCGCGGGGTGGTAGTTGGCGATACCGGCGCTGATCTGCAGCCGCAGCTGTGGCGCCTCTTTGAAGATAACGGCGTCCAGTCGCTGCTGGATACGCTGCAGGACGGTTTCCGCCTGTTCGGCGCTGGTGTTCGGCAGCACCGCGCCAAACTCGTCGCCGCCGTAGCGCCCGACGATATCCACGTTGCGCAAGCCGATCAGCAGCTCTTCCGCCAGCGCCGCCAGGGCCTCATCCCCTAAAGCGTGGCCGAAGGTGTCGTTGATGGTTTTGAAGCGATCGATATCCATCAGGATCAGCGTGGCGTTGTCCTGGTAGCGGCGGCAGCTGTCAAACTGGCGATGCAGCAGGTGCTCCCAGTGGCGGCGGTTGTACAAGCCGGTCAGCCCATCGCGAGTGCTGATGCGTTGCAGCTCCTGTTTCTTTTCCGCCAGCCGCTTGGCGGTGCGGTAGGTCACCAGCCCGAGCAGCGTCGGGTACAGGTAGATCATCGGCAGGCACAGATAGATTTGCAGCGGCGTGCTGTGCGGTTGAAATGGGAAGCCGAGCAGCGCGCCGGTCAGCGCCGCCGTGGCCAATTGAATCGCCAACCCTTTGACAAACAGCGCTTTGCCGGCGGAAGCGATGTTGTTCATGCTCATCATCGACAGGATGACGATCGCCGGCAGCGCATTGAACGCCATCATCGCGGCCCAGAAGCCACCGAAGGCGGAGTCGATCAGCAGGTTGCGGATCTCGGCTTTGAACGGATCTTTGGCGCGGCGGGCCAGGCGGTAGGCAAGATGCGGCCAGAGAAAGCCGTGAAAGGCCAGCAATAGCCAGACCGCCGTGGGCGGAGCCAAGGGGTAGAGCACGGCGCAGACGCAGATAAAGCCGAGTCCCAGGCCGGCGACGCGGGGCAGATAGGTGCGTTTGGCGAAGCTGAGGCCGGATTTTCGGGCATCGAAAATGGGTGGAGCAATATACATCCGGCATCTCCCTGATAAGTATCACGGCAGCGTATCATGCGGGCGATAAACTAAGAATAGTCTGGAATCCGCGCCGTGCGGCCGCGTGGCATTCCTGCGACGGATCTCACTCTGTTACATGTTGCGGTTGTGCGAGCCGAAGGAAAGTCGCTAAATATTCGCAGGCAAGGTCAGTTTTTCTCGCTGTTCACGCAGCGCTCTATGATAAGAAGGTGAGTATGGAAGGTATCAGCATTACCAAACTTCTGGTGATTGCGGTGTTGGTGATTTTACTGTTCGGCACCAGCAAACTGCGCACGCTCGGCGCCGATCTTGGCGCGGCGCTGAAAGGCTTTAAAAAAGCCGTGGGCGACGACAGCACGCCGCCGGCCGCCGGCAACAACGCCGCCGAAAGCCAGTCCGCTCAGCAGAGCGTCGAAAAGAAAGACGTTTAACCCCGCCTGGTGGCGCGCAATAAAAAACGGATGCCTTGCGGACATCCGTTTTTTGGCGTTTCCGCCGTCTTTAGCGTAACAAACTATTACGCGTTATTTCACTTCCATCCCTTTGGCCTGCAGATCGGCGTGGTAAGACGAACGCACGAACGGGCCGCAGGCGGCGTGGGTGAAGCCCATCGCCATCGCTTCTTCTTTCATCTCGTCGAACTCGGCCGGGCTGACGTAGCGCTGCACCGGCAGGTGGTGACGGCTCGGCTGCAGGTATTGCCCCAGCGTCAGCATGGTCACGCCGTGGCGGCGCAGATCGCGCATCACTTCGACGATTTCCGCGTTGGTTTCGCCCAGGCCGACCATCAGGCCGGATTTGGTCGGGATATCCGGGTGCGCTTCTTTAAAGCGCTCCAGCAGCTTCAGCGACCACTCGTAGTTGGCGCCCGGGCGCACCTGGCGATATACGCGCGGCACGTTTTCCAGGTTGTGGTTGAATACGTCCGGCGGCGTGGCGGTGAGGATCTCCAGCGCGCGATCCATACGGCCGCGGAAGTCCGGCACCAGCGTTTCAATTTTGATGTTCGGGCTCTTGGCGCGGATGGCCGAGATGCAGTCGGCAAAGTGTTGAGCGCCGCCGTCGCGCAGATCGTCGCGGTCAACCGAGGTGATCACCACATAACGCAGCGCCATGTCGGCGATGGTTTGCGCCAGCTTTTCCGGCTCGTTGGCGTCCGGCGCGATCGGGCGGCCGTGGGCCACGTCGCAGAACGGGCAGCGGCGGGTACAGATGGCGCCGAGGATCATGAAGGTGGCAGTGCCGTGGTTGAAACACTCGGACAGGTTAGGGCACGAGGCTTCCTCACAGACGGAGTGCAGGCCGTTCTTGCGCATGGCGGCTTTGATGCCCTGAATGCGCGTTGAGTCGGCAGGCAGTTTGATCTTCATCCACTCGGGTTTACGCAACAGCTCCTGCCGTTCGGTGACCACCGTTTTGACCGGGATCAGCGCCATTTTGTCAGCATCGCGGTATTTGACGCCGCGTTCCATCTGAATTGGTTTACTCATAATCGTGCAGGTTCCAGTTACGAAGCTCGACCGTCTGGTAGCCGAGTAAATGAACAAATTCCTGTACCAGGATTGGGTGTATGTCTTCAATGCCAACGCCGGGCGCCAGCGCGCTGACCTGCGTCATTTGCATGCCGGCGTAACCGCAAGGGTTGATGCGTTGGAAGGGGCTGAGATCCATCGCCACATTCAGGGCCAGGCCGTGGAATGAGCTGCCTTTGCGGATCCGCAAACCCAACGAACAGATTTTCTGCTCCCCCACGTACACGCCCGGCGCATCCGGACGGGCGCGCGATTCGAGGCGGAAGTGGGCGAGGGTGTTGATAACCGTATCTTCTATCGCCGTGACCAATTGGCGTACGCCGACCTTGTTGCGTTTCAGATCGACCATCACGTACATCACCTGCTGGCCCGGCCCGTGGTAGGTCACCTGGCCGCCGCGATCGCTCTGAATCACCGGGATATCGCCGGGCATCAGCACATGCTCAGCTTTGCCGGCCTGGCCCTGGGTGAACACCGGGTGATGCTGCACCAGCCACAGCTCGTCCGGCGTGGTCTCGGTACGACTGTCGGTGAAGTTATGCATGGCTTGGGATACAGGCGCGTAGGGCTGCAACCCCAGCTGACGCAAAATGATCTTGTCTGGTTGCAAAAGAGTCATCGTCAGGTTACAGAAGTGGTAAAGCCATTATACCGGGCGCTCCGGTCTGCGGCCAGCCTTTCGCTGACCAAAAATGCGCAACCCGGGAAGACGCTGCGCCATCCCGGGTTGATAAGCAGGGGTTTATGCTGGAATTACAGCACCATGCGAACAATTTCAATGTTACCCAACTCTTCGTACAGGGTTTCGACCTGCTCGATGTGAGTGGCGTTGATGGTGATGGAGACCGAGTGGTAGTTGCCTTTGCTGCTTGGCTTGACCTGCGGGTTGTAGTCGCCCGGCGCATGGCGCTGCACCACTTCAACTACCTGGTCAACCAGCTCAGGCTGCGCCAGGCCCATCACCTTGTAGGTAAACGGGCAAGGGAATTCGAGCAGTTCGTTCAGTTTAGTTTTTTGCATGTGCGTGCGCTCCAGAGTGCTAGCTAATCTATAAAGTATAACTCCCGCCGGGGCGGGAGTTAGTGTTATTCACTATATGGGGGCAATTTCGCCCGTTTCAACCGTTAACCGAACCAGTGGTGGAACATCAGTTTGATGTAGTCCACGATGCGGCTGAAGAAACCGCCTTCTTTCACTTCGTTCATCACCACCAGCGGACGCTGGTCGATGGTTTTGCCGTCCAGCTGGAAGTTGATGCTGCCGACCACCTGGTTTTTCGCCAGCGGCGCGTGAATTTCCGGCGTGTTCAGCACATAGCTGGCCTTCAGATCTTTCATGCGGCCGCGCGGGATGGTCAGGTAGACGTCTTTGTCCACGCCCAGTTCAACGCGGTCGGCATCGCCGAACCAGACCGGCTCGGAAGCGAACTCTTTACCGACCTTCAGCGGCGCCACGGTTTCGAAGAAGCGGAAGCCCCAGGTCAGCAGTTTCTTGCTCTCGGCTTCGCGGCCTTTGTAGGTGCGGCCGCCCATCACTGCGGAGATCAGGCGCATCTGGCCTTCGGTCGCCGAAGCCACCAGGTTGTAACCCGCCGCGTCGGTGTGGCCGGTTTTGATGCCGTCGACGTTCAGGCTGTTATCCCACAGCAGACCGTTGCGGTTCATCTGGCGGATATTGTTGAAGGTGAACTCTTTTTCTTTGTAAATCGCGTACTCGTCCGGCACGTCGCGGATCAGCGCCTGGCCGATCAGCGCCATGTCACGCGCCGAGCTGTACTGGCCCTGGGCATCCAGGCCGTGTACCGTCTGGAAGTGGGTGTTCTGCAGGCCCAGCTTGCTGACGTAGGTGTTCATCAGGTTAACGAACGCGTCCTGGCTGCCGGCGACGTAGTCGGCCATCGCCACGCAGGCGTCGTTACCGGATTGCAGGTTGATGCCGCGGGTCAGCTTGGAGACCGGCACGCGATCGCCTGGCTTCAGGAACATCAGCGAGGAGCCTTTGAACACCGGGTTGCCGGTCGCCCAGGCGTCCTGACCGACGGTCACCAGATCGTCCTGGCCGATTTTACCCGCTTTCAGCGCCTGGCCGATGACGTAGCTGGTCATCATTTTGGTCAGGCTGGCCGGATCGCGACGCGCGTCGGCGTTCATCTCGGCCAGCACCTTGCCGGAGTTGTAATCAATCAGGATGTACGCTTCCGCATCGATCTGCGGGACACCTGGGATCATGGTTTTGATGTTAACGTCATCGGCATGTGCAACGGAGGCTGCGCTCATTGCGATAACGGTGCCGAGTGCGATGCTTTTGATTAAGCGAAAAGAAGTTACTTGTTTCATGATCGGGACTACAACATCCGTGAAAGTAAAGTTAAAAAACGAGCCACACTATAGCAGATGCGATCCCGGCAGGCATTATCCATTCATCTGACTAATTGCGGTTAAAGACCTTTTAGCTGCAAGAAAATGTTTCAGCTAAATAACCGCTTATCAGCCGCGAATGCCCGCCGGGCATAACGCTTAGGGTGCAGCAGTAACGAAAGACTGTTGTTGCGCTTCGCTGGCCAGGCGTTGCTGCAGCTGGGCCGCCTGCTGACGGCTGCTGAACGGGCCGAGCTGGACGCGATAAACGTTGCCGTTGGCCGCCACTTTGCCCGGCACGCCAAACTGTTGGCTCAGGCTTTGCTGCCAGCTCTGGGCGCGCTCGGCGTTGCTCAGCGCACCGACCTGCACCACGTAACCGCCGGAGGAAGAAGCGGCCGCCATGCCAGCCGCCGCAGCGCCGGCCGCAACCGGAGCGGCCACGGCGGCGGCTTCCGGTTCGGAACCTTCCAGCACGCCGGCCGGTACTGCGCTTGGCGCGCCGAGGAAACCGCTGCGGCCGTTGCCGGCGTTTGCCGGAGCGCCATCGTCGGTGCGCAGGGTGCTGTTATCGATCGGGCGCACCGCCGCGCCGCCGGCGACCGGCACGTCCTGTTGGATCGGGGTGCCCATGCCGCTGGCGCCGAGATCCGGGCGTGCCGGCAGGGCGTAACTCTGTTTCGCCACGATGGTGCCGATGGTGCCCGGGCCGCTCAGCGTGCCGTCCGGCGCCACGTTGATGAAATCGACTTTGACCTTGGTGTTGTTGGACAGGTTGAGGCGGTCGGCGGCGGCTTTCGACAGATCGATGATGCGGCCCTTGGTGTATGGCCCGCGATCGTTGACGCGCACCACCAGCTGACGGCCGTTGGCCAGGTTGGTGACGCGCACATAGCTTGGGATTGGCAGCGTTGGGTGCGCCGCGGTCAGGCCGTTGGGATCGAACTGCTCACCCAGCGCCGTGGTGTTGCCGTTGGCCTCTTCGCCATACCAGGACGCCAGGCCGGTCTGCGAGAAGTTCTGCGGATCTTTTACGATGCGGTAAGTATCGCCATTAACCTTATAATCCTGCATGTTGTTAGGGTTATAGGGTTCATATTGAGGCTCGACGCCACCGATTTCCACCACCGGGCCGTTGTACGGCTGCTGTGGCGCCTGCTGTTCCGTGGTCGGGGCGGTACAGGCGGAGAGCAACACCGCCGCGACGCCGATCCAAAGCCATTCCTTACGCATTACTCACCTCTTATAAACTTTTAGACAGCATTTTCCGATGCGTGTGGATCGACATGATGATGCCGAAACCGGCCATCAACACTATCAGCGCCGAACCCCCGTAACTGACCAGAGGCAAAGGTACGCCAACTACCGGCAAAATGCCACTGACCATACCGATGTTAACAAAGACATAAACGAACAAAATCAGCATCAAGCCGCCAACCATCACGCGGCCGAAGGTGGTTTGCGCCTTGGCGGCGATCATCAGCCCGCGAATGATCACCAGCAGGTAGAGCGCCAGCAGCACCAATACCCCGATCAGCCCCAGCTCTTCGGCCAACACGGCAAAGATAAAGTCGGTATGGCGCTCCGGCAGGAACTCCAGCTGCGACTGGGTGCCGTGCAGCCAGCCCTTGCCGGACAGGCCGCCGGAGCCGATGGCGATCTTCGACTGAATGATGTGGTAGCCGGCGCCGAGCGGGTCGCTTTCCGGATCGAGCAGCATCATTACGCGGTCGCGTTGATAACCGTGCATCAGGAAGAACCACAGCACCGGGATAAAGGCCGCCAGCGCGACGGCGGCGACGGCGATCAGTTTCCAGCTCATGCCCGACAGGAACAGCACGAACAGGCCGGAGGCGGCGATCAGGATCGAGGTGCCCAGATCCGGCTGCGCGGCCACCAGCAGCGTCGGCAGGAAGATCAGCACCAGCGCGATGGCGGTGTTTTTCAGCGAAGGCGGGCAGACGTCGCGGTTCATAAAGCGCGCCACCATCAGCGGCACGGCGATCTTGGCGATTTCCGACGGCTGGAAGCGCACCACGCCGAGATCCAGCCAGCGCTGCGCGCCTTTACTGATCTGCCCGAAGGCGTCCACCAGGATCAGCAAAATCACGCAGAAAATATACAGATAGGGCGCCCAGCTTTCGTACACGCGCGGCGGGATTTGCGCCATGACGGCCATCACGATCAGCCCCATGACGATCTGCCCGATCTTGCGCTCCATCATGCCGATGTCCTGGCCGCTGGCGCTCCACATCACGAAGGCGCTGTAGACCAGCAGGGCCAGGATCAGCAGCAGGAACGTCGGGTCGATGTGGATTTTGGTCCAGATCGAGCCTTTTTGTTGGCTTTCAGTCATGTTCTACCTTAGTCACCTTCTACGCCAGGCGGCAGCGGGGCCTCGCTTGGCAATTGCGTATTGTTGTCGCCCAGCATGATATGGTCGAGGATCTGGCGGGTGATGGTGCCCACCGCCGGACCGGAGCCGCCGTTTTCCAGAATGATGGCGACCGACACCGTCGGGTTGTTGAACGGCGCGAAGGCGGTCATCAGCTTGTGATCGCGCAGGTGTTCCGCCAGTTTGTGGGCGTTGTAGGTTTCGTAGCCGAATACCTGTGCGGTACCCGATTTCGCCGCGGCTTTGTAAGGTGCGTCCGCAAAGTACTTGCGCGCCGTCCCGTTCGGACGGTTGGCCACCCCGTACATGCCGTCTTTGGCGATTTCCCAGAAGCCGGAGTGAATATCGCCGATCTGCGTGCTCTCTTCCTGTTTGAACGGCACCAGCGTGCCGTTGACGCGGGTGCTCTGCAGCAGGTGCGGCGTTTTGACGGTGCCGTCGTTGATCAGGGTGTTCAGCGCCTTGGCCATCTGGATCGGCGTGGCGGTCCAGTAGCCCTGGCCGATGCCCACCGGAATGGTGTCACCCTGATACCACGGCTTTTTATAGCGTTTCAGCTTCCATTCGCGCGTCGGCATCAGGCCGGAACGCTCTTCGGCCAGATCGATGCCGGTGTACTGGCCGTAACCGAATTTGGTCAGCCAGCTCGACAGCCGATCGATCCCCATGTCATAGGCGACCTGATAGAAGTAGGTATCCGCGGACTCTTCCAGCGCCTTGGTGACGTTCAGGCGGCCGTGGCCCCATTTTTTCCAGTCGCGGAAGCGTTTTTCCGAGCCGGGCAGTTGCCACCAGCCGGGATCGAACACCACGGTGTTCTTGGTGATCACGCCGGCGCTGAGCGCCGACACTGCGATATAAGGTTTCACCGTCGACGCGGGCGGGTAAACCCCCTGCGTGGCGCGGTTGATCAGCGGGCGATTCGGATCGTTCAGCAACCCCTGATAATCCTTGCTGGAAATACCGTCCACGAACAGGTTCGGATCGTAGCTCGGGTTGGACACCATCGCCAGGATGGCGCCGGTGCGCGGATCGCTCACCACCACCGCGGCGCGGCTGCCCACCAGCAGCTGCTCGATGTAGCGCTGCAGCTCAAGATCGAGCGTCAGGTAGACGTCCTGACCGGCGGAAGGCGGCTGCTCGTGCAATTGGCGGATCACCCGGCCGCGGTTGTTGACTTCAACCTCTTCGTAACCGGTTTTGCCGTGCAGCGTGTCTTCGTAATAGCGTTCGATGCCCAGTTTGCCGATATCGTGGGTGGCGGCGTAGTTGGCCAGTTTGCCGTCTTTGTCCAGGCGTTCGACGTCGCGGTCGTTGATTTTCGACACGTAGCCGGTGACGTGGGTGAGGGCGGAGCCGTAAGGATAGTAGCGGCGCTGGTAACCTTTCACTTCCACGCCGGGGAAGCGGAACTGATTGACCGCAAAGCGGGCGACCTGCACCTCGGTCAGCGCGGTTTTCACCGGAATGGAGACGAAGCGGCGCGAACGCTTGCGCTCTTTTTCGAAATTGGTGATGTCGTCGTCGGTCAGATCGACCACCGTGCGCAGCGCCTGCAGCGTGGCCTTGAGATCGTCGACCTTCTCCGGCATCAGCTCCAGCTGATAAATGGTGCGGTTGAGCGCCAGCGGGGTGCCGTTGCGATCGTAGATAATGCCGCGGCTGGGCGCGATGGGCACCAGCTTGATGCGGTTTTCGTTGGAGCGGGTGCGGTAATCCTCGACGCGGAGCACTTGCAGATTATACAGGTTGGCGATCAGGATGCCGGACAGCACCAGGATGCCCAGAAACGCCACCAGGGCGCGGCGTACAAACAGGGCGGATTCAGCCGTATAGTCGCGAAAAGGGTTACGTTCTATTTTCATCCCGCTGCTTTATTTCACTCTGTCACGGTCACCACCGGCTATTCCCGGTGGTAAGGATGATTTGTAGTAATACTCCAGGCGCGGTAGAGGCTTTCGGCCACCAGGACGCGCACCAAAGGATGCGGCAGCGTCAGCGGAGACAGTGACCAGCTCTGCTCGGCAGCGGCTTTGCAGGCGGGCGCCAGCCCTTCCGGGCCGCCGATCAGCAAGCTGACGTTGCGGCCATCCTGCTTCCAGCGTTCAAGCTGCTGCGCCAGCTGCGGCGTTTCCCACGGCGTGCCTGGGATGTCCAGCGTAACGATGCGGTTGCCTTTGCCCACCGCCGCCAGCATCTGTTCGCCTTCCTTGTCCAGAATGCGCTTGATGTCGGCGTTTTTGCCGCGTTTGCCCGCCGGGATCTCGGTCAGCTCAAACGGCATATCTTTGGGAAAGCGGTGCAGGTAATCCATAAAGCCGGTTTGCACCCAGTCTGGCATTTTGGTGCCGACCGCCACCAATTGCAGTTTCACCGCTTAGCTCCAGAGTTTTTCCAGCTCGTACAGGCGACGGCTCTCTTCCTGCATCACGTGCACGATCACTTCGCCCAGATCGACCACGATCCAGTCGGAGGCTTCCTGGCCTTTCATGCCGTACAGCTCCATGCCCGCGGCACGGGATTCCTGCACCACGTGGCTGGCGATCGACATCACGTGGCGAGTCGAGGTGCCGGTGCAGATGATCATGCAATCGGTGATGCTGGATTTGCCCTGGACGTCCAGAGCGATAATGTCTTGGCCTTTCAGATCATCGATTTTATCGATGACGAAATCTTGGAGCGCTTTACCTTGCAAAGGTTCCCCCTTGGGTGTGTTCTGTTCAGTCGGCTGCGGCGGGCAAAATGCGCGCGCCGCGGCGTAACCGGATAATGGTTTCGGCAGGCTGCCGCTGAAAGCCAGCTAACTGGTGACTGCCCGGCCAGCTAAGGTTTCCGGGGTTTTCAGCGGATACCTGAAAAATAGCGGCGCAGTATATCACGCACCTTTCGCTAGCGATATAAACCCTGCAACTCGATATAGCGCTGCACCGGGCGTGGCAGCAGGTCGTCGCAGTTGAGGCCCTGATGGCGGCGCTGACGGATCTCGGTGGCGGAAATTTCCAGCTCCGGCGTATCGGCCAAATAGATATGGCCGTGCGGGCGACGGCTGAGCAGCGCCGGGTCGGCGGTGCGATGGCGTTCCAGCCACTGCTGCAGTTCCGGCGTGTCCATGCGATCGTTATAGCCCGGGCGCGCCAGCACCAGCAGATGACACACGTCCAGCAGCGCCTGCCAGCGGTGCCACTTATGCAGCGTCAGCAGCGAGTCCTGACCAATGATAAACGCCAGCGGCTGGGCGGCGCCACGCTCTTTACGAATCGTTTCCAACGTCTCGATGGTGTAGGAGGGGGTGGTGCGGTGCAGTTCGCGATCGTCGACGGCAAACAGTGGATTGCCGGCGATCGCCAGCTCGACCATCTTCAGGCGCTGCTGCGCATTGGCCTCCGGCTGCGGGCGGTGCGGCGGCACGTGGTTAGGCAGCAGCGTGACGCGATTCAGGCCCACTTCGGCGGCCAACGCTTCCACCGGCCGCAGGTGGCCGTAGTGGATCGGGTCAAAGGTGCCGCCGAACAGCGCGTGCAAAACGGTGGGGTGTTCCGGGTTAGTGGGCATCGGTAAAACTCGTGGCCAAGGGTTTGCCGCACAGCAGCATCGACAGGGTTTCCAGTTCCGGCCAGACCGACTGGCCATAGTCCTGCTTGAGGGTCAGCTCGATTTGCGTCAGCAGCTGTACCGCCTGCTGCAGCTGGGGGCCGGACAGGCGTTGCAGCGCCTGGGTCACCAGCGGGCGGCGGTTCTGCCAGACCTTGTGCTGATCGAACAGCGTGCGCAGCGGCGCGGAAGCCATGCGGCGCTGCAGCGTCAGCAACAGCAGCAGTTCGCGCTGCAGGGTGCGCAGCAGGATCACCGGCTCCACGTCTTCTTGCTGCAGCTGCTGCAAAATATGCCAGGCGCGCTTGCTCTTGCCGGCCAGCAGGGCGTCCAGCCAGTGGAACGGCGTGAAGTGGGCGGCGTCGTTCACCGCCTGTTCGACGCGCGGCAGCGTGAGCTTGCCGTCCGGGTGCAGCAGCGACAGCCGCTCCAGCGCCTGCGACAGCGCCAGCAGGTTGCCTTCATAGCAGTAGCACAGCAGCTGATTGGCGGCGTCGTCCAACTCCAGCTTCATCGCCTTGGCGCGCGTGGCGACCCAGCGCGGCAGCTGCGCCTGTTCCGGCGTCTGGCAACTGACGAGGGCGCCGTGCGGGCTGAGCGCCTTGAACCAGGCGCTGTTTTCCTGCGCTTTGGTGAGGCGCGGGCCGCGCAGGATCAGCAGGATATCCTCGTGCAGCAGCGTGGCGAGCTTGGTCAGCTGTTCGCCGATCGGCGCCGTCGGGCCGTTTTCGGGGAAGATCAGCAGCAGCGTCTGGCGGCTGGCGAACAGGCTCATCGCCTGGCAGATGCCGAAGATGGCGTCCCAGTCGGTATGGGCGTCGAGGGAAATGCTGTAGTGCTCGCTGAACTGCTGCTGTTGCGCGGCCTGCCGGAGCAAATCCTGGCTCTCCTGCAGCAGCAGCGGTTCATTGCCGCTCAATAAATAACAAGCGCGCAGCCCCTCTCGGAGCTGCGCGGCAAGTTGTTCCGGATAAATGCGGATCATTGTGCGGTTTGGCTTGCCGCTCGTTCGCCGGCGGCAGCGGCTTTCTGCCGGTTATCTTCTTCCGCCGCATGCACGGCCAGCAGTTTGCGCACCAGCTGTTGCGCCGCCTGCTCACGCATTTCCTGGCGAATGATCTCCTGTTCGGAGTCCTTGGCCAGCGCGGTCAACGGGTTGTCGAAGAAGGAACGGAACACTTTCACCGACAGCGGATACAGGTCATGGCCCGGGATCAGCACCTGCGCCTGCACGGTCAGCACCATCTGGTACTCGGCGGTTTTACCGTCCTGGAAGATCGAAGCGGTATCCTGGCTTTCCGTCGCGCCGACGATGCGCAGGGAAGGCACGTCTTTACGCTTCGGATCGCTGACGATAGTCACGTCGTTCAGACGCAGCTGTTCGCGCACCGAGCGCGTCAACGGGCCGTAAGGGTCAGCGCTGTCCAGGATCAGCGTTTTCATTTCATTAGGCACCTGCGTGGTGCCGCGCAGGTGAAAACCGCAGCCGGCGGTGACCAGCACCGCCAACCCCAGCAACAGCGTCAGAATGCGTTGTCGCACAATTCCTCCTTGTGTTAACCCACAACCAGGTTAAGCAGTTTGCCCGGAACGTAGATCACTTTGCGAATCGTGACGCCGTCCAGATATTTAGCCACCAGATGCTCTTCGGCAGCGCGCGCGCGCACCTGCTCTTCGGTCGCATCGGCGGATACGGTGATTTTAGCGCGAACCTTGCCGTTCACCTGCACCACCACCAGTTTGGAGTCTTCGACCATCGCCTGCTCGTCGGCAACCGGCCATGGCGCAGTGTCTACGTCGCCTTCGCCGCCCAGCGCTTGCCACAGCGTGAAGCATACGTGCGGGGTGAACGGATACAGCATGCGAACCACGGCCAGCAGCGCTTCCTGCAGCAGCGCGCGATCCTGCTCGCTCTCCTGCGGTGCGCGGGCCAGCTTGTTCATCAGCTCCATCACGGCGGCGATCGCGGTGTTGAAGGTCTGACGGCGGCCGATGTCATCGGTCACCTTGGCGATGGTTTTGTGCAGATCGCGGCGCAGCGCTTTCTGATCTTCGTTCAGCGCCGCCACGTCGAGCGGCTGCACCGCGCCTTTTTCCACGTGATCGTAGGCCAGTTTCCACACGCGTTTCAGGAAGCGGTTAGCCCCTTCCACGCCGGATTCCTGCCACTCCAGCGTCATTTCTGCCGGTGAAGCGAACATCATGAACAGACGCACGGTGTCCGCGCCGTATTTTTCCACCATCTCCTGCGGGTCGATGCCGTTGTTTTTCGACTTCGACATTTTGCTCATGCCAGCATAGACCAGTTCACGGCCTTGCGGATCGGTGGCCTTGATGATGCGACCCTTGTCGTCGCGCTCGACGGTGGCGTCAACCGGGGACACCCAGACGCGCTCGCCGCTGTTGCCGGTGTAGTAGAAGGCGTCGGCCAACACCATGCCCTGACACAGCAGGCGCTTGGCCGGCTCGTCGGAATCCACCAGGCCCGCATCGCGCATCAGCTTGTGGAAGAAGCGGAAGTACATCAGGTGCATGATGGCGTGTTCGATGCCACCGATATATTGATCGACCGGCAGCCAGTAGTTGGCGGCGGCCGGATCCAGCATGCCTTGGTCATACTGCGGGCAGGTGTAGCGCGCGTAGTACCAGGAAGACTCCATAAAGGTGTCGAAAGTATCGGTTTCACGCAGCGCCGGCTGGCCGTCGACGGTGGTCTTCGCCCACTCAGGATCGGCCTTGATCGGGCTGGTGATGCCGTCCATGACCACGTCTTCCGGCAGGATCACCGGCAACTGGTCTTCCGGCGTCGGCATCACGGTGCCGTCTTCCAGCGTCACCATCGGGATTGGCGCGCCCCAGTAACGCTGACGGGAAACGCCCCAGTCGCGCAGACGGTAGTTGACCTTGCGCTGGCCTACGCCCTTGGCGACCAGTTTGTCGGCGATGGCGTTGAAGCCCGCTTCATTGTCCAGGCCGTCGAACTCGCCGGAGTTGAACAGCGCGCCTTTGTCGGTCATCGCTTCGGCGCTCACGTCAGGCTGGCTGCCGTCGAGGTTCAGGATCACCGGTTTGATCGGCAAATCGTATTTGGTGGCGAATTCCCAGTCGCGCTGGTCGTGCGCCGGTACCGCCATCACGGCGCCGGTGCCGTATTCCATCAGCACGAAGTTGGCGACCCACACCGGCAGCTTCTCGCCGCTCAGCGGGTGGACAACGAACAGGCCGGTCGGCATGCCTTTCTTCTCCATCGTCGCCATTTCGGCTTCGGCAACTTTGGTGTTGCGGCATTCGTCGATGAAGTCGGTCAGCGCCGGGTTGTTGCGCGCGCCTTGTTGCGCCAGCGGGTGGCCCGCGGCGACCGCCACGTAGGTGGCGCCCATGAAGGTGTCGGGACGGGTGGTGTAAACCGTCAGCTTCTCTTCGCTGTCCGCCACGTCGAAGGTGATTTCCACGCCTTCGGAGCGGCCAATCCAGTTGCGCTGCATGGTTTTCACCTGCTCCGGCCAGCTTTCAAGCGTGTCCAGATCGTTCAGCAGCTGATCGGCGTAGGCGGTGATTTTGATGAACCACTGCGGGATCTCTTTACGCTCGACCTTGGTGTCGCAGCGCCAGCAGCAGCCGTCGATAACCTGTTCGTTGGCCAGCACGGTCAGATCGTGCGGGCACCAGTTCACCGCCGAGGTCTTTTTGTAGACCAGGCCTTTTTCATACAGCTTGGTGAAGAACCACTGTTCCCAGCGGTAGTATTCCGGCTGGCAGGTGGCGATTTCGCGATCCCAGTCGTAGCCGAAGCCCAGCAATTTCAGCTGGTTCTTCATGTATTCGATGTTGTCATAGGTCCACGGGGCCGGTGCGGTGTTGTTTTTCACCGCCGCGCCTTCCGCCGGCAGGCCGAACGCATCCCAGCCGATCGGCTGCAGCACGTTTTTGCCCAGCATGCGCTGATAGCGCGAGATCACGTCGCCGATAGTGTAGTTACGAACGTGGCCCATGTGCAGTCGGCCGGACGGGTAAGGCAGCATGGATAGGCAGTAGTACTTTTCCTTGCTGTCGTCTTCGGTAACTTTGAAAGTCTGCTTCTCTTGCCAGTGAAGCTGTACGTTCGATTCTATGTCTTCTGGACGGTATTGCTCTTGCATGGCGGCCGGTGGTCCTGTAGGTGTAAACCGTTGCCCCGGTCAGAGGCAACGCAATGAACATTTAGTATTCGTAGATCCGCATAGCATAGCTGATAAGACCTCCCGGCAACAACTCCAAGCGCCTGACTCGGCGCATTTAAAAAAAGCGTCGTCATGACGCGGCTCACAACCTGCGGATCCCGCGTCTTGCCAAGTGACATCAGTCATTTACGGCTAAAATAAGAACAAGTAGCTTAGGGGTATCCCTACAGCCAAGTCCGGCGCAGCGTTTATCGAGGAGAGTCTATGAACAAGGTTGCTCAGTATTACCGCGAATTGGTGGCATCGCTGACCGAACGCCTGAAAAACGGTGAACGCGATATCGACGAACTGGTGGCCAGCGCGGAGCGGCGGTTGAACGAGGCCGAGGATCTGACCCGCGATGAGGTGCGGCAGGTGACGCAGGCGGTGCGGCGCGATCTGGAAGAGTTCGCCCGCAGCTATCAGGAGAGCCGGGACGAGTTTACCGACAGCGTGTTTATGCGGGTGATCAAAGAGAGCCTGTGGCAGGAACTGGCGGATATCACCGACAAAACCCAGCTGGAGTGGCGCGAGGTGTTCAAGGATGTCAGCCACCACGGCGTTTACCACAGCGGTGAAGTGGTGGGGCTGGGCAATCTGGTGTGCGAGCAGTGTCACTACCACCTGGCGTTCTACACGCCGGAGGTGCTGCCGCTGTGCCCGAAATGCGGCCACGACCAGTTCCAGCGGCGGCCGTTTGAACCTTGATGGCGCTCCCCGGCAGGGCGGGGAACGCTAAGGCCGGCGTTTAGCGGAACAGTTTCTTCAGCAGGTTGCTGAGGAAACCGCCGCTGACGGTAGCCGGGGCGGCTTGCGCCTGCGCCGGTGCGCTGGCCGGTACGGCGACGCCGGCCGGGATTTTCTGCGCGACCGCGATGCGGCTGTCCTGGGCGGCTTTCTCCGCCGCTTCCGGGCCGTAGGCGAAGCCTTCCGCCAGCACGAATTCAACGTCGGTGATGCCGATAAAGCCCAGGAACAGCTTCACGTACGGCGTGATCAGATCCGTCGGCGTGCCGGCGTGGATGCCGCCGCGGCTGGAGATGACGATCGCTTTCTTGCCTGTCACCAGCCCTTCGGCGCCGGCGGAAGTATAGCGGAACGTCTGACCGGCGCGGGCAATCAGATCGAAGTAGATCTTCAGCTGTGTCGGGATGTTGAAGTTGTACATCGGGGCGCTGATGATCAGCGTGTCGTGCGACTTCAGCTCGGCAATCAGCTCATCGGACAGCGCCAGGGTGCTTTGCTGGTGCGGCGTCAGCGGTTTATCGCCGGCGGTAAAACCGGCCATCACTTCACCATCCAGCTCCGGCAGCGTCGGGTTGGCCAAATCGCGCACGGTGAACCTGTCTTCAGGGTGAGTTTCACGCCATTGTTCAACAAAAAAATCGACTAATTTTCCAGACTGGGAATATTCACCCAGAATACTTGATTTCAGGACCAGTACGCGGCTCATTGGCTTATCTCCAGGCGAAGTCTAATCGGTGACGATGTCAGTCGGTGTAAACGCATGGTAGAGGCAAGCCAGGAACAGTGATAGCGCAAAAATTCGCTGAGTTAAATCAAAAAAATTGAAATAGGGGCGCGAATGCGCCCCGATGGGATCAATAACGCGCTACGCGCTCGGCCAGCAGATCGATAAAGCCTTCGCGGTTGATGCCGGTCAGCACTTCCACGTTGGCCGCGTTGCCGGTTTGCTGGAAATAGTCCACCACCGTCATGCCGGCGGTGTATTCCCCCTTGGTTTCCACCCCCACCCAGCGCTCTACGCCGGAAAACAGCTGCGGCGCCAGCAGCCAGGCGATGGTGCAGGGATCGTGCATCGCCGCGCCGGGCAGGCCGCGCGGGTGGCTGAGATACAGCGGCAGGTAAAAATCGAGCATCTCCGCGACCGCCTGCGCGACCGGATTGGCTATCTGACGAATGCGTTCGATATCCTGCGGCAACACCAGCGCCTGATGGGTGACGTTCAGGCCGGCCATGGTCAGCGGCACGCCGGATTTCAGCACCATTTCGGCGGCTTCGGGATCGACGAAGATGTTGAACTCCGCGACCGGCGTGGTATTGCCGGCGTTCATGCCGCCGCCCATGAATACGATGCGCTCGATGCGGCTTTTCAGCTCGGCATGCTGGGCCAACAGCAGGGCGATGTTGGTCATCGGGCCGGTCACCACCAGGGTTATCGGCTGCGGGCTGGCGCGCAGCAGGTCGGCGATCAGTTCGACGGCGCCGCGGGGATCGGGTTTGAGGGTCGGCGCCGGCAGGTGGGTGTTACCCATGCCGGTTTTGCCGTGGACATAGTCGGCGATCACCAGCTCGCGCATCAGCGGGCCGCCGGCGCCGGCGGCGACCGGTATGTCCTCGCGCCCCATCAGGGTCAACAGGCCCAGCGCGTTACGCAGGGTTTTCTCCGGCGTCTGGTTGCCGGCGGAGGTGGTGATGGCTTTGACGTCCAGCTCCGGCGAACGCAGCGCCATGGCCAGCGCGATGGCGTCGTCGAGGCCGGGATCGCAATCGATGATAATAGGGCGGGGCATGTTCTTTCTCCTCTGTTTGTTATCCAGCGAGCATCGGATCAAAACCGGGGAGAAACAAGCGCTTTTAGTGCCGGGAGAAAAGATGCGCCCCTGGCGGGGCGCATGGATGGCGTATTTAGTGCAGGATCTTGGCCAGGAAGTCCTTGGCGCGATCGGATTCAGGGTTGTTGAAGAAATCGTCTTTGTTGCGGTCTTCGACGATTTTGCCTTCGTCCATAAAGATCACGCGATTCGCCACCTTGCGGGCGAAGCCCATTTCGTGGGTCACCACCATCATGGTCATGCCTTCGTTCGCCAGTTCGACCATTACGTCCAGCACTTCGTTGATCATTTCCGGATCGAGCGCCGAGGTCGGCTCATCGAACAGCATGGCGATCGGATCCATGCACAGCGCGCGGGCGATGGCGACGCGCTGCTGCTGGCCGCCGGACAGCTGACCGGGGAACTTGTTGGCATGGGCGGTGAGGCCGACGCGCTCCAGCAGCTTCAGGCCCTTCTCGCGCGAGGCGGTCTTATCGCGCTTGAGCACTTTTACCTGCGCCAGCGTCAGGTTGTCGATGATGGACAGGTGCGGGAACAGTTCAAAGTGTTGGAACACCATGCCGACCTTGGCGCGCAGCTGCGCCAGGTTGGTTTTCTTGTCGTTGACCGGCGTGCCGTTCACCAGGATGCTTCCCTGCTGGATCGGCTCCAGGCCGTTGACGGTTTTGATCAGGGTGGACTTGCCGGAACCTGAAGGACCGCAGACGACGACCACTTCGCCTTTTTTCACTTCGGTGGTGCAATCGGTCAACACTTGAAAGTGACCGTACCACTTGGAAACATTTTTCAGGGATATCATCAAACAGTCCTTTTCTTCAAATAGCTTACCAGCGCCGAGGCGGCGAGGCTGATAACAAAATAGACAAAGCCGGCGAACAGGATCATTTCAACCTGGGTGCCGTCGCGTTCGCCGATGGTCGACGCGGTGCGGAAGAAGTCGGCCAGGCTCAGTACGTAAACCAGCGAGGTATCCTGGAACAGCACGATGCCCTGGGTCAGCAGCAGCGGCACCATGGCGCGGAACGCCTGCGGCAGGATCACCAGCCGCATGGATTGCCAGTGGGTCATGCCCAGCGCCAGCGCGGCGGAAGATTGGCCGCGCGAGATGCTGATAATGCCGGCGCGGATGATTTCCGAATAATAAGCCGCTTCAAACAGGGAAAAGGCTACCATAGCCGAGATCAGGCGAATATCGGTTTTCGGCGACAGCCCTAGAACCTGTTGTAATAAGCTTGGAACCACCAGATAGAACCACAGCAGCACCATCACCAGCGGTACCGAACGGAACAGGTTGACGTACAGGGTGGCGAACCAGCTGATCGGTTTGAACGGCGACAGGCGCATCACCGCCAGCACGGTGCCCCACAGGATGCCGACCACGACGGCGGTCACGGTGATCTTCAGCGTGATCACCATGCCCTGCAGCAGATAAGGGAAGCTTGGGACGATTGACGCCCAGTCAAATTCGTACATTATTTACTCCCCAGGTTGCCAGGCAACTGCACTTTCTTTTCGACCAGACGCATAAACAGCATGATAACGGCGTTGATGCCGATATAAGCCAGCGTGATGGCGGTAAAGGATTCATAGGCGTGTGCGGAGTAATCCAACAGCTTGCCGGCCTGCGCGGCCATGTCCACCAGCCCGATGGTGGAGGCGATGGCGGAGTTTTTGACCAGGTTGAGCATCTCCGAGGTCATCGGCGGCACGATCACCCGGTAGGCGTTCGGCAACAGCACGTAGCGGTAGGTTTGCGGCAGCGTCAGGCCCATCGCCAGCCCGGCGGCTTTCTGGCCGCGCGGCAGGGATTGAATGGCGGCGCGCACCTGCTCGCAAACGCGGGCGGCGGTAAACAGCCCCAGACAAAGCATGGAAGAGACGAAGAACTGCACGTTGGGATCCAGCTCGGTCTTAAACCAGGTGCCGATATTGACCGGCAGCAGCTCGGGGATCACCAGATACCAGGTAAAGAATTGCACGATCAGCGGCACGTTGCGGAACAGCTCGACGTAACAGGTGCCGAGAGTGGAAAGAAAGCGGTTGGGCACGGTACGCAAGATACCGAACAGCGAACCGACGAAGAAAGCGATAATCCATGCACAGACGGAGAGGGCCACCGTGACCTGAAAGCCGGACCAGATCCAGCCGAGGTAAGTGGTGTTCCCAAACGGGGCCTGCTGCAGGAAGATACCCCAGTTCCAATCTATTGACATAACAAACTCCGATAAACGGGCGCAGGGCGCCGAAGATTGATGACTTGATGAGCGCCGATCGCCGCGCGGCCAGTCTGGCTGGCTTGTTGTGTACGGATGTCGGTGGCGCGCCTTGGGGAAAATGAGGGAGGGGAACGGCCCCCCTCATTCCTGTCTGTCCCAGTCATCAACTGGGCCGGTTTGGCCTGGCGGCCGCCCCGGCTTTTGTTCTATTTAGTTCAACGCTTTGTCGTTAGGCTCTTTGAACAGTTGCTTCATGTCGTCCGACAGTTCGAAGTTCATGTTGAGCTGTTTTGGTGGGATAGGCTGTTTGAACCATTTGTCAAACCACTTGGCCGCTTCACCGGAAGTTTGCGCCTGGGCGATGGTGTCATCGACCAGTTTTTTGAACTCAGGGTCGTCTTTACGCAGCATGCAGCCGTAGGCCTCTTTCGACTGCGGCGTGCCGATGATTTCCCACTGATCCGGTTTCTTGGCCTTGGCGCGCTCGCCCGCCAGCAGGGCGTCATCCATCATGAAGGCTACGGCGCGGCCGCTTTCCAGAGTGCGGAAGGAATCGCCGTGATCTTTGGCGCTGATGATGCGCATGTTCATCTTGCCGCTGTCGTTCAGCTTGTTCAGCAGCACTTCGGAGGTGGTGCCGGAGGTGACCACCACCGGTTTGCCTGCCAGGTCTTTAAAGTCTTTGATGTCGGAGCCTTTTTTCACCAGCAAGCGGGTGCCGACCACGAAAATGGTGTCGGAGAAGGCGGCCTGTTTCTGGCGCTCGAGGTTATTGGTGGTGGAGCCGCACTCGAAATCATAGGTGCCGTTTTGCAGCAGCGGGATGCGGTTCTGCGAGGTAATCGGCAGCATTTTCACCTGCAGATTCGGTGCATTCAGCTTTTTCTTAACGGCTTCAACGATTTGGTTGGAGTAGTCCTGAGAGTAGCCCACAACTTTTTGTTGGTTGTCGTAGTAGGAGAACGGCACTGACGATTCGCGGTGGCCGACAACGATCACGCCATTGTCTTTGATTTTCTTCAGCGTACCGGTCAGGTCTTCCGCATGCGCCACGCTACCTGCCATACCGAGCAGCAGTAACGATAACGCCAATTTACGCATTTGCATGGTCCAACTCCTTTGCTGTTGTGGTGGCTCTGACTAAAGAGCGTCAGGTTAAACCGACTATTTATTGCTCAAGTTATAAAGATAGTCTTAGAACGGATAGCCGTTAAAAAATAACCGATTGTGAATATCTTGAAACTAAAATGTTTCATTTTTTGAGACGCCGCGCGCACCAAATCAATGCAACAAAACGCTGACGCACTCGTGCGGTGCGCTCGATGCACCCAAAATGTGCGCAGGTGCGACAAAACGTCAGCAAAAGTAAACCGGCGCGCGAGGTTGCCATAGATAAAAGCAAGGAGTGTGCCAGCCGCGTTGATTTAACGGCATTTTCTGACTGGGGTGGGGATATTGACGGGAAAGTGGGGCGCGGCGAGCGCGCCCCGGCGAAGAGGACTATTTACGGCGCAGGCCCAACATCAGCGCCCAGCCGCCCAGCAGCAGGGTTATCACCCACAGCGGCGTGGCGCCGAAGCGCGCATAAGGCGTGACGCCGGTGGTCGGCGTGACCTTCACTTCGAGCACCTGACGGGTGAACTGCGGGATCTCGGCGATCACCTCGCCGTTCGCGTCCACCGCGGCGGTGACGCCGTTATTGGTGCTGCGCAGCAGCGGCCGGCCGAGCTCCAGCGCCCGCATGCGCGCCATCTGGAAGTGTTGCCACGGGCCGATGGAGTGGCCGAACCAGGCATCGTTGGAGATGGTCAGCAGGAAGTTGGTGTCCGGGCGGAAGTTATCGCGCACCTGCTGGCCCAGCACGATTTCGTAGCAGATGGCCGCCGTCAGGTTGTACCCGCGCACGCTGAGCTGCGGCTGCACATAGTCGCCGCGGCTGAAGGAAGACATCGGCAGATCGAAGAACGGCGCCAGCGGCCGCAGCAGCGTCTCCAGCGGCACGAATTCGCCGAACGGCACCAGGTGGTGCTTGTTGTAGCGATTCTTGTCCGGGTAGCTGTACGGCGTCGGTTCGCCGAGCACGATGGCGCTGTTGTAGATCTGCTGGCCCTGTGGCGTGGCGCGCACGTCGACGATGCCGGTGATCAGGCTGCTGTTCTTCGCCCGCATCAGGTCGTCCATCATGGTCAGGAAGCCGTTCTGGTTGGCTTCATAATCCGGGATGGCGGACTCCGGCCAGATGACGATCGGCGCCTTGCCCACGTACGGACGGGTTTCGTCCAGATAGGTTTGCAGCGTGCTGACCAGCGCTTTCGGATCCCATTTCATCGACTGGGCGATGTTGCCTTGCACCATGGCGACGTTCACCGCTTTCTCCGGCTGCGGGGTAAACCACTGCAGTTGGCGCAGCGGCCACGGCAACAGCAGCAGCGCGGCGGCGATGACCGCAGCCGACAGGCGGCGCTGATTGACGGCATACACCAGCAGACCGGCGATGGCCATCAGCACAAAGGTGATGGCGTCGACGCCCAGCAGCGGCGCGATGCCCTTCAGCGGGCCGTTGATCTGGCTGTAGCCGAACTGCAGCCAGGGGAAGCCGGTCAGCACCCAGCCGCGCAGGAATTCGGTCACCTGCCACAGCGCCGGCGCGGCGATGGCCAGCCGCCACCAGCGAGTGGCCGGGCACAGGCGCGTCAACAGCCCGGCGAACAGCCCGGTATACAGCGACAGGTAAGCGGCGAGCAGCACCACCAGGAAGACGTTGACGGCGAAAGGCATGCCGCCGAAATCGGCGATGCTGACATACACCCAGTTGATGCCGCTGCCGAACAGCCCGAAGCCCCAGACAAAGCCGAGCAGGGCGGACTGTTTGGCGGTGCGATTGAGGGTAATGGCCAGCAGGCCGAACAGGGAGACGATGGCCGCTGGCCAGAAGTCGTAGGGTGAGAACGCCAGCGTCCCGCCGGCACCTGACAACAGCGCCAGCAGGGCGCGAACCCGCTGGCGTTCAAGTAATGAGGCTTTAGCCATGTTGGATTTAATCTTCCAGTTTCGGTGGTGGAGAATCGTCCGGAATTTTTACATGAACCTGGATAATACGTCGACTGTCGGCCATGGCAACTTTAAATAGGTAACCTTCGATTTCAATGGTTTCCCCGCGCGCCGGCAGGTGGCCGAAGGCCTGCATCACCAGACCGCCGATGGTATCGACCTCGTCGTCGCTAAAATGGGTACCGAAGGCTTCGTTGAAGTCTTCGATCGGGGCCAATGCGCGCACGGTGTACATGTGGCGGCTGAGCTGGCGGATATCCAGATCGTCTTCGTCGTCGTATTCGTCTTCGATCTCGCCGACGATCAGTTCCAGAATGTCTTCGATGGTGACCAGGCCGGACACGCCGCCGAATTCGTCAATGACAATCGCCATGTGATAGCGCTGGGAGCGGAACTCTTTCAGCATCCGGTCGACGCGCTTGCTTTCCGGCACCACCACCGCGGTGCGCAGCACCTTGTCGATGCTGAACGGCTCGGAGTCTGCGCGCATGAACGGCAGCAGATCCTTGGCCATCAGAATGCCTTCGATGTGATCTTTGTCTTCGCTGATCACCGGGAAGCGCGAGTGGGCGGAGTCGATAATCACGTCCAGGCACTCTTCCAGCGTCTGGTTGCGCTTGAGCGTCACCATCTGGGAGCGGGGGATCATGATGTCGCGCACGCGCTGCTCGGCGATATCCATCACGCCTTCCAGCATGTCGCGAGTATCGGGATCGATCAGGTCGTTTTGTTCGGAATCACGGATCAGCTCGACCAGATCGCCACGGTTTTTGGGCTCGCCGTGGAACAGCTGGTTAAGGATAAGAGTAAAGAACCCCTTCTTGGGACTGGGGCTGTCATTGCTTTGTGAATGGTCGTCGCTCATGGCGTTTTCGTTACTGTCACTCATGTCAGAGTTAAGGGGCGTCAGCGACAGCCCCGCAGGGGGCTGTAGGGTAAACGGCTGACGTCAGACGGGGTCTTTTTCCGCCAGGTACGGATCAGGATAGCCCAGTCCGTGCATGATTTCGGTTTCCAAAGACTCCATTTCTTCGGCTTCATCGTCTTCGATGTGGTCATACCCTAGCAGATGAAGACTGCCGTGGACAACCATATGCGCCCAGTGGGCCTCCAGCGCCTTGCCTTGCTCAATCGCTTCCTGTTCAACCACCTGGCGGCAGATGATCAGATCGCCGAGCAGCGGCAGCTCGATGCCCGGCGGGGCCTCGAACGGGAAAGAGAGCACGTTGGTCGGCTTGTCTTTGCCGCGGTAGGTCAGGTTCAGCTCGTGGCTTTCCGCTTCGTCAACCAGACGCACGGTCACCTCGGCCTCTTCCTGAAATTGCGGCAGCACGCCTTCCAGCCAGCGCTGGAAGGTGGCCTCATCCGGCAGGCCGTCGCCGCTTTCACAGGCAATCTGCAGATCCAAAATCACCTGGCTCATGGTGTCTCCTGCTCGGAGGCGGCGAGCGCCTCGCGCTTACGTTGTTCGGCAATCGCGTCTTTGCGTTTCTGCTCGGCCGCTTCCCAGGCCTCATAGGCGATGACCACGCGGGCCACCACCGGGTGGCGCACCACGTCTTCGCTGTGGAAGAAGTTGAAGCTCAGTTCTTCCACGTCCGAAAGCACTTCCACCGCGTGGCGCAGGCCGGATTTCTGGTTGCGCGGCAGGTCGATCTGGGTGACGTCGCCGGTGATGACCGCCTTCGAGTTGAAGCCGATGCGCGTCAGGAACATCTTCATCTGTTCGATGGTGGTGTTCTGGCTCTCATCCAGAATGATAAAGGCGTCGTTCAGCGTGCGGCCGCGCATATAGGCCAGCGGCGCGACTTCGATCACGTTGCGCTCGATGAGCTTCTCCACGCGCTCGAAGCCCAGCATTTCGAACAGGGCGTCGTACAGCGGGCGCAGATAGGGATCGACCTTCTGGCTCAGATCGCCCGGCAGGAAGCCCAGCTTTTCGCCGGCTTCGACCGCGGGGCGGGTCAGCAGAATGCGGCGAATTTCCTGGCGCTCCAGCGCATCTACCGCGGCGGCGACCGCCAGGTAGGTCTTGCCGGTGCCCGCCGGGCCGATGCCGAAGGTGATGTCGTGATCGAGAATGTTGGCGATGTACTGCGCCTGGTTGGGCGTGCGCGGTTTCACCATGCCGCGCTTGGTTTTGATGGTGACCGCCTTGCCGTAATCCGGCACGCTGTCGGCTACCTGTTCCAGCACCCGGCTCTCTTTGATGGCCAGGTGGATTTGCTCCGGATCGATATCCGGGATCACGCCGCGAATCGGCGCGGTATCCACGTACAGATGGCGCAGGATATCGGCGGCGGCGGCCACGCACAGGTTTTTGCCGACCAGCTTGAAACGGTTGTCGCGGCGATTGATTTCGATGCCCAATCGGCGCTCGAGTTGTTTGATGTTGTCATCAAACGGGCCGCACAGGCTGAGCAAACGCTTGTTGTCTGCGGGCTCTAACAAAATTTCTTGTGTTGCGACGTTCAAACTATTCCTCTAGGTCACATCGGGCCTGGTTGATGTCACATAGCGCGTCCGGGACGCGCGCGTTCAGGGCGAGCCTGAATACTCTCTTTCTTGAATTATTCATGGTGCGCCGCAACGGCGCAAGTTTACCGCTGATCTATCTGTGCGCCGTCGGCGAAATTCAAGGGAAGAAAAGGAAAAAACGCGGCGGGGCGTAAAGCCCGCCGCGTCATCACAGAACAAGGCCGCTGGGAATCAATTCTTTTTCACGAACTCGGATTTCAGCTTCATCGGGCCGAAGCCATCGATTTTGCAGTCGATGTTGTGATCGCCTTCGACCAGGCGAATGTTTTTCACCTTGGTGCCGATCTTGAGCATCGAGGAGCTGCCTTTGACCTTCAGGTCTTTGATCACGGTGACCGCGTCGCCGTCCGCCAGCAGGTTGCCGTTGGCGTCTTTGACGATCAGCGCGTCCTGATCTTCCGCCGGGGCGCTGTCGCTCCACTCGTGGGCGCACTCAGGGCAGATGAACAGGGCATTGTCCTGGTAGGTGTATTCGGAGTTGCACTTCGGGCAGTGTGGGAGTTGCATGTTATGTCGCCTCTTCAACAATAAAAAAATAAAAAAGCAAATCACCGGGCGCGGACGCCCGGCGGAGAAACGGTAAGGAGTAGCGCGAATGGGCGGCGATAAGGCGGCCGCCGCGGCGTCAGGGCTGGTAAATGCCGACGCCCAGCGCGTTTTCTTTGCGGGTACGGGCGATCACCGACTGCGGGGATTCATGTACGCGCAGATCCATCTGCTGTTCGGTGCGCACCACTGCGCCACGCAGGGTGTTGGTCAGCACCTCGGTAATTTCCACGTCGACGAACTGGCCGATCATGTCGGGCGTGCCCTCGAAGTTTACCACACGGTTGCACTCCGTGCGCCCGGCCAGCTCCATCACGCTTTTGCGCGAGGTGCCCTCCACCAGAATGCGCTGGACGGTGCCGAGCATGCGGCGGCTGAACTGCAGCGCCTGCTGGTTGATGCGGTCCTGCAGAATATACAGCCGCTGTTTTTTCTCTTCTTCGCTGACGTCGTCGACCATGTCCGCCGCCGGGGTGCCCGGGCGCGACGAATAGATGAAGCTGAAGCTGACGTCGAAATTGACGTCGGCGATCAGGTTCATGGTCTGTTCGAAGTCGGCCTGGCTTTCGCCCGGGAAACCGACGATGAAATCGGAGCTGAGCTGGATGTTCGGGCGCGCCTTGCGCAGCTTGCGGATAATCGCCTTGTACTCCAGCGCGGTGTGCGCGCGTTTCATCATGGTCAGGATGCGATCCGAACCGCTCTGCACCGGCAGATGCAGGAAGCTGACCAGCTCCGGCGTGTCTTCATACACCGCGATGATATCATCGGTGAACTCGATAGGGTGGCTGGTGGTGAAGCGAATGCGATCGATGCCGTCGATGGCCGCCACCAGGCGCAGCAGTTCGGCGAACGAGCAGATATCGCCGTCATGCGTGGCGCCGCGGTAAGCGTTGACGTTTTGGCCGAGCAGGTTGACCTCGCGTACGCCCTGCGCCGCCAGTTGGGCGATTTCGAACAGCACGTCGTCGCTCGGGCGGCTCACTTCCTCGCCGCGGGTGTAAGGCACCACGCAGAAGGTGCAGTATTTGTTGCAGCCTTCCATGATCGACACGAATGCGGTCGGGCCTTCGGCGCGCGGTTCCGGCAGACGGTCGAACTTTTCGATCTCCGGGAAGCTGATGTCGACCACCGGGCTGCGGGTGCCCTGAACGTGATTGATCATTTCCGGCAGGCGGTGCAGGGTCTGCGGGCCGAATACCACGTCAACGCAGGGCGCGCGGCTGCGGATCAGTTCACCTTCTTGCGAGGCCACGCAACCGCCGACGCCGATGATCACCGACGGGTTCTTTTCTTTCAGCAAGCGCCAGCGCCCCAGCATGGCGAAAACTTTCTCCTGCGCCTTTTCACGGATCGAGCAGGTGTTCAGCAGCAGCACGTCCGCCTCTTCGGCGTTATCGGTCCACTCGAAGCCGTGCGTGCTGTTCAACAGGTCGGCCATTTTCGATGAATCGTACTCATTCATCTGGCAGCCCCAGGTTTTGATATGTAGTTTTTTCGTCATTGACTTGCCATTACTCAGTGCGGAGCGAAAGTTGCGTTACGCGACATGCAGGGCGCGTATTGTAATCATTTGCCGCCGTTGTGACCAGCGCGGGGGAAAATGGCACGCAACCTGAAGCCGGAGCGAAAATCCGGTACACTGCGCAAAACGCCATACCGGGTGGGATGGCGAGCATTCACACAGAAAACATAGCCAATATGAAGACATCTCAAAATCGGTATGACGCGGTGGTGGTCGGCGGCGGCATGGTCGGCGCGGCGGCGGCCCTGGGGCTGGCGCAGGCGGGCTGGTCGGTGGCGTTGCTGGAACATCAGGCGCCGCAGGCGTTCGAGGCGCAAAGCCCGCCGGATCTGCGCATTTCCGCTATCGGCTGCACCTCGGTGGGGCTGCTGAAACAGCTCGGCGCCTGGCAGGCCGTGACGGCGATGCGCACGGCGCCGTATCGCCGGCTGGAGACCTGGGAGTGGGCGTCGTCGCGCGTGGCGTTCGACGCGGTGTCCCTGGGGCTGCCGGAGCTGGGCTTTATGGTGGAAAACCGCATTCTGCAGCTGGCGCTGTGGCAGCAGTTCGCGCAGTGCGCCAATTTGACGCTGCTGTGCCCCGCCAGGCTGCAATCGCTGCAGCGGGCGGACAATGCCTGGCAGTTGACGCTGGACGGCGGTGAGACGCTGCAGACGCGTTTGGTTGTCGGCGCCGACGGCGCCAACTCGCAGGTGCGCAAGCTGGCGGCGATCGGCACCAACGGCTGGCAGTATCGTCAGGCGTGCATGTTGATCACCGTCGATACCGGCGCGCCGCAGCAGGATGTGACCTGGCAGCGCTTCTTCCCATCCGGGCCGCGTGCCTTCCTGCCGCTGTACGACAGCTGGGGGTCGCTGGTGTGGTATGACAGCCCGCAGCGCATTCGCCAGCTGCAGGCGATGCCGCCGGCGCAACTGGAGCGCGAGATCGCCGCCGCTTTCCCGTCGCGACTGGGCCCGGTCAAGGTGCACGCCGCCGGTTCGTTCCCGCTGACGCGGCGTCATGCGCAGCGCTACGTGCTGCCGGGGCTGGCGCTGTTGGGCGATGCGGCGCATACCATCAACCCGCTGGCCGGGCAGGGCGTCAATCTGGGGTATCGCGACGTGGATGCCTTGCTGAACGTATTAAGCGATGCGCGGGAGCAGGGAGAGGACTGGAGCAGCGAGGCGGTACTGCTGCGCTATCAGCGCCGCCGCCGTACCGACAATCTGCTGATGCAGAGCGGCATGGATCTGTTCTATACCGCTTTCAGCAATAACCTGGCGCCGCTGAACGTGGCGCGCAATCTGGCGCTGATGGCCGCGCAGCGGGCGGGCAAGCTGAAAGAGCATGCGTTGAAGTACGCGTTGGGATTGTAACCGACAGGGCTCGGCTGCGGCTGGGCTCGTTAGGATTGGCCGAGCGCCGAAAAGCAAAAAGCCCGCCGAAGCGGGCTTTTCTAAATATGGCTGGGGTGCCAGGATTCGAACCTGGGTATGCTGGTATCAGAAACCAGAGCCTTACCGCTTGGCGACACCCCAATTATGGTGGCTACGACGGGATTTGAACCTGTGACCCCATCATTATGAGTGATGTGCTCTAACCAGCTGAGCTACGTAGCCGATGGTACTTTTTACTTCTTTGATTTGCAAGCAGTTTGTTATGGCTGGGGTACCTGGATTCGAACCAGGGAATGCCGGTATCAAAAACCGGTGCCTTACCGCTTGGCGATACCCCATCAACATACTGCGCCGACGATGAAGAGAAATGGTGCGGGAGGCGAGACTTGAACTCGCACACCTTGCGGCGCCAGAACCTAAATCTGGTGCGTCTACCAATTTCGCCACTCCCGCAAATGCAAAAAAATAGATGGTGGCTACGACGGGATTCGAACCTGTGACCCCATCATTATGAGTGATGTGCTCTAACCAGCTGAGCTACGTAGCCCTCTTTTTTTGCTTTGCCTTCATCGGCGTTGCGGGGCGCATTATGCGTATATGACCGATTTGCGTCAACAAGTTTTTTCCCGAAAAAGTGCCCGGAAGCGCCGTTTGTCTGGGTTGTGAACATTATGGCGATAAAATCGGCAATTCAGGCAGTTGGCGGGGGGAAAAGGCAACAAAAAGGCGGGCCAAAAGGCCCGCCCCGAGGGAAAGCGCCGTGCGATTATTTATAGGCGGCCTGGTGTACGCCGACGGCGCGGCCGGAAGGATCGTCCATCTTCTTGAACGATTCGTCCCATTCGATGGCCTTGGCGGACGAGCAGGCGACAGACGGGCCGCCCGGCACGCATTCGGCGGCGCTCGGCAGCGGGAACAGCTCCTCGAAGATTTCGCGGTACAGGTAGCCTTCTTTCGAAGTCGGCGTGTTGTACGGGAAGCGGAAACGCGCGGTTTCGAGCTGTTGATCGCTGATTTGCTGCGCAGCGACCTCTTTTAGCGTGTCGATCCAGCTGTAGCCGACGCCGTCGGAGAACTGCTCTTTCTGGCGCCAGGCCACGCTGGCCGGCAAATAGGACTCGAAACATTCGCGGACGATGTGTTTTTCCATTTTGCCGTTGCCGCACATTTTATCTTTCGGGTTGATGCGCATCGCCACGTCGAGGAATTTCTTGTCCAGGAACGGCACGCGGGCCTCAACGCCCCAGGCGGACATTGCCTTGTTGGCGCGCGCGCAGTCGAACATATGCAGCGCCAGCAGCTTGCGCACGGTCTCTTCGTGGAATTCGCGGGCGTCCGGCGCCTTATGGAAGTAGAGGTAGCCGCCGAACACTTCGTCCGCGCCTTCGCCGGAGAGCACCATCTTGATGCCCATCGCCTTGATTTTGCGCGACATCAGGTACATCGGCGTCGAGGCGCGGATGGTGGTGACGTCGTAGGTTTCGATGTGGTAAATCACGTCGCGGATGGCGTCCAGGCCTTCCTGCACGGTGAAGTGGATTTCATGGTGCACGGTGCCCAGATGGTTGGCCACCTCCTGCGCGGCGCGCAGATCCGGCGAGCCTTCCAGGCCGACGGCGAAGGAGTGCAGCTGCGGCCACCAGGCTTCGCTGCGTTCCTGATCTTCCACGCGGCGCGCGGCGTACTTCTTGGTGATCGCCGAGATGACCGATGAATCCAGCCCGCCCGACAGCAGCACGCCGTAAGGCACGTCGGACATCAGGTGGCTTTTCACCGACTCTTCCAGCGCGGTGCGCAGGGCTGTGGCGTCGGTCACGTTGTCTTTGACGCTGTCGTAATCGAACCAGTCGCGGCGATAGTATTCGCGGATCTCGCCGTCCTGGCTCCACAGGTAACTGCCGGCCGGGAATTCCTTGATGGTGCGGCACACCGGCACCAGCGCTTTCATTTCCGAGGCGACGTACAGGTTGCCGTGCTCGTCGTGGCCCATGTACAGCGGGATGATGCCCAGATGATCGCGGCCGATCAAGTAGGCGTCTTTTTCGGTGTCGTACAGGGCGAAGGCGAACATGCCTTGCAGATCGTCGAGGAAGTCCGGGCCTTTCTCCTGATACAGCGCCAGGATCACTTCACAGTCGGAACCGGTCTGGAACGCGTAGCGGTCGCTCAGCTGTTGGCGCAGCGCCTGGTGGTTGTAAATTTCGCCGTTGACCGCCAAAACGTGGGTGTGCGCAGCGTTGTACAGCGGTTGAGCGCCGTTGTTGACGTCGACGATCGACAGGCGTTCGTGGGCCAAAATGGCTTTGTCGCTGGCGTAAACGCCGGACCAATCCGGGCCGCGGTGGCGCATCAGGCGCGACAGCTCCAGCGCTTTCTTACGCAGTTCAACGGGATCGGACTTCAGATCGAGCACACCGAAAATAGAACACATACAACTCTCCTAACGGGCTTTTATGACTGTGATGTTGTTTTTTACTGTTATGGGCAGCATTGCCGATTCATCAGCGATAACGCGGTTTTGCTGCGCTGTGGTTATGAAAATGCGCCTAAAGCTGCATGAGATGCAAGCGTTTTAGCCATACGCTGAGAAATAGTTGTTTGCCTGGACGCTGTTTTTGACGGATTTTCAGTTATCGGCGGGGAAAATTAGCGATTATGCAATTTTTAGCGTAATGACGGGATTGCCGGCCGGTTTGACCGGCAATCGATTAGCAATTAGGCGATGAGCTGCCACAGGGTGAAGGCGGCGTCCGGCGTCCAGCCGGCGTTGGAGGTGTGCGCCTGAATACAGGTGTATTTCTTGCCTTTATAACTCACCACGTCGCCGGCTTGGTAGCTGTGGTTGTTCTGCCACTCGGGCGCGCTCGGATCGGGCGGCGTGCCGTCGTTGGCGGTTTTGACCGCCAGCGCGCTGCTCGGCAGCGAGGTATTGCCCTGGCTGTCGGTTGCGGTAACGAAGTAGCTGTACTGGGTGGCCGGAGCCAGGCCGTTGTCGGCCAACGACAGGCCGGCAGTCTGGCCGATCGGGTTGCCGTTGCGGTAAACGGTGTAACTGGCGATCGGTAAGGAGCCGGTGGCGGCGGCCCAGCTCAGCTTCAGCGAGGTGGCGCCCAACTCGGAGACCGTCAGCGCCGTCGGCGCATTAGGCTTTCCCGGCGGCGGGGTGACTCCGCCCTGAATCAGCGGCGCGTAGCGGGTTTTGAACTCCCAGCTGTAGGCCACGCCGGCTTTGCTCTTGCCGTTGTCCCAGTTGATTGACCAGGTCATCAGGCCCTTGATCGACAGGTTTTTGGCGTCGAGACGCGAGAAGGCGTTATACACCGCCTGTTTGTCGATCACGTAGCCGGTGGCGGCGGCATCGTTGTTGCTCGGCAGACCGATGACGAATTTTGCTGCAGGGATCTTTGCATAGCCGCGGGTGCCGGTGACCAGGCTTTCCGTCAGGTAGTAGAGGAAGTCCTCTTTCATGGCGTCGTTATTTTGCGTGATCCAGGCGTTGAGCTCGTCCACCCAAATACCGTCTCCACCCTGGTTATAATATTGCGGCGCGATAAAGTCATAATAGCCTTCGAGGGCGTTGATATAATCCAGGTAGGTGCCGTTGGTGCGTAAATATGGGAATTCCGGCGCCATGCTGATAATAAAGTTTTTCCCCTGCGCGGCGTAATGGTCTTTTACTTTTTTCAGCGCCGCAGGCAAGACGGTTTTATTATTGGCGGCGCCGATCGCCGCCTGTTCCAGATCGATATCCAGGCCGTCGAAGCCGTAGACTTCCACCAGGCGAATAATCTCGTCTTTCAGCCGGTCTTCGTCGCCGGTTTTCAGTTCGATGTGCGCGTCTGCGCCGCCGAGGGAGATCAGCACCGCGCGGCCCTGGCTGTTCAGCACGCCCACCTGGCGGCGGAACTCGGCGTCGGACAGGTTGTAAGGCTTGAAGGTCGGGATGCCCTGGCCTTTCATAAAGGCGACGGCCACCACGTTATATTCGGCGGGAATGTCGGTCAGGTTCATATTGGCGAACTGGCCTTGTTGATAACCGTCACTGGCGCCGGCGGCCCAGTTGTGCCAGAACCCCATCAGGATTTTTTTATTGGCGATAGTCGGCATAATGGCAGCGTCATCGGCGGCATTAATAATGTTATTTGTGCTCATGGTAGCCTCATTAATTAGGGTAAGGGATTTTCGCCTGCCGGCAATATCAGCTATTGGCGGGGCGTAAGGTTATAATGAGGGTTTTTAGCGCGGGCAGGCTGAAACCTTTTGCGGCCATGAACGAATTAAATTCAAACTGCGGTCAGGAAGAGGGAAATAATGGCGGCCGGGCAGCCGCCATAAATGCGTCAGAAAATAGTGATATCGGCAACGGAAGGGTAGACGTAGCTCGGGCGGAAAGGCATGGTTTCGATGTCGCTCAGCGTGGAGACGCCGGACAGCACCAGCACGGTTTCCAGGCCGGCCTGGAAGCCCGCCAGAATGTCGGTGCGCAGGTTGTCGCCGACGATCACCGTCTCTTCCGAGTGCGCCTGCATTTTGTTCAATGCGGCGCGAATGATCCACGGGCTGGGCTTGCCGACGTAAAACGGCTTGCGGCCGGTGATCTTCTCGATGGGGGCGCACAGCGCGCCGCAGGCCGGCGAGAAGCCGTGGCCGTGGCTATCCGGGTTGGTGGCGATAAAGCGCGCGCCGTTACTGACGAAGTAGGCGGCCTTGTGCATCATGTCCCAGTTGTAAGAGCGGGTTTCCCCGACGATCACGAAATCCGGGTTGATGTCGGTGATGGTGAAACCGGCTTTGTACAGCTCATGGATCAGCGCGCCTTCGCCGACCACGTAGGCTTTTTTGCCTTCCTGGCGGCGCAGGAAATCGGCGGTGGCCATCGCCGAGGTATAGAACGCGCTCTCCGGCACTTCCAGCCCGGCGGCGGCGAAGCGGTTCGCCAGATCCTGCGCGGTCTGTGACGGGTAGTTGGTCAGCACCACCAGCGGCATGCCTTGTTCCTGGATGCGCGCCAGGAACAGATCGGCGCCGGGCACCGGCGTATTGTCATGCAGCAGCACGCCGTCGATATCGCATATAACGTTTTTGATTTTCATTTGTCGCTGTTTCTCATGATTACGGCAGGCAAGGGGTGACGATAACACACCTGCCAGAAGCGGCGGATCAGCTTTCCAGCAATCGCTGCAAGAGCACGCCGTTGAGCATCGCGCGTTTGGCCAGGGCGAAAGCGCCGATCGCCGAGCGATGATTGAGTTCGGAGGTCACCACCGGCAGATTCTTGCGGAAGTCCTTCAGCACCTGGGTATTGATGCAGCTCTGGATCGCCGGCAGCAGCACTTTGTCCGCTTCGGTGATCTCACCGGCGATCACCACCTTCTGCGGATTGAACAGGTTGATGGCGATGGCCACCGCCTTGCCCAGATAGCGGCCGACGTGTTCGATCACTTCGCTGGCCAGCAGATCGCCGCGGTTGGCGGCCTTGCAGATGGCGTTGATGCCGCAGTCTTCCAGCGTCAGTTTGCTCGGGTAGCCCTGGCTCAGCAGCTGGCGCACGCGCTGTTCGATCGCCGCGTTGGCGGCCACCGTTTCCAGGCAGCCGAAGTTGCCGCAGTGGCAGCGTTCGCCGAGCGGATCGATCTGGATATGGCCGATCTCGCCGACGTTGCCGTTGTTGCCGAGAAAAATCTGCCCGTTGACGATGATGCCGGCGCCGGTGCCGCGGTGCAGGCGCACCAGAATCGAGTCTTCGCAGTCGCGGGTGGCGCCGAAGTAGTGCTCCGCCAGCGCCAGGCTGCGGATGTCGTGGCCGACGAAGCTGGTGACGTTGAAACGTTGCTGCAGGTTGTCCACCAGCGCCCAGTTGCTGACGCTGATGTGCGGCATGTAGCGCACCACGCCCAGCGCCGGATCCACCAGGCCGGGCAGGATCACCGCGATGGCGATCAGCTCGCGCAGGCGGCGCTGATTCGCTTCGATGAATTGGGCGATGGCGGCGAACAGCGCATTCTCCAGCGTTTCCTGGGTGCGTTCCGGCAGCGGATAGTGTTCTTCGCCGAGCGATTTGCCGCTCATGTCATACAGGGTGATGGTGGCGTCGTGGCGGCCGAGACGCACCGCGACGGTATGGAAATGACGGGTTTCCGACACGATGGAGATCGCGCGGCGGCCGCCGGTGGAGGCTTGCTGATCGACTTCTTTGATCAGCCCGCGCTCCAGCAGCTGGCGAGTAATTTTGGTGACGCTGGCGGGGGCAAGCTGGCTGAGTTCGGCAATTTGAATGCGCGAGATCGGGCCCTGCTGGTCGATCAGGCGGTAAACTGCCGCGCCGTTAAGTTGTTTGACTAAGTCAACGTTCCCTATTTGTGCTTGTCCGCCAGTGCTCATCAATAATGTTACTCGCTGTTCATTGAATTAAACCTCGTTACCGTTAACGAGCGTTTTGGTGATTTTAAAATCACGGGTGAAGGCGGTCAGGTTAGCCACCTTGCCGGCTTCGATGGTGCCCAGACGCTGCTCGACGCCGATGGCGCGCGCTGGGTACAGCGTCGCCATGCGCAGCGCTTCGTCCAGCGCGATGCCGATATGCTCGACGCTGTTTTGCACCGCTTCGATCATGGTCAGTGCGGAACCGCTCAGGGTACCGTTCTCATCCACGCACAGCCCATCCCGATAGTATATTGTTTTACCGGCGAAAATAAATTGGTCAATATCTGCACCTGCCGGTGCGGTCGCGTCGGTGACCAATACCAATTTATCACCTTTCAGGCGTTTGGCGTTACGGATACTCGCCCAGGCCACGTGATGGCCGTCGGCGATGATGCCGGTATAGACCTCCGGCGTATCGAAGATCGCCCCCATCAGCCCCGGTTCGCGGCCGGTGATATACGGCATGGCGTTGTACAGGTGGGTGGCGAAGCTGATGCCGGCGGCGAAGCCGGTGCGCGCCTGATCGTAGGTGGCGTTCGAGTGGCCGGCGGAGACCACGATACCGGCCTCGGTCAGCTGCTTGATAACGTGCGGTTCAACCATCTCCGGCGCCAGCGTCACCTTGGTGATCACGTCGGCGTTGGCGCACAGGTAATCGATCATGTCCTGCGTTGGCTTGCGAATGAACGCCGGGTTATGGGTGCCTTTTTTCACCGGGCTGAGGTACGGCCCTTCCAGGTGCAGGCCCAGCGCCTGGTTTTGGTGCTTTTTCAGATAGGCGCGCATCACCTCGACGCTGTGCTTCATGAATTCGTCGCTGCTGGTGATCAGCGTCGGCAGATAGCTGGTGCAGCCGGATTTCTCGTTGGCGCGCTGCATGATCTCCAGCGTTTCTTCCGAAATCGCTTCCAGCGAATCGTTGAACTGTACGCCGCCGCAGCCGTTCAGCTGCACGTCTATAAGCCCGGGGGCCAGGATGGCGCCACCCAGGTCGCGCGTTTCGATGCCGGCGGGCAATTCAGCCGCCGGGCAGACTCTCTCGATCAGCCCATCAGCGATAATGACTGCATGGTCATCAAGTACGTCGTGGCCGGTATAGATTCGGCCGTGGGTTAAAGCGAACATCGTAGCCCCCTGCAAAGATTAAAGACTTTTCACGCTTTCCGCTTCTAACTCGCGGAAATATTTAACGGTTTTGACTTTCAGCTCCATGGTGGCCGGTTCGTCGCACACCACCACCGCTTTGGCGTGCAGCTGCAGGCAACTGATGGTCCACATGTGGTTGATGTTGCCTTCCACCGCGGCTTCCAGCGCCTGCGCCTTGGCGTGGCCGGTCACCAGGATCATCACTTCTTCGGCATCCAGCAGCGTACCCACGCCGACGGTCAACGCATATTTCGGCACCAGGCTGACGTCGCCGCCGAAGAAGCGCGAGTTGGCGATGCGGGTGTCTTCGGTCAGCGTTTTGATGCGGGTGCGTGAAGCCAGGGACGAAGCCGGCTCGTTGAACGCGATATGGCCGTCGATGCCCACGCCGCCCATGAACAGGTTAATTTTGCCGTAAGACTTGATCTTCTCTTCGTACTGGCGGCACTCGGCGTCGACATCCGCGGCGTTGCCGTTCAGCAGGTTGATATTTTCACGAGGGATATCAACGTGATCAAAGAAGTTGCGGTACATGAAGGTGTGGTAGCTTTCCGGGTGTTCCTGCGGCAGGCCAACGTACTCGTCCATGTTGAAAGTCACAACATGCTTAAAGCTTACTTCACCTGCTTTGTGCATCGCAATCAGATGTTTGTAGGCTTCCAGCGGCGTGCCGCCGGTAGGCAGGCCGAGGACAAACGGGCGCTCTGCGGTTGGCTTGAATGCGTTGATGCGTTGAACGATATGACGCGCGGCCCATTTGCCGACTTGTGCGGTATCTTTCAGTGGGATAAGTCTCATCTAACACCTCTTGGGATAAGTAAACTAAAGCTATACTGTACGGGCCTGCGGGAGTCCTAAGCGTAACCCAGCTTTATGATTCTCGCGTGAATCGTCCGTTCGGTTGATTTTTTGAATGATAAAATAAGTTTTGTGTGATGGCCAGCAATCCGGGAGGGAAAGACTACTTTTTGGTGATATTTATCACAAAAAGGGAGGTTTTAATTTGCGATACAAAATAAATTTTTTACACTCGGCATGAGTGATACGTGCCATGCGTTGTTTCTAAAAAGGTAGTGAGAGCTCCAAATAAACTACTAATAGGGTCCGTCCGCGGACAACATAGGGGGAAAAGGTGAACATTCTTAGTTATTTGCAAAAGGTGGGACGGGCGCTGATGGTGCCGGTCGCCACGCTGCCCGCCGCCGCCATCTTGATGGGCGTCGGGTACTGGATTGACCCTGTTGGTTGGGGCGGCGACAACGCTTTCGCTGCCTTATTGATTAAGTCTGGCTCTGCGATTATCGATCATATGGCGGTGTTGTTCGCCGTTGGTGTCGCCTACGGCATGTCCAAAGACAAGGACGGCTCTGCCGCACTGACCGGCTTCGTCGGTTTCCTGGTGCTGACCACCCTCTGTTCACCGGCCGCCGTGTCGATGATTCAGAAGATCCCGCTCGATCAGGTGCCCGCCGCGTTCGGCAAGATTGAGAACCAGTTCGTCGGTATTCTGGTGGGTATCATCTCCGCCGAAGTGTACAACCGCTTCAGCGGCGTCGAGCTGCCTAAGGCGCTGTCGTTCTTCAGCGGCCGCCGCCTGGTGCCGATCCTCATTTCCTTCCTGATGATCCTGGTCGCTTACATCCTGATGTTCGTCTGGCCAGTGGTGTTCGGCGCTCTGGTGAGCTTCGGCGAACACATCCAAAAATTGGGCTCGGTCGGCGCGGGCATCTATGCCTTCTTCAACCGCCTGCTGATCCCGGTCGGCCTGCACCACGCGCTGAACTCGGTGTTCTGGTTCGACGTGGCCGGCATCAACGATATCCCTAACTTCCTCGGCGGCCAGCAGTCGATCGACGCGGGTAAAGCGGTCGTCGGCATCACCGGCCGTTATCAGGCCGGCTTCTTCCCGATCATGATGTTCGGTCTGCCGGGTGCGGCGCTGGCCATCTATCACTGCGCGCGTCCTGAGAATAAGGCCAAAGTGCTGGGGATCATGATGGCGGGGGCCTTCGCCGCTTTCTTTACCGGCATCACCGAACCGCTGGAATTCTCCTTCATGTTCGTGGCGCCGGTGCTGTATGTGATCCACGCCGTGTTGACCGGTATCTCGGTGTTCATCGCTGCTAACATGCATTGGATTTCCGGTTTCGGCTTCAGCGCCGGCCTGGTGGATATGATGCTGTGGGTGCGTAACCCGCTGGCGACCCACTGGTACATGCTGATCCCGCAGGGCCTGGTGTTCTTCGTCATCTACTACGTGGTGTTCCGCTTCACCATCAACAAATTCAACCTGATGACCCCGGGCCGCGAGCTGGCGGTTGCCGGTGACGAAACCGACGGTTACGACGTCAACGTCAACAGCAACGGCGGTAAAGACGAGAACGAAACCACCACGCTGGCCCGTCGCTACGTCGGCGCGATCGGCGGTTCCGACAACCTGACCGGCATCGATGCCTGCATCACCCGCCTGCGTCTGAACGTGAAAGACTCCGCGCTGGTGAACGACGCCTTGGCGAAACGCCTCGGCGCATCCGGCGTTATCCGCCTGAACAAGCAGAGCGTGCAAGTGATCGTCGGCACCCGTGCTGAACTTATCGCCAGCGCAATGCGCAACGTGATTGCAGCCGGCCCGGTAGCGGCTGCGGCGGCCCCGGCGGCGGCCCCTGCCGCGGAAGCCAAACCGCAGGCGGTGCCGAACGCGCCGAAAGCCGCGTTTGAAACGCTGGTGGCGCCGGTGACCGGTGAAGTCGTGGCGCTCGATCAGGTGCCGGACGAAGCTTTCGCCAGCAAGGCGGTAGGCGACGGCTTGGCGATTCGCCCGACCGACAACATCGTCGTGGCGCCGGCGGACGGCACCGTGGTGAAAATCTTCAATACCAACCACGCGTTCTGCCTGGAAACCGACAAGGGCGCCGAGATCGTGGTGCACATGGGGATCGACACCGTCGCGCTGGAAGGCCAGGGCTTCAAACGCCTGGTGGAAGAGGGCGCGGAAGTGAAAGCCGGTCAACCGATCCTGGAACTGGATCTGGATTATCTCAACGCCAACGCGCGTTCGATGATAAGCCCGGTGGTGGTCAGCAACTCTGACGACTACGCCGGCCTGGCGGCGCTGGCCAGCGGCTCTGTGGTCGCCGGTCAGACCAAGCTGTACGAGATCCAAAAGTAAGGCCGTTTTTACCTGAGTAGTACCGGGGGCCGGCCACGCATCATGGCGGAGTTTGCCCCGATTTGGCGGGAAGAGAGCGATCTCTTCCCGCTTTTTTTATCCCGTTTCGCCCCACGGCGGTGCGCTGCGCGCCGAGGGGGCAACGCGCCGCATTTTTCGTGCAACAAACGGTTGTTTCCAGACGTGGCTTGTTGGATCATAGGCGGTTATGTGTAGCGCTTTGCATTGAGGAACAGTGAAATGAGTGAGGCTGAAGCCCGCCCAACCAATTTTATCCGTCAGATCGTCGATGAAGATCTGGCGTCGGGGAAACACACGTCGGTACATACCCGCTTCCCGCCGGAGCCTAACGGCTATCTGCATATCGGCCACGCCAAGTCCATCTGCCTGAACTTCGGCATCGCCAAGGACTATCAGGGCCAGTGCAACCTGCGTTTCGATGACACCAACCCGGTGAAAGAAGACATCGAGTTCGTGGAGTCAATCAAGCACGACGTGGAGTGGCTGGGCTTTGAGTGGAGCGGCAACGTTCGTTACTCCTCAGACTATTTCGATCAGCTGCACCAGTATGCGGTCGAGCTGATCACCAAGGGGCTGGCCTACGTCGATGAGCTGTCGCCGGAGCAGATCCGTGAATATCGCGGCACCCTGACCGCGCCGGGCAAAGACAGCCCGTACCGCGATCGCAGCGTGGAAGAGAACCTGGCGCTGTTCGAGAAGATGCGCAACGGCGAGTTCGCCGAAGGCGCCGCCTGCCTGCGCGCCAAGATCGATATGGCTTCGCCGTTTATCGTGATGCGCGATCCGGTGCTGTACCGCATCAAGTTCGCCGAACACCACCAGACCGGCAATAAATGGTGCATCTACCCGATGTACGATTTCACCCACTGCATTTCCGATGCGCTGGAAGGGATCACCCATTCGCTGTGTACCCTGGAATTCCAGGATAACCGCCGTCTGTATGACTGGGTGTTGGATAACATCACCATTCCTTGCCACCCGCGTCAGTACGAGTTTTCGCGTCTCAACCTCGAATACGCCATCATGTCGAAGCGCAAGCTGAACCAGTTGGTGACCGAGAAGATCGTCGAAGGCTGGGACGACCCGCGGATGCCAACCGTCTCCGGTCTGCGCCGCCGCGGTTATACCGCCGCCTCGATTCGCGAGTTCTGCCTGCGCATCGGCGTGACCAAGCAAGACAACAACGTCGAGATGGTGGCGCTGGAATCCTGCATCCGCGACGATCTGAACGAGAACGCCCCGCGCGCCATGGCGGTGCTGGATCCGGTGAAAATCGTCATCGAGAACATGGGCGATGCGGTGGAAATGGTCACCATGCCTAACCATCCGAACAAGCCGGAAATGGGCAGCCGCGATGTGCCGTTCAGCCGCGAGATCTATATCGATCGCGCCGACTTCCGCGAAGAAGCCAACAAGCAGTACAAGCGCTTGGTGCTGGGCAAAGAAGTGCGTCTGCGCAATGCGTACGTGATCAAGGCCGAGCGCGTCGAGAAGGACGAAGTGGGCGAGATCGTCACCATCTTCTGCAGCTACGATGCGGAAACGTTGAGCAAAGATCCTGCCGACGGCCGCAAGGTGAAGGGCGTGATCCATTGGGTGTCCGCGGCGCACGCGCTGCCGGCGGAAATTCGCCTGTACGATCGCCTGTTCAGCGTGCCTAACCCGGGCGCGGCGGAAGATTTCCTCTCCACCATCAACCCGGAATCGCTGGTGATCAAGCACGGCTTCGTCGAGCCGAGCCTGGCGGCCGCACAGCCGGAGAAAGCCTATCAGTTCGAGCGTGAAGGTTACTTCTGCGCCGACAGTCGCTATTCGTCGGCCGAGCATCTGGTGTTTAACCGCACCGTCGGCCTGCGCGACACCTGGGCGAAAATCGAAGGCTAATCTTATTCGCCTCGAAAATTAATGAATCAGCGCGGCTTAGGCCGCGCTTTTTTATGCCTGTGGTTTCACCTGCGATCTATTCTTCTCTGATTTTAACCGGAGCGCGTTTAATTAATCACGGCGCATTAACCCATAAGCTTTCTGATATTGGCCTTGTTAGTCTTAATATTTGCTTATATATTCGTGATGCGAATTAATCTCATTTAGAGAGCGCTTTCAATTTTTATCGCCTGACTGACGGATTTAGTCAGGCTGAAACCATTAATCGTCTCTGGTTGACCTGGTATCTCAATTTATTCTGATTTAATTGAATTTTTTATTCGACACCTTCCATGATCACCGGCGTAACAAAATCTCACTGATATGTGCTCCTTGTCATACTTTGACAAATCTCCCGCATTTTTCATTTGATAATTCGCGTCGCGAAAAATAGTCTGTCTGTAGCAATTAGTGCTGTGGGAATAACATCTCGTCGGCAATATTTTTTACCCGTTCGGGTTTTTTATTGGCAGTCGTGCAGGGCAGTGGTGAACACAGGCGGCTGCAACTTTTAAGTTAAGTCAAAGAGGAATTTCAATATGGGTACGCACGGTGCTCAGCGTAAAACGCTGGCGCTCGCAGTCGCGGGCGCGCTGTTGGGAACAGGGTTTGCCATGGCGCCTGAGGCGAAAGCCGCAGGGTTTATCGATGATTCCACGCTGACCGGCGGCATCTATTACTGGCAACGTGAGCGCGACCGTAAAGATCTCAATCCGGACAGCAAGGATTACAACCAATATACCACCAACCTGTCGCACTCCACCGCCAACCTGAGCCTGGATTTCGCTTCGGGCTACGCCTGGGATATGTTCGGTCTGGACGTCGGTGCCTTCACCGCCATCGAGCTGGCGGAATCCAGCGCCAGCGGCCACCCGAACGAGATCGCGTTTTCCTCGAAAAACCGGACCTACGACGAAGACTATTCCGGTGACAAGGGCGGCATCAGCCTGTACAAAGCCGCCGCCAAATTCAAATACGGCCCGGTCTGGGCACGCGCCGGCTATATTCAGCCGAGCGGCCAAACCCTGCTGGCGCCGCACTGGAGCTTTATGCCGGGCACCTATCAGGGGGCCGAAGCCGGCGCCAAGTTCGACTACGGCGATGCCGGCGCGTTGAGCTTCTCCTACATGTGGGCCGACAAATACAAGGCGCCGTGGCATATCGAGGTGGACGACTTCCGCCAGAACGACAGGAAAACCCGCGTCTCCTACCTGCACTCGCTGGGCGCCAAATACGATTTCAAAAACGATCTGGTGCTGGAAGCCGCCTTCGGCCAGGCGCAGGGATACGTGAATCAATACTTCACTAAAGCGTCTTACAAATTCGATCTGCTGGGCAACCCGCTGACCACCAGTTACCAGTTCTACGGTGCGGAAGACCGCATCAGCGACAAGAACGATCCGAACAGCATCTACGACGGCCTGGCCTGGCTGCAGGCGCTGACCTTCGGTTACACCACCGGGCAGTTCAACTGGCGTCTGGAAGGCACCATGGTCAAGGCGGAAGGCAACCAGGGCTTCTTCCTGCAGCGCATGACCCCAACCTACGCCTCATCCAACGGCCGCCTGGACGTGTGGTGGGACAACCGCTCCGACTTTAACGCCAACGGCGAGAAAGCGGTGTACGCCGGCGTGATGTATGACCTCAGCAACTGGAACCTGCCGGGCATGGCGGTCGGCGGCTCCTACGTTTACGCCTGGGACGCCAAGCCGAGCACCAACCCGATCTACGATCAGAGCCAGCGCCTGAAAGAGAGCGCCTGGAGCCTGGACGCGATGTACACCATCCAGGAAGGGCGCGCCAAGGGCACGCTGATCAAGCTGCACTACACCCAGTATGACAACCACACCAACATCCCGAGCTGGGGCGGCGGTTACGGCAACATCTTCCAGGACGAGAAAGACGTCAAGTTCATGGTCATCGCGCCATTCACCATCTTCTGATGCGTTCCCCGGCCTCGCCGCCGGGGGCAGTTAAGGGAATTCAACGATGAAAAAAATCATGCTGATGTTGGCGGCCGCCGCGGCCTTGAGCGCCTGCGCGCAACCCGCCGCGCCGCCGGAAGACGCCAAATTGAAGCAGGCTTACAGCGCCTGCATCAACACCGCCGAAGGTTCGCCGGAGCGTCTGCAGCCCTGCAAAGCGGTGCTGAACGTGCTGAAGCAAGAGAAGCAGCACCAGCAGTTCGCCGCGCAGGAAACGGTGCGGGTGATGGATTATCAGAACTGCATTATGGCGGTTCACAGCGGCAACGGTCAGGCTTACGACGCCAAGTGCGGCAAGCTGTGGCAAGAAATTCGCGATAACAATAATTAAGAAGGACAAGAACATGAACGCATTCAAACTGAGCGCATTAGCCGCTTTGACGGCAACGATGGGATTCCTGGGCGGCATGGGAAACGCCATGGCCGATCAACAGCTGGTGGATCAACTGAGTCAGCTGAAGCTGAACGTGAAAATGCTGGATAACCGCGCTGGCGAAAACGGCGTGGATTGCGCGGCGCTGGGCGCCGACTGGGCCTCTTGCAACCGGGTGTTGTTCACCCTCAGCAACGACGGCCAGGCGATCGACGGCAAAGACTGGGTCATCTATTTCCACAGCCCGCGCCAGACCCTGCGGGTGGACAACGACCAGTTCAAGATCGCTCACCTCACCGGCGATCTGTACAAGCTGGAGCCGACCGCCAAATTCAGCGGTTTCCCGGCCGGTAAGGCGGTGGAAATTCCAGTGGTGGCCGAATACTGGCAGCTGTTCAGAAACGACTTCCTGCCGCGCTGGTATGCCACGTCCGGCGACGCCAAGCCGAAAATGCTGGCGAATACCGATACCGAAAATCTGGATCAGTTCGTGGCGCCGTTCACCGGCGACCAGTGGAAGCGCACCAAGGACGACAAAAACATTCTGATGACGCCGGCTTCGCGCTTTGTCAGCAATGCCGATCTGCAGACGCTGCCTGCCGGCGCGCTGCGCGGCCAGATCGTGCCGACGCCGATGCAGGTGAAAGTGCACGCGCAGGACGCCGATCTGCGTAACGGCGTGGCACCGGATCTGAGCACGCTGGTCAAGCCGGCGGCGGACGCCGTCAACCAGCGCTTTGCGCTGCTGGGCGTGCCGGTTCAGGCCAACGGCTATCCGATCAAGACCGACATTCAGCCGGGCAAGTTTAAAGGCGCGATGGCGGTGTCAGGCGCCTATGAGTTGAAAATCGGCAAGAAAGAGGCGCGAGTGATCGGTTTCGATCAGGCCGGGGTGTTCTACGGGCTGCAGTCGATCCTGTCGTTAGTGCCGAGCGACGGCAGCGGCAAGATCGCCACGCTGGACGCCAGCGATGCGCCGCGCTTCGAGTATCGCGGCATTTTCCTCGACGTGGCGCGCAACTTCCATAAGAAGGACGCGGTGCTGCGCCTGCTGGATCAGATGGCGGCCTACAAGCTCAACAAATTCCACTTCCACCTGAGCGATGACGAAGGCTGGCGCATCGAGATCCCCGGTTTGCCTGAGCTGACGGAAGTCGGCGGCCAGCGCTGCCACGATCTGAGCGAAACCACCTGCCTGCTGCCGCAGTACGGCCAGGGGCCGGACGTCTACGGCGGCTTCTTCAGCCGTCAGGACTATATCGACATCATCAAATACGCCCAGGCGCGCCAGATTGAAGTGATCCCGGAGATCGACATGCCGGCGCACGCCCGCGCCGCGGTGGTCTCGATGGAAGCGCGCTATAAAAAGCTGCATGCCGCCGGGAAAGAGCAGGAGGCCAACGAATTCCGCCTGGTGGATCCGACCGATACCTCCAACACCACCTCCGTGCAGTTCTTTAACCGCCAGAGCTACCTGAACCCGTGCCTGGACTCTTCCCAGCGCTTTGTCGACAAGGTGATCGGCGAGATCGCCCAGATGCATAAAGAAGCCGGCCAGCCGATCAAGACCTGGCACTTCGGCGGCGACGAAGCGAAAAACATTCGCCTGGGCGCCGGCTATACCGACAAGGCGAAACCGGAGCCGGGCAAAGGCATCATCGATCAGAGCAACGAAGACAAGCCATGGGCCAAGTCGCAGGTGTGCCAGACGATGATCAAAGAAGGCAAGGTGGCCGACATGGAGCACCTGCCGAGCTACTTCGGCCAAGAGGTCAGCAAGCTGGTGAAGGCGCACGGCATCGACAGAATGCAGGCCTGGCAGGACGGCCTGAAAGACGCCGAGAGCGCGAAGGCGTTCGCCACCTCGCGCGTGGGCGTCAACTTCTGGGATACCCTGTACTGGGGCGGTTTCGATAGCGTCAACGACTGGGCCAACAAAGGGTATGAAGTGGTGGTTTCCAACCCGGACTACGTCTATATGGACTTCCCTTACGAGGTGAACCCGGACGAGCGCGGTTACTACTGGGGCACCCGCTTCAGCGACGAGCGCAAGGTGTTCAGCTTTGCGCCGGACAACATGCCGCAGAACGCGGAAACCTCGGTCGACCGCGACGGCAACCCCTTCAGCGCCAAGAGCGACAAGCCGTGGCCGGGCGCCTACGGGCTGTCCGCTCAGCTGTGGAGCGAAACCCAGCGCACCGATCCGCAGATGGAATACATGATCTTCCCACGCGCGCTGTCGGTGGCGGAACGCGCCTGGCACCGCGCCGGTTGGGAGCAGGACTATCGCGCCGGCCGCGAATACAAAGGCGGGGAAACCCACTTTGTCGATACCAAGGCGCTGGAGAAAGACTGGCTGCGCTTCGCCAATATTCTGGGCCAGCGTGAGCTGGCCAAGCTGGACAAAGGCGGCGTCGCTTACCGTCTGCCGGTGCCGGGCGCGCGCGTAGCGGGCGGCAAGCTGGAGGCGAATATCGCGCTGCCGGGATTGGGCATCGAGTATTCCACCGACGGCGGCAAGCAGTGGCAGCGCTATGACGCCAAGGCCAAACCGGCGGTTTCCGGTGACGTTCAGGTGCGTTCGGTCAGCCCGGACGGTAAACGCTACAGCCGCGCCGAGAAGGTTTAAGCCCGGTGCAACGGCCTGCTGCCCCGTCGGCAGGCCGTATAACGAAGGGGGAATGCGTCTGCCTTCGCGCGTGTCGGCGCGGGGCGGACGTTGAAGTGAGAGTAGTACGTGGAGTCGCAGTGCCGCTGCAATTGTGATATTTCATGACATGATTTTCCCCGGCTTGTCCGGGGATTTTTTTGCTCGTTGCACGGCGGGCATAAAAAAACCGCCTCGGTGTGAGGCGGTTTTTCATAGCCGGTCAGGCTTATTTCTTGTCGTGCAGCGTTTCGTCTTCACGACAGTCACCGGTTTCGCAGTGGCCGTACAGGTACAGGCTGTGGTTGGTGAGCTTGATGCCGTGCTGCTTGGCGATATCACGCTGGCGAACTTCGATGGATTCGTCGCTGAATTCAATCACTTTGCCGCAGTCCAGGCAAATCAGGTGATCGTGGTGATGCTGTTGGGTCAGCTCGAACACGGACTTGCCGCCTTCGAAATTGTGACGTGTCACAATGCCCGCATCGTCAAACTGGTTCAGTACGCGATAAACCGTTGCCAGCCCGATCTCTTCGCCCATATCAATCAGTTTTTTGTACAAATCTTCCGCACTGACGTGATGGCATTCCGGATTTTGCAGTACTTCCAGGATTTTGAGTCGCGGAAGCGTGACTTTTAAGCCGGCCTTCTTCAGTGCGATGTTGTTGTCGGTCATGCGAATTCAGTCCTGTTACTATGCTAATCAAGTTGAGGCGTACTCGCCTGTGGCATCGGTCGGCACAAAGAGTTAATGCGTCTCATTATAGAACCGGTTGTACTAAATAGAAACCGCCGGTTGTTAACAAAGATATAATTGCACTATTGCATGTTTTGCATGCAACGCCTTGATGGATGGGATAAACCGATATCTCAGTCTACCGTGACGGGGTGGGAAGTTACAAATCTGTAGCTTCTATCGCAGCAATCCCTGCTGCCGATGACGGCCCTGTGGGCACACTATGCACTTTACAGGGCCTTTGTTCAACCTTTCGCCAGTGCCGGGGCTTAGCCGACGATATCGGCCAGGCTCAGCTCTTCGACGATCTGTTTGACCCAGGCGTCCACGCGCTCGTTGGTCAGCTCCGGCTGACGGTCTTCGTCGATCGCCAAACCGATGAAGTGATCGTCGTCCGCCAGGCCTTTGGAGGCCTCGAAGTGGTAGCCCTTGGTCGGCCAGTGGCCCACGATGGCCGCGCCGCGCGGTTCGATGATGTCGCGGATGGTGCCCATCGCGTCACAGAAGTATTCCGCGTAGTCTTCCTGGTCGCCGCAGCCGAACAGCGCCACCAGTTTGCCGTTGAAGTCGACTTCTTCCAGCGTCGGGAAGAAATCATCCCAGTCACACTGTGCTTCACCGTAGTACCAGGTCGGGATACCCAGCAGCAGGATATCGAACCCTTCCAGGTCTTCTTTGCTGCTTTTAGCGATGTCATGCACTTCAGAGACGTCGTCGCCAAACTGTTTCTGGAGAATTTTCTGGATCATTTTGGCAATGTTTTCGGTATTGCCAGTGTCGCTGCCAAAGAAAATGCCTACAGTAGCCATATCGCGTATAACCTTTAAATTCAAGTAATTGCATTACTCGACGCCGGCACTGCCGCCGCTGACGCCGATTAAAATGATGCCATGGCAAGAGCCTTTCGCCTCCGGGGCGGGCGCCGACAGGCGCAGTCTCTAGCCGGTAAATGCGTATCATGCCAGAAAGTGGCGCCGGGGTTTTATCGCATTTATGCGATGCCGGAGAATGAAGAAAAGCGTGGTCGATCCGGCGTTGTCCTTAACGCCGCGCCGCGCGTGCGGCCGAAGAGATCAATGTTCCGGCTGTTCTTCCGCCAGTTGCGCCAACAGCATCTGCTCGATGAGTTCGCTGCGGCTGATGTTGCGCTGTTCCGCCAGTTTGTTCAGGGCGTCCACCGCATCCGCGTTGATTTTCAGCTCTACGCGCCGCAATCCACGCACTTTATCGCGCCGTAACTGATTGCGCTTATTGATTCTAAGCTGTTCATCGCGGGAGAGCGGGTTGGTTTTCGGGCGCCCCGGACGGCGTTCATCTGCGAACAGATCCAGCGTCGTGCGATCCGTTTGTTCTTTTGCCATAGGTAGCGGTACTGCAAGGGAGTTTGCATCAAAAAGCGCTCGCACGCTTCCGGAGGCATCGGTTAACACACTTCGGGCCAATAAACCCTAACCCAAATTCACCCCCGAACCGGCGTTCGTGAACGCGCTGGCGCGGCGGCAAAATTATAGCGCGCCATATTACCCCAGCAGATGGAGCGGCGACAATGCCTAACTGCGGGCTAAACGCGCTAAGCTGTTATCTTTAGCGCGTTTTTTCGCCAGGGGAGCGTGTTTTTCAGGCTTCGTCGAGGAAACGGTGGATGGCGCGCAGCACCGCTTCCGGTTTTTCGGCGTGCACCCAATGGCCGGTGCCGGCGACGACGTGCGCGCGAGCCTGCGGGAACTGGCGGGCGATGTCCGCACGATAGCTGTCCTGCACATACGGCGACAGGCCGCCGCGAATGAACAGGGTCGGGTGCGGCCAGGGCGGGACTTCCTGCCAGCCGGTGATGTCTTCGTAGCGTGCGATCAGCACCGGCAGGTTGAAGCGCCATTCGCCGTTGTGGAAGGACTTCAGCAGGAACTGGATCACGCCTTCTTCCTGCAGGTAGTCGCGCATCAGCTCGGCGGCCGCCTGGCGCTGGGTGATGCCGGCGGCGCTGACGGCCTTCAGCGCGGCGAAGATCTCGTCGTGGCGGCGGGTCTGGTAATCCACCGGCGCGACGTCGATAACGATCAGCCTGGCGACGCGCTCGGGCGCGATGGCGGTCAGCGCCATCGCCGCTTTGCCGCCCATCGAATGGCCGATGACGATCGCTTTCTCCAGCTGCAGTTCGTCGAGCAGCGCCAGCAGATCCTGCGCCATGGCGGGGTAGTTCATGTCGTCGGCGCGCGGGGAGAGGCCGTGATTGCGCAGATCGACCTTGATCACCGTGTGCTGTTTATGCAGATCGCGCGCCAGCACGCCCAGGTTGTCCAGATTGCCGAACAGCCCGTGGATCAGCAGCACCGGCAGCGCGTCTGACTCGGCGGCCAGCAGTTGATAATGTAATTTCATGGCGAAGTTCATACTGAGAGAGATTCAGATTAGGGTATCATGATTGAATCGCACGATGAATCATGCGGAATTTTCGCGGCGCGGGCTTGGCAGTGCCGGCTATAGGTATTAGTCTGCATTTGCCGTCCGGAGGCACATTGTTGTGTTCGCCCCAGCGCTTTTAACCTTATAATCCCATGGCTTGAATGCAGGATCTGGCTTCAGGTTCTAAGTAGAAAAAACAGTATTGGATAAAGATGAAAACTATTGAAGTCGACGAAGAGCTTTACCGTTATATTGCCAGCCACACGCAACACATCGGTGAAAGCGCGTCCGATATTTTACGCCGCATGTTGAAATTCACCGCCGGGCAGCCGGTGCGCGCGTTGCCTGCCGCCAGTGCCCCGCAGTCCGTCGAGCTGGAAAAAGCGGCGCCGGCGCAGCGTCCGCGCGATCGCGTGCGCGCCATGCGTGAGCTGCTGTTATCGGATGAATACGCCGAGCAGAACAAAGCGGTCAACCGTTTCATGCTGGTGTTGTCCACGCTGTACACCCTCGATGCCGCCGGTTTCGCCGCCGCCACCGAGGCGTTGACCGGCCGTACCCGCACCTATTTCGCCGGCGATCAGCAGACCCTGCTGGCCAACGGCACGCATACCAAGCCGAAGCATGTACCGGGCACCCCTTACTGGGTGATCACCAATACCAATACCGGCCGCAAACGCAGCATGATCGAACACATCATGCAGGCGATGCAGTTCCCGGCGGAACTGATCGAAAAAGTTTGCGGTACCGTCTAATTTAGCGAACAGCCCGTCATGCTGGCCGTGCGCGACGTATTGCCCGGTCACCGACAGGGATGAGGGAGATATGTCGATGGCGAATAATCCACGTGCCGGGCAGCCCGCCCGCCAAAGCGATCTGATCAACGTAGCCCAGCTGACGTCGCAGTACTATGTGCTGCAACCTGAAGCCGGCAATGCCGCACACGCGGTGAAGTTTGGCACCTCCGGCCACCGCGGCAGCGCGCAGCGCCACAGCTTCAACGAAGCGCACATCCTCGCCATCGCTCAGGCGATCGCCGAAGTTCGTCATCAGCAGGGCACCACCGGCCCGTGCTACGTGGGCAAAGACACCCATGCGCTGTCTGAGCCGGCCTTCATTTCCGTGCTGGAAGTGCTGACCGCCAACGGCGTCGATGTGATCGTGCAGGAAAATAACGGTTTCACGCCAACGCCGGCGGTATCGCACGCCATTCTGTGCCACAACCGCCGCGGCGGCGCGCAGGCCGACGGCATCGTCATTACGCCGTCCCACAACCCGCCGGAAGACGGCGGCATCAAATACAATCCGCCGAACGGCGGCCCGGCTGACACCAACCTGACGTCGGTGATCGAGAAGCGCGCCAACGAACTGCTGGCGCAGCAGCTGAAAGGCGTTCAGCGCCAGTCGCTGGACAAGGCCTGGAACAGTGGCCACCTGCACGCCAAAGACCTGGTGCAGCCTTATGTCGAAGGCCTGGTTGAGGTGGTCGACATGCCGGCCATTCAACGCGCCGGCCTGAAGCTGGGCGTGGATCCGCTCGGCGGCTCCGGCATCGCCTATTGGCAGCGCGTGGCGGAACACTACAAGCTGGATCTGACGCTGGTGAACGATTCCATCGATCAGACCTTCCGCTTTATGCACCTGGATCACGACGGCATCATCCGCATGGACTGCTCGTCCGAGTCGGCGATGGCCGGCCTGCTGGCGCTGCGCGACAAATTCGATCTGGCGTTCGCCAACGATCCGGATTACGACCGCCACGGCATTGTCACGCCGAAAGGCCTGATGAACCCGAACCACTATCTGGCGGTAGCCATCAACTACCTGTTCCAACATCGCCCGCAGTGGGGCGCCGATGTCGCAGTCGGTAAAACGCTGGTGTCCAGCGCGATGATCGACCGCGTGGTGGCCGACCTGGGCCGCAAGCTGGTGGAAGTGCCGGTCGGTTTCAAATGGTTTGTGGACGGCCTGTTCGACGGCAGCCTGGGCTTCGGCGGCGAAGAGAGCGCCGGGGCTTCGTTCCTGCGCTTCAACGGCCAGCCGTGGTCGACGGACAAAGACGGCATCATCATGTGCCTGCTGGCGGCTGAAATCACCGCGGTAACCGGTGAGAACCCGCAGCATCACTATGACGATCTGGCCAAGCGTTTCGGTGCGCCGAGCTATAACCGCATCCAGGCGCCGGCAACCCATGCGCAGAAAGCGGCGCTGTCCAAGCTGTCGCCGGAGATGGTCAAGGCCAGTACGCTGGGCGGGGATCCGATCACCGCACGTTTGACCGCGGCGCCGGGTAACGGCGCCTCGATCGGCGGGCTGAAAGTGATGACCGACAACGGCTGGTTCGCGGCTCGTCCTTCCGGTACCGAAGAGGCTTACAAGATCTATTGCGAGAGCTTCCTCGGCGCGGAACACCGCGAGAAGATTGAGCATGAAGCGGTCGAAATCGTTAGCGAAGTGCTGGCTTCCGCCAAGTAATCACTTTCCCTGATTGATAAAAAGCGCTGTTTTTACAGCGCTTTTTTTATGCCTGCAATTTAGATATATCTTTTTATCGGTGCGCGCTTGCGCATTTAGATATATCGATCTAGATTAGCGTTATCGACGCTGTTTAGATATATCTAAACAACCTCGTATTGATGTTCACTGTTAAAGCGAGGTATCACCCTATGTTTCATCGATTAGGTTTACACCGGCATCACCATCACCATCATGAATGTGAAGAGGGCCGCCGTCATCGCGGCGGGCGCCATCATTTCGGCGGCGACGGCGAAGAGCACGGCCGGGGTGGGCGCGGCGGCCGGGGCGGGCGTCATCGTCTGTTCGAACACGGCGATCTGCGCCTGGTGCTGCTGGCGCTGGTGGCGCGCAAGCCCAGCCACGGCTATGAGCTGATCAAGGCGATCGAGGAAGCCTCTTCCGGCCTGTACGTGCCGAGCCCGGGGGTGATTTACCCCACGCTGACGCTGCTGGAAGAGCAGGATTTCCTTGAGCCGCTCACCACCGGCAACGGCCGCAAAAGCTACCGCATCACCGCGGCGGGCGAGGGCGAGCTGCAAAAGCATCAACAGGCGGTTGACGTCATTCTGGCGCGCCTGGCGGGTGCCGGCCGCGAGCATCATCGGCACGGCAACCTGGCGGAAGGCATCTACGACGCCATGAACCGCCTGCGCAGCCTGCTGCGCGGCAACGTGATGCGCGCCGATCTTACGCCGCAGCAGGTGGAGCGCATCAACGCCGCGTTGCTGACCGCCGTGGCGGCGATCGAAAGCGAAATGCATATTCAACCCACGCAGCAGGAGAAGAACTGATGCCCGGCCACCGTTTTACTATTACCGTTGAAGCCCTGAGCGATCGCCAGGGCAATCCCGTCGAGAAAGCGCCGCTGAGTTTTGAAGTGACCAACCACGACGATATTCTCGAGATCGTCGAGCGCATCCGGGCGCGTGACGATCTGAACTTCGGCCACGAGCAGAGCGCGGCCTTCGCCGTGGGATTGAAGCTGTTCTCCGAAGTGATGATCGAAAACCGCAAACACCCGGTGTTTGCTCCGTTGCGCGATGCGTTTAAGGAATTTATGGTCGGATTGAAGAAAGGCCCGGCGGCGTAAAGGCGCGGCACACCGCGCCCGCCGGGGTTAAGGCATGAAGCGGTAGCCGACGCCGGTTTCGGTCAGCAGGTGTTTGGGCCGGGCCGGATCGGCTTCCAGCTTCTGCCGCAGATGGCCCATGTAGATGCGCAGGTAGTGGCTGTGCTCCACGTAGTTCGGCCCCCAGACGTGGCTCAACAGCTGACGTTGGGTGATCACCTTGCCGGCGTTGGCCAGCAGTTCCGCCAGCAGGCGAAACTCGATCGGCGTCAGGTGCAAATCTTCGTCGTTGCGCAGCACCCGGCGATTCACCAGATCGACGGTGATCGCTGAAAAACTCACCAGCGGGCTTTCCTGCTGGCTGGCGGAGTGGCGGCGCAGCGCGACCCGCACCCGCGCCAGCAGCTCGCCGATGCCGAACGGCTTGCTGAGGTAGTCGTCGGCGCCGGCGTCCAGCGCGGCGATTTTGTCCTCTTCGGCGTTGCGCGCCGACAGCACGATCACCGGAATGGCGCTCCACTGCCGCAGATCGCGGATGTAGCTCAGCCCGTCGCCGTCCGGCAAGCCCAAATCAAGAATGATCAGATCCGGTTTGCGCGTGCCGGCTTCAATCAACCCACGCTGCAGCGTTTCACTTTCAAATACCCGCAGGCCTTCGCTCTCCAGTGCGGTGCGCACGAAGCGGCGGATCTCTTTTTCATCTTCAACAATCAGAATGTTGGTTGGCGTTATGCTCACGTTTCCCCTGCGTTGATTACAGATCGAAGGCGTCGCCGTCGATCTCGGGCGGTTTTTCCAGCGGCAGCACGAAGCGGAAGCTGGCGCCGCCGTTGGCGCCGTTTTCCGCCCAGATGCGGCCATCATGCACTTCAATAATGGCACGGCAAATCGCTAACCCCAAGCCGACGCCGGGGATTGCCGACTCTTTATTGCCGCGTGAAAACTTGTCGAAAATCAGCTGCAGCTGATCGGCGGGGATGCCGGGGCCGTTATCCCAGACCTCGACTTCCAGCCACTCGGGCAGCGTGCGGGCGCGAATGCCGATGGTGGCCTCGGCGCCGGCGTATTTATTGGCGTTTTCCAACAGGTTGGTGAACACCCGCTCCAGCAGGCTGCCGTCGCAGTTGACCAGGATCTGTTCCGGCGGCAGTTCGACCACGATAGGATGCTGGCTGAGCAGCGGCTCCAGCATGTGCAGCGAGGCGCCGACGATCTCTTCCAGCGACTGCCACTCTTTGCGCAGGCTGAAACCGCCGGACTGGATGCGCGCCATATCCAGCAGGTTGTTCACCAGCCGGGTGGTGCTCAGCACCTGCTGGCGGATCTGGCTGGCCTGGGTGGCGTGATTGGAGCCTTCGGCCGCCAGGTCCAGCGTGAGGATTTCCGCCTGGCCGAACAGCACGGTCAGCGGCGTGCGCAGATCGTGCGACAGCGCCGCCAGCAGCGAGTTGCGCAGCTGTTCGCGCTCGGCGTCCAGCTTGGCTTCTTCGGCGCTGCGCGCCAGGTGCAGCCGCTCCAGCGCGCTGGCGATCAGCACCGCGAAGGTCTGCAGCAGCCGCTGCTGTTCCGGCACCATCAGCTGGCGCAGGTTGTTGGGCTCGATCGCCAGCAGGCCGAAGGTCTGCTTGGGGGTATTGAGCGGCAGCAGCTGGTAAGGCACGCCGGGCAGGGTGTCGGTGCCGGCACCTGCCGGCAGGCCTTTGTCGAAGCTCCAGCGCGCGATGGCTTCATCAACCGACAGCAGCCCGCCTTCCTCGCCGACCATCTGTTGCAGGCGGCCGTCTTCCTGCGGCAGCAGCAGCACGGTTTTCGCCTGGAAACTGCTGGAGAGGAAGTGGCGGCTGGTATTGGCGATGTCGGCCACGGTCAGCGCGCGGCTCAGCCCGCGCGACATTTCGTACAGGTGACGCGCCCGCTGCTCGCGGTAGCGCGCCACCCGGGCCTGATAACGCACCCCGGCGGTCAGGTTGCCAATGATGATGCCGACGGCGAGCATCACGCCGAAGGTCAGCAGATACTGCATATCGCTGACGGCGAACGACCATTCGGGCTGGACGAAGAACAGATCGAAGCTGGCGACGTTGATCACCGCCGCCAGCACCGACGGCCAGCGGCCGAAGAACAGCGCGACGATCGCCACGCCGAGCAGATAGATCATCACCAGGTTGGCCTGATCGAAGCCCGGCAGCAGCCACTGCGAGAGCAGGGTGATCAGCGCGCACAGCGCCACCGCCACCGCGCAGCCGCGCAGCTGCATGCGCCATTTCTCATTGAAGCTGCGGCCGTCGTGCTCCTTGCCCGGCGGCGGCAGCGCGGCGTCGTTCTCCAGCGCCACGATCACCAGATCGAGATCCGGGCCCAGCCGGCCGAGGCGATCGGCGAAGCTGCCGCGCAGCTTCCAGCGCTGTTCGCTGCGGCGGCCGATGATGATTTTGCCGAGGTTATGCTCGCGGGCGTAGCGCAGCACCGCGCGCTCTTCGGACGGATCGGCCAGGGTGGCGGTTTCTGCCCCCAGCTCCTGCGCCAGCCGCAGCGCGCGCAGAATGGCGCGGCGCTGGTTTTCCGGCAGCCGGTGCAGCTTGGGGGTTTCCACATAGACCGCATGCCAGTGGCAGCCGAGCCGCGCCGCCAGCCGGGCGGCGATGCGCACCAGCTTTTCGTTGCCGCTGTTGTGGCCGACGCACAGCAGAATGCTGTCGCGGGTGTGCCACACTTTCTCGCGCCCCTGGGTATCGCGAAACTCGCGCATCTGATCATCGACCCGATCGGCGGTGCGGCGCAGCGCCAGCTCGCGCAGGGCGATCAGGTTGCCTTTGCGAAAGAAGTGCTCGATGGCGCGCTCGGCCTGACCGGGAATATACACTTTGCCTTCGTGCAGCCGCCGGCGCAGATCGTCCGGCGGCAGATCGACCAGCACCACTTCGGCGGCTTCGTCAAACACGTGGTCGGGCACCGTTTCGCGCACCCGCACGCCGGTCACGCCGCCCACGACGTCGTTCAGGCTTTCCAGATGTTGCACGTTGACGGTAGTCAGCACGTCGATGCCGGCGTCCAGCAGCTCTTCCACATCCTGCCAGCGTTTGGGGTGGCGCGAACCCTGGGCGTTGCTGTGCGCCAGTTCGTCCATCAGCACCAGCGCCGGGTGGCGCGCCAGCGCAGCGTCGAGATCGAATTCATGCACCAGCCGGCCGCGATGCTGGATGCGTTTTTGCGGCAGCAGCGACAGGCCGTCGAGCAGGGCGGCGGTCTCGCTGCGGCCGTGGGTTTCCACCACGCCGACCAGCACGTCCAGCCCCTGAGCGCGCAAACGCTGGGCCTCCTGCAGCATGGCGTAGGTTTTGCCCACGCCGGCGCAGGCGCCGAAGAATACCTTCAACCGGCCGCGCGGTTTTTCATTGGCCAGCGCCAGCAGGCTATCGGGATCGGGGCGCTGCTGCTCTTCTTCGACCATGACAATTCCTTGTGTTACCAAGCAAAAAGGGGTTCGGCATGCCGAACCCTATCACTATGCTGAATACGGCGCGTTACTTCAACGCATCCAGCGCCAGGTTCAGCTTCAGCACGTTGACCACCGATTCCCCCATGAAGTTGGGCGTGGTCCGATCGGTATTGTCGTCGATCAGTTTGGCGACCTGTTCCGGCGGCAGATGACGCGCCGCCGCGACCCGCGCCAGCTGATATTGCGCGGCGGCGATCGAGATCTGCGGATCCAACCCGCTGCCGGAGGCGGTCAGCAGATCGACCGGGATCGGGCCGCTCATTGCCGGGTTGGCCTGGCGCAGCTGCGCTGCGCGTTCGGCGATAGCCTTATCCAGCGCCGGGTTGGTGGCCGCCAGGTTGCTGCCGGCGGAGGCCTGTGGATTATAGGCCGAATCGCCGGTGGCCGACGGGCGGCCCCAGAAATAGTCGGCGCGCGTAAAGTTCTGGCCGATCAGCGCGGAGCCGACCGCCTTGTCGCCTTGGTACAGCAGCGAGCCGTTGGCCGCGGCCGGAAACAGCAGCTGCGCCAGCCCGGTGGTCAGCAGCGGATAGGCGATGCCGGTGATCAGCGTCAGCAAAATCAGCATCACCAGCGCAGGTCGTAAATAAGTCATGTTCATTTCCCTCAATGGTTAACCGGCGACGTGCAGCGCGACCAGGATCAGGTCGATCAATTTGATGCCGACGAACGGCACCAGCAGACCGCCGACCCCGTACAGCCACAGGTTGCGGCGCAGCAGGGCCGCGGCGCTCATCGGTTTATAGCTCACCCCTTTCAGCGCCAGCGGGATCAGGAACACGATCACCAGGGCGTTGAAGATCACCGCCGACATGATGGCGGAGGCGGGGGAGTGCAGGTGCATCACGTTCAGCGCGTTCAGCTGCGGGTAGGTGGCCGCGAACGCCGCCGGAATGATGGCGAAGTATTTGGCCACGTCGTTGGCGATGCTGAAGGTGGTCAGCGAGCCGCGCGTCATCAGCATCTGTTTGCCGATGTGCACCACTTCGATCAGCTTGGTCGGGTTGGAATCCAGATCGACCATGTTGCCCGCCTCTTTGGCAGCCTGGGTGCCGGAGTTCATCGCCACCGCCACATCGGCCTGCGCCAGCGCCGGGGCGTCGTTGGTGCCGTCGCCGGTCATCGCCACCAAACGGCCTTCTCCCTGATACTGGCGGATCAGCGCCAGCTTGGCTTCCGGCGTGGCTTCCGACAGGAAATCGTCCACCCCGGCTTCGGCGGCGATCGCCGCCGCGGTCAGCGGGTTATCGCCGGTGATCATCACCGTTTTGATGCCCATCTTGCGCAGCTCATTGAAGCGTTCCTTGATGCCGCCCTTGACGATATCCTTCAGCGCCACCACGCCCAGCACCCGGGCGCCTTCCGCCACCACCAGCGGCGTGCCGCCGGTGCGCGCCACGCTTTCCACCAGATCGTCCACCGCCCGCGGGAAGTGGCCCTGATTGGTTTCGACGTGGCGGCGAATGGCGTCCACCGCGCCTTTGCGGATCATGCGCTCCTGCACGTTGACGCCGCTCATGCGGGTCTGGGCGGAGAAGGGCACGAAGGTGGCGTTCAGCGCCTGCAGATCGCGTTCGCGCAGGTTGAAGCGCTGTTTGGCCAGCACCACGATGCTGCGGCCTTCCGGCGTTTCGTCCGCCAGCGAGGCCAGCTGCGCGGCGTCCGCCAACTCTTGCTCTTTCACGCCCGGCGCCGGCAGGAACTCCGAAGCCTGGCGGTTGCCCAGCGTGATGGTGCCGGTTTTATCCAGCAGCAGCACGTCCACGTCGCCGGCGGCTTCCACCGCGCGGCCGCTGGTGGCGATCACGTTGGCGCCGAGCATGCGGCTCATCCCGGCCACGCCGATGGCGGACAGCAGGCCGCCGATAGTGGTGGGGATCAGGCAGACCAGCAGCGCGACCAGCACGGTGATGGTGACCACGCTGCCGCTGCCGGCCGCTTCCACGCTGTATTGCGAGAACGGGAACAGGGTGGCGGTGGCCAGGACGAACACGATGGTCAGCGCCACCAGCAGGATAGTCAGTGCGATCTCGTTCGGCGTTTTGCGGCGTTTGGCGCCTTCCACCATGGCGATCATGCGATCGAGGAAGGTTTCCCCCGGGTTGACGCTGCACTGCACCACCAGCCAGTCGGACAGCACGCGGGTGCCGCCGGTGACCGAGGAGAAGTCGCCGCCGGACTCGCGGATCACCGGCGCGGATTCGCCGGTGATGGCGCTTTCATCCACCGAGGCGCCGCCTTCCAGCACTTCGCCGTCGCACGGGATGGTATCGCCGGCTTCCACCAGCACGATATCGCCTTTGCGCAGGCTCTCGGCGGCCACTTTCTCCGTGGCGCCGTCGCGGCGCGGGCCGGCCAGCTTTTTCGCCCAGCTGGTTTTCTTGGTGCCCTTCAGGCTTTCCGCCTGGGCCTTGCTGCGCCCTTCGGCCAGCGCCTCGGCGAAGTTGGCGAACAGCACGGTGAACCACAGCCACAGGGCGACGCTGCCGGTGAAGGCGGCGGCGCCGTCGGTTTGGCCGGTGAGGATCGCCAGCCAGATGGCGGTGGTCAGAATGCTGCCGATATACACCACGAACATCACCGGGTTGCGCCATTGAACGCGAGGGTCCAGTTTTTTCACCGCATCGATCAGCGCGGTGCGCACCAGAGCCGGTTCAAACAGCGCGCGTTGTTTGCGAGTCATCTCTTATTCTCTCTCTGTGACGTCGATTAGTTTGCCAACCAAAGCTGCAAATGCTCGGCCACCGGGCCCAGCGCCAGCGCCGGCACGAAGGTCAGCGCGCCCACCAGCAGCACGGTGCCGATCAGTAGGCCGATAAACAGCGGCCCATAGGTCGGCAGGGTGCCGTTGCCCGCCGGCTGGCGCTGCTTGGCGCTCAGCGAGCCGGCGATCGCCAGCACCGGCAGGATCACCCCGAAGCGGCCGACGAACATGGCGAAGGCCAGCAGCAGGTTGTAGAACGGCGTATTGACGCTCAACCCGGCGAAGGCGCTGCCGTTGTTGTTGGCGGCGGAGGACAGGGCATACAGCACTTCGCTGAAGCCGTGGGCGCCCGGGTTGAGGATGCCGGCGCGGCCCGCGTCGGTGCCGATGGCCAGCGCGCTGCCCAGCAGCACCAGCGTCGGCGTGACCAGGATCGCCAGCGCGGTCATTTTCATGTCGTAAACGTCGATCTTCTTGCCCAGATATTCCGGGGTGCGGCCGATCATCAGACCGGCGATAAACACCGTCAGCAGCACGAACAGCAGCATGCCGTAAAGGCCGGAGCCGACGCCGCCGAACACCACTTCGCCGATCTGCATCAGCCACATCGGCACCATGCCGCCCAGCGCGGTGAAGGAGTCGTGCATGGCGTTGACCGCCCCGCAGGACGCGGCGGTGGTGACTACCGAGAACAGGCTGGTGGCGAGAATGCCGAAGCGCGACTCTTTGCCTTCCATATTGATGTTGCTGTCGGCGCCCAGCGCGCTCAGGTGCGGGTTGCCTGCCAGCTCGGCGACCATCACCGCCACCACCGCCGCCACGAAGATCAGCGCCATCGCCCAGATCAGCGCATGGCCCTGGCGGTTTTCACCGGCCAACTGGCCGAAGGAGAAGCACAGCGCGCAGGGGATCAGGAAGATGGCCAGCATCTGCACGAAGTTGGTCAGCACGGTTGGGTTCTCGAACGGGTGCGCCGAGTTGGCGCCGAAGAAGCCGCCGCCGTTGGTGCCGAGCATCTTGATCGCTTCCTGCGAGGCCACCGGCCCCATCGGCAGCGTCTGCTGCGCGCCTTCGAGCGTGGTGACGTGCAGGTAAGGCAGGAAGTTTTGCAGCGTGCCCTGGCTGACGAAGAACAGGGCGATCAGCAGCGCGATCGGCAGCAGCACATACAGCGTGATGCGGAACAGATCGGCCCAGGCGTTGCCGACGGTGTTGCCGGCGCGGCGGGTAAAGGCGCGGATCAGCGCAAAGGCCACGGCGATGCCGGTGGCGGCGGAGACGAAGTTCTGCACCGCCAGCCCGGCCATCTGGCTTAAATAGCTGAGGGCGCTTTCGCCGCTGTAGGCTTGCCAGTTGGTGTTGGTGACGAAGCTGACGGCGGTGTTGAGCGCCAGATCCCAGGAGAGGCCCGGGAAGCCTTGCGGGTTGAGCGGCAGCGAGCCCTGCGTCATCAGCAGGGCAAACAGCAGCGCCAGGCCGAGCAGGTTGAACGCCAGTATTGCCAGCGCGTACTGCCACCAGTTCATCTCGGTGACGCGGATGCCGCAGGCGCGCCAGACGCCGGCTTCCACCCCGCGTAGCGCAGGCAGCGGTTCACCTTCGATCAGGCGCGCCATAAAGCCGCCCAGCGGCCTGGCCAGCAGCAGAAGCACCAGCAGGAAGCTGGCGATCAGTAAAAAGGCTGAAGCCGCCATCAGAAATCCTCCGCGTTAAACAGGGCGTAGACCAGATAGGCCAACAGCAGCAGAACCAACAGCGCACCACCAATAACGCTGAAACTCACGGGACACCTCCAGAGGTGTTGTTTTTGATAGAGGCAGTGTAGGGAGAGGGGTAGAAAGAAGATGAAAAAATCGCGCGGGCGGGTGTAAAAAAAGTATAAAAATGGCTGAAATTTCAGCGAAAATTTAGCATTTCAATCATCAGGCCGGTGGCGAGATTGTCCCTGATGGGGGAGGGAGAACAGGCGTAAGCGGGAAATAATGAACCAGATAATAACCACAATGTAACTAATGGTAAGTTAAAAATTAACCTTGCTGTAACAAAATTACGGATCGCGGCGGCTGTTAGCGATTTTTTGTGCGATTTAGTGGTCGGATGAGTAGTAAACTTTCATCAAGTGCGCTAAAATTTTGTCCAGTTACCAAATTACCGATTGTTCATTTGATACGCCGACGCCGTTTTCCCTGACAAATCAACGGCAGGCGTTTTTAGGAGGTTCGCATGTCTACGACCTATCACGCTTATTCACTGCATCGGATTCTCCTGCGCCGCAGCGCAGTGGTTATCGCGGGCATTTTGGCCCTGCCGGTGATGCTGTTCCGCAGCGATCGCGGGCGTTTTTACAGCTACCTGCACCGCGTCTGGTCAAAAACCAGCGATAAGCCGGTTTGGCTGCAGCAGGCGGAACTGGCGTCCTGCGATTTCTACTGAGTCGCTGCCGATTCACGAAAACCCTCGCCCTGCGGCGAGGGTTAATGAGATGGTCACCCCCACCCTGTGAGCGGTACGCTGGCAGGGTGTTTTTCTTTCTGAAGGGGATCATCATGCAAAACGTTACGCTCATCGGTATTGACCTCGGCAAGCAGTCGTTTCATGTTCACGCTCAGGAT
>NZ_JAVHUX010000012.1:0-126366 GCF_030954545.1 Serratia sp. MF1(2023) | reverse complement strand
GAGAACTTTCTGGCGGTTTGCCGCTGGCTGCCAAGCCCGGCAAGGTAATGCCGGACGGCACTGAGTTTGTCTTGCAGCGAAAACTTCATAGAACTGCACCTCCAAATGTCAGATGTGTCCAACATTTGGGGTGCAGTTCACCGCTGGGCCCTTGTTATTTAAGCGCCTTTTCCGGCAGCCAGCACTGGGCGTTCAGGCCGCGCGCATCGCGGCGGTTTTCCAGCGTCAAACGCCCCTGGTGCAACTGCACGATGCGGATCACGATATTCAGGCCCAGCCCACTGCCGCCGTAGCGTTGATCCATGCGGCGAAACGCCTGCGTCAGCTCCCCGACCATCTCTTCCTTGATACCCGGGCCATCGTCGATGACCTGCAGCAGATAGCCGTTGTCTTGCGGCGTTAACTGCACCTGTATCGCGCCGCCTTCAGGGCCGTAACGGTGGGCGTTTTCGACCAGGTTGCGCAGCAGCAGCCGCAGCAGCACCGGATCGCCGTTTACTGTGGCAGTAGCCGGCAAGTGCCAGTCCAGCGTCTGTCCGCGTTGGGCAGCCATTTCGTCGAGCTCTTCACGCAGCGGCTGGATCACATCGGCCACCCAATCGACATGCTGATAATGGCCGCGGGCGAAGTCTTGCCCGGCGCGCGACAGCATCAGCAACTGCTCGACGGTGTGCATCAGCTGATCGATGCGGGCGATCAGCGCCTGGCTGCCCTTGACGCCCTGTTTCTCCATCAGTTCCAGATGCAGGCGGATGCCGGCCAGCGGCGTGCGCAGCTCGTGGGCGGCGTCGGCGGTGAACAGGCGTTCCTGTTGAATGGTGTTGTCCAATCGTGAGAACAGCTGATTGAGTGCATTGGTGACCGCCACCATTTCCTGGCTGTCGCTGGCGATCGGCAGCGGCGTCAGGTTATCGGCAGAGCGCTTTTCCAGCCGTTTCTGCAATTGGTTGAGCGGGCGGATGATCCAGCTGATGGCCCAAAACGACGCCAGCAGCGTGACGATCATCATGATCAGCGAAGGCGCCAACAGCGACGCGATGGCCTCGGCGATCTCGCTATCGACGCGTTCGGTACGCACTTTGGCGGACAGGGTTTCGTCCACCAGGAAGCCGATCTGTTCCTGGCTTTCGTGCCACAGCCAGAAGGCGCTGATGAGTTGCGTGACCAGCAGGATCAGCGCCAGCATCAGCAGCAGGCGGCGGCGCATGCTGATCATGAGGAGGGTTCCAGGCGGTAGCCGATGCCGCGCACGGTGCGGATGCGATCCTTGCCCAGTTTGCGGCGCAGGTTGTGAATGTGCACTTCCAGCGTGTTGGAGCCCAAGTCGTCCTGCCAGGTGTAGAGATCCTGCTGCAGGAGTTCACGGTTGACCGTCTGCCCGGCACGCATGATCAGACGCGCCAGAATGGCGAACTCTTTCGGCGTGACCTCCACCGGCTGCTGCTGCAGGTAAACCTGCTGGCTGGAGAGGTTCAGCTGCAGATCGTCCACCTGCATCAGATTGTCGCTGTGCCCCTGGTAGCGCCGCAGGAGGGCGCGCACGCGCGCCTGCAGCTCGACCAGCGCGAAGGGTTTGACCAGGTAGTCGTCGGCGCCGGCGTCCAGCCCGTCGACGCGGTCTTCCAGCGCGTCGCGGGCGGTCAGGATCAGCACCGGCAGATCGATCTGTTGGCGGCGCCACTGCCGCAGCAGCGCGGCGCCGTCGGTGTCCGGCAGGCCGAGATCCAGGATCACCATGCTGTATTGGCTGGTGATGAGCAGGCTGTTGGCCTCCGCCGCCGTGGCGGCGCAGTCGCAGACGTAACCTTCGCCGGTCAGCGCCAGCGCCAGCCCCTGTTGCAACAGTTCATCATCCTCAACGACCAGCAGCTTCATGATGATCCTCAGTTGTTTTGGTAAATATCCCGATACAGGCGGCTTTCGAAACGCACCAGCGGCGCGCGGCGCTGTTTCTGATCCTCCGGCGGCACGGCGTAGCCGGAGAGATACTGCACGAAGGCCATGCGCTGGCCGCTGGCGGTGGTGATGAAGCCCGCCAGGTTGTACACGCCCTGCAGCGCGCCGGTCTTGGCCGACACTTTTCCGTCGACGCCGGCTTCGTGCAGGCCGCCGCGGTAGCGCAGGGTGCCGTCATAGCCGGACAGCGGCAGCATCGAGATGAAGTTCAGCTCGTTGTCGTGCTGCGCGATGTACTGCAGCGCCTGCATCATGGTCGCCGGCGCCAGCAGGTTGTGGCGCGACAGGCCGGAGCCGTCGGCGATGATGGTGTTGCCCAGATCGATGCCGGCCTTCTGGCGCAGCACCTGACGTACCGCATCGGCACCCGCTCGCCAGGTGCCCGGCACGCCGAAGCGTTCGTGGCCGATGGTGCGGAAGACGGTATCGGCGATCATGTTGTCCGATTTTTTCAGCATGATCTTCAACAGATCGTGCAGCGGCGCCGACTGGGTTTGCGCGATCACCGTGCCGGTGATGCCGGGACGCGTCTGGCGTTTCAAGTGCCCGTCGATCTGGATGCCGGCCTGGATCAGTTCGTCTTTCAGGATGGCGCCCGCGTAGCTGGCGCCATCCTGGATGGCGAAGGCCAGCGGCAGCGGTTCGCTGCGCTGCGTCAGGCAGCCGGTCAGGGTAAAGCGGTTCAGCTCGCCCGGCACCACGTCCAGTTCGCAGTACTGCGCGTCTGCAGAGCCGCGCGCCAGGGTGCGCACCTGGCTAAACATATTGACCGGATAATAGGAGGCGACGCGGATAAACGCCATGTCGCCCGGATTCGGCGCGCTGTACAGCGAGACCGAGAAACAGTTGCGATCGACGATGGCGGCGGCCGGCGGCGCGCTGAAGCACTGCGTCAGATCGTTCCACGGCCAGCCGGGCGCCTTGTCATGGCTGGCGAAGACCGAGGTATCGACCAGCACGTCGCCGCTGATTTGGCGCACGCCCTGTTTCTTCAGGACGGCCACCATATTGCGCAGGCTCTGGCGTTTGAAGGTCGGATCGCCGCTGAAGCGGGCGATCAGGTTGCCGCGCAGCACGCCGTCGCGGATATCGCCCTGGCTCTCCAGCGTGGTGGTGAAACGGTAATCGGGCCCGAGTTGCAGCAATGCCGCCAGCGCCGTCAGCACTTTTTGGGTACTGGCCGGCAGCGCCATCTGCTGAGAGTGATAATCGATCGTTGGCGCGCCGGCACCGATTTTCTGAACGACCAGGGCAAGGTTGGCCCCATCAGGCAGATATTGTGTGTACTCTTCAACCGGGGCCGCATTCGCATTCAGAACAAATGCGCAAGCCAATGCACTGACAATTCGTGAAAAACGCATAATCTCGGGATAACAGCTGGATAACGTGCCGTCATACTACGGTGCAATCAGGGAAAAAGTAAACGATGACCCTCAAGGAACTCTAGGCTAAAATGCGTATCAAAATGCAAAACCGATCTTGGCTTGGGCTCCGTTCCGAGTCAGGTTTCTTTTGTTTGTCGCCTGGAGGCGGGTGGCGGTATGCCAACCGTGTTTTCATACGAATACGTCAGGATGACGGTTATTTGAACAGGAAAGATTTAGAGGTATTTATACGATGAACCAAATTCCGATGACCTTGTTTGGCGCTGAAAAACTGCGCGAAGAGCTCGAATATCTGAAAAGCGTGCGCCGCCCGAAAATCATTGCGGACATCGCGGAAGCGCGCGAGCACGGCGATTTGAAAGAGAATGCCGAGTACCACGCCGCCCGCGAACAGCAGGGTTTCTGCGAAGGCCGCATTCAGGAAATCGAAGCCAAGCTGTCCAATGCTCAGGTGATCGATATCACCAAGATGCCGAACACCGGCCGAGTGATCTTCGGCGCCACCGTATCGGTGATGAATCTGGACAGTGAAGAAGAAGTGACTTACCGCATCGTTGGCGACGATGAGGCCGATTTCAAGAAAAATCTGATTTCGGTAAACTCGCCGATGGCGCGCGGCCTGATCGGCAAAGAGCAAGACGATGTGGTGGTGATCAAAACCCCTGGCGGCGACGTCGAGTATGAGATCCTGAAGGTTGAGTATCTCTGATCGAGGCCGTTGGTCATTAATGCGCCAACGTTTTGTAAAGATAGGAAAAAGGCCGCAAGCGGCCTTTTATCTTGGTCAGGCGCATGGCACCTTTTCGTTAACCTGATGGTTATTAACGCGGTAGACTGATCTTGCGCTCTTTCGACGGGCGGTAAAGAATAAGCGTACTGCCGATAACTTGCACATTGCAGGCGTCCGTTTCACGCACGATAGCATCGGCGATCAGGGTTTTGGTTTCGCGATCTTCAGCGGCGATTTTTACCTTGATCAGCTCGTGATGCTCCAGAGCCTGTTCAATTTCAGCCAGCACCCCTTCGGTAAGACCGTTATTGCCCAGCATCACCACCGGTTTTAACGGATGCGCCAGGCCTTTCAGGTGCTGTTTTTGTTTATTATTCAGATTCATTGTCTTTTTTGCTTAAGTTGGGATTGAAAACGGTACATTCTACCGCCATCTCATGTATATCACCAAATCGGTCTTCACCGGTGTGAGTCTACGTGAGCAGCGACCCTGACATAAGACTCTTTTTATGATAGTTGGAAAACGAGATGGCTAATAAAAAGCGTTCGGCTAGCTCCAGTCGCTGGTTACAAGAACACTTTAGCGATAAATATGTACAGCAGGCGCAGAAAAAGGGACTGCGTTCCCGCGCCTGGTTTAAACTTGATGAAATACAGCAGAGCGACAAACTGTTCAAACCGGGCATGACCGTGGTGGATCTCGGCGCCGCGCCGGGCGGCTGGTCGCAGTATGTGGTCACCCAAATCGGCGGTACCGGGCGCATCATCGCCTGTGATATTTTGCCAATGGATCCTATCGTTGGCGTCGATTTCCTTCAGGGCGATTTTCGTGATGAACTGGTGCTGAAGGCGCTGTTGGAACGAGTAGGCGAGAGTAAGGTTCAGGTGGTCATGTCCGATATGGCCCCGAATATGAGTGGCACCCCGGCGGTCGATATTCCAAGGTCGATGTATCTGGTGGAGTTGGCGCTGGATATGTGTCGGGATGTCCTCGCACCAGGCGGAAGTTTCCTGGTGAAGGTGTTCCAGGGAGATGGCTTTGACGAGTACCTACGGGAAATTCGCTCCCTGTTTACGAAGGTTAAGATTCGTAAGCCAGACGCTTCCCGCGCCCGTTCGCGCGAAGTGTACATTGTAGCGACAGGGCGCAAACTGTAGTACCCTAACGCTGTTTGTTAACACAGTTGTAAGATGAGGTTAATCCCTTGAGTGACATGGCGAAAAACCTAATTCTCTGGTTAGTCATCGCGGTAGTGTTGATGTCTGTATTCCAGAGCTTTGGGCCCAGCGAGTCGAATGGCCGTAGGGTGGATTACTCTACCTTCATGTCCGAACTGACCCAGGACCAGGTTCGCGAAGCGCGAATCAACGGACGTGAAATTAACGTTACCAAGAAAGACAGTAACAAATACACGACCTACATCCCTGTCAACGATCCTAAGTTGCTGGATACGTTGTTAACGAAGAATGTGAAAGTTGTCGGCGAGCCGCCTGAAGAGCCGAGCCTGCTGGCTTCTATCTTTATCTCCTGGTTCCCGATGCTGTTGCTGATCGGGGTCTGGATCTTCTTTATGCGGCAAATGCAGGGCGGCGGCGGCAAGGGCGCGATGTCCTTCGGTAAGAGCAAGGCCCGCATGCTGACGGAAGACCAGATCAAGACCACTTTCGCCGATGTCGCCGGTTGTGACGAAGCGAAAGAAGAGGTGAGCGAACTGGTGGAATACCTGCGCGAGCCGAGCCGTTTCCAGAAATTGGGCGGCAAGATCCCGAAAGGCGTGCTGATGGTTGGCCCACCGGGGACCGGTAAAACGCTGTTGGCGAAAGCGATCGCCGGCGAAGCGAAGGTGCCGTTCTTCACCATTTCCGGTTCCGACTTCGTCGAAATGTTCGTCGGTGTGGGTGCATCCCGCGTGCGCGACATGTTCGAGCAAGCGAAGAAAGCCGCGCCGTGCATCATCTTCATCGATGAAATCGACGCCGTCGGTCGCCAGCGTGGCGCCGGCCTGGGCGGCGGTCACGATGAGCGCGAACAGACCCTGAACCAGATGCTGGTTGAGATGGACGGTTTCGAAGGCAACGAAGGCATCATCGTCATCGCGGCCACCAACCGTCCGGACGTGCTTGACCCTGCGCTGCTGCGTCCGGGCCGCTTCGACCGTCAGGTCGTGGTCGGGCTGCCGGATGTGCGTGGCCGTGAGCAGATCCTGAAGGTGCACATGCGCCGCGTGCCGTTGGCGGCCGACATCGACGCCTCCGTCATTGCGCGCGGTACGCCGGGCTTCTCCGGTGCCGATCTGGCTAACCTGGTCAACGAAGCGGCGCTGTTCGCCGCCCGCGGCAACAAGCGCGTGGTGTCGATGGTGGAGTTCGAGAAAGCCAAAGACAAGATCATGATGGGTGCGGAACGCCGCTCCATGGTGATGACCGAAGCGCAGAAAGAGTCGACCGCGTATCACGAAGCGGGCCACGCCATCATTGGCCGCCTGGTTCCTGAACACGATCCGGTGCACAAGGTGACGATCATTCCTCGCGGCCGTGCGCTCGGCGTGACCTTCTTCCTGCCGGAAGGGGATGCGATCAGCGCCAGCCGTCAGAAGCTGGAGAGCCAAATCTCCACCCTGTACGGCGGCCGTCTGGCGGAAGAGATCATCTACGGGCCGGAGAAAGTCTCTACCGGTGCGTCGAACGACATCAAAGTGGCGACCTCCATCGCCCGCAACATGGTGACCCAGTGGGGCTTCTCCGAGAAGCTGGGGCCGCTGCTGTATGCGGAAGAAGAGGGCGAAGTGTTCCTGGGCCGTTCCGTGGCCAAGGCGAAGCACATGTCGGATGAAACCGCGCGCATCATCGACCAGGAAGTGAAGTCGCTGATCGAGCGTAACTACACGCGTGCTCGCTCGCTGCTGATGGAAAACATGGACATCCTGCACTCGATGAAGGATGCGCTGATGAAGTACGAAACCATCGATGCGCCGCAGATCGACGATCTGATGAACCGCAAAGACGTGCGTCCGCCTGCGGGTTGGGACGATGCGAACAAAGGCAACAGCTCCGACAACGGCGGCACCCCGAAAGCCCCGACGCCGGTAGATGAGCCTCGCACCCCAACGCCGGGCAACACCATGTCCGAACAGCTCGACAAGTAACTGCGGCTGTGTAATAACATCAAACCCCGGCATGCCGGGGTTTTTTTTGCCCGGCGGGCAGTGAACCAGGCAACAGTAAGGTGGACCAACCATGCAGTTAACCGTGCGCGACATGACGCTCAATCTCTCCCATCCGCAGGTGATGGGCATCCTCAACGTGACGCCGGATTCGTTTTCCGACGGCGGCCGCCACAACACCCTGAACCAGGCATTGCTGCACGCGCATGCGCTGATTTCGGCCGGCGCCACGATGATCGATATCGGCGGCGAGTCGACAAGGCCGGGGGCGGCAGAGGTGAGTGAAGAGGAAGAATTGGAACGGGTCGTGCCGGTGGTGGAAGCGCTGGCGCAGCGTTTTGAAGTCTTTATCTCTGTCGATACCTCGAAAGCGGGCGTGATCCGCGAATCGGCGCAGGCCGGCGCACACCTGATCAACGACATTCGCTCACTTCAGGAGCCGGGTGCCCTGGCGGCGGCGGCGGAAAGCGGGCTGCCGGTCTGTCTGATGCATATGCAAGGGCAGCCGCGCACCATGCAGCAGGCGCCGCACTACGACGATCTCATCGCCGACGTTCAGGCGTTTTTCGAGCACCATATCCGGCGCTGTAACGAGGCGGGGATAACAAATCAGAAATTGCTGCTCGACCCAGGCTTCGGTTTCGGTAAAAATTTGGCGCACAACTATCAGCTTCTGGCGCGGTTGTCGGAGTTTCATCGTTTCGGTTTGCCGCTATTGGTCGGCATGTCGCGTAAATCGATGATTGGGCAACTGCTGAACGTGCCGCCGGATCAACGGGTGATCGGCAGCGTGGCCTGCGCGGTGATAGCGGCGATGCAGGGCGCGCAGATTGTCAGAGTGCATGACGTTAAAGAAACCGTCGAGGCGATGCGTGTCGTCGAGGCAACACTTTCAGCTAAGGGACAGTAGAGACATGAGCGAGCGCAAATATTTTGGCACCGACGGCATCCGTGGCAAGGTCGGGGACAGCCCCATCACGCCGGACTTCGTGCTGAAGCTCGGCTGGGCGGCCGGTAAAGTGCTGGCGCGCCACGGTTCGCGCAAGATCATCATCGGTAAGGATACGCGCATTTCCGGCTATATGCTGGAGTCCGCGCTGGAAGCCGGCCTGGCGGCCGCAGGGCTGTCCGCCTCCTTCACCGGGCCGATGCCCACCCCGGCGGTGGCCTATCTGACGCGCACCTTCCGCGCAGAAGCGGGCATCGTCATTTCCGCTTCTCATAACCCGTTCTATGACAACGGCATCAAGTTCTTCTCGATCGACGGCGCCAAGCTGCCGGACAACGTCGAAGAAGCTATCGAAGCCGAGATGGAAAAGCCGCTGACCTGCGTGGAGTCCGCCGAGCTGGGTAAAGCCAGCCGCATCATCGACGCCGCCGGCCGCTATATCGAATTCTGCAAAGGCACCTTCCCGAGCGAGCTGAGCCTGAAGGGGCTGAAAATCGTGGTCGACTGCGCCAACGGGGCGACCTACCACATCGCGCCGAGCGTGCTGCGCGAGCTGGGCGCCACGGTGATCGCCATCGGCGTTGAGCCGGATGGCATGAACATCAACGAGAAGTGCGGCGCTACCGACGTGCGTCAGCTGCAGGAGCGCGTGCTGCAGGAAAAAGCGCACGTAGGCCTGGCGTTTGACGGCGACGGCGACCGCGTGATGATGGTGGATCACCTGGGCAACAAGGTGGACGGCGATCAGATCCTGTACATCATCGCCCGCGAAGGCCTGCGTCAGGGCCAGCTGCGCGGCGGCGCGGTCGGCACCCTGATGAGCAATATGGGGCTGGAGCTGGCGCTGAAACAGCTGGGCATTCCGTTCGCTCGCGCCAAAGTGGGCGACCGTTACGTGCTGGAGAAGCTGCAGGAGCTGGGCTGGCGCATCGGTGCGGAAAACTCCGGCCATGTGATCCTGCTGGACAAAACCACCACCGGTGACGGCATCGTGGCCGGGCTGCAGGTGCTGACCGCCATGGTGCGCAACCACATGAGCCTGCACGACCTGTGCAGCGGCATGAAGCTGCTGCCGCAAATCCTGGTCAACGTGCGCTTCGCCGGCGATCACAATCCGCTGGAGTCCGACGCGGTGCGCAAGGTCACCGAGCAGGTAGAGGCCGAGTTGGCCGGCCGCGGCCGGGTGCTGCTGCGCAAATCGGGCACCGAGCCGCTGATCCGCGTAATGGTGGAAGGCGAGGACGAGCAGCAGGTGACCGCGCTGGCGCATCGCATCGCCGACGCGGTGAAATCCGCCGGTTAAAACAGACAGTTAGCCATCGGGCTCGGCGCAGCTGAGCCCGAATAGGCGATTGTTGGCGTTTTTTTCCGCAAACGCGCCGGCGGCTGCAAATTGCCCTTGCGCGGGTTGGCGGCTTTGGTTAGTATTCACACCCGCTTCAGTAGGCAGTTTATAAAAACGCCTGCTTGATGAGTGTGAAGCATTTGGCATGCGGTGAGGCCGCAAGGATACGGGTACTACTATGTACGAAGCTCTTCTGGTAATTTTCCTGCTGATTTCAATCGGGCTGGTTGCTCTGATTATGTTGCAGCAAGGTAAAGGCGCTGATATGGGAGCCTCTTTCGGAGCAGGTGCATCAGGCACATTGTTCGGTTCGAGTGGTTCCGGTAACTTTATGACCCGCATGACTGCTGTGCTGGCGACGCTGTTCTTCGTCATCAGCCTGATTCTGGGCAACCTCAGCAGCAACCAAAGCAAGAAAGGCAGCGAGTGGGAAAACCTGGGTCAGCCAGTGAAAACTGAGCAGACAACCGCGCCGGCAGCACCTGCCAAGCCGAGCAGCGATATCCCGCAGTAAGCCGAAAAAGTTTGTAAACGGTGGTTGTGAACTCGAAAGAACAACGGCCGTTAGCAGTAAGAATCAGTACCGAGGTGGTGGAATTGGTAGACACGCTACCTTGAGGTGGTAGTGCCCTAACGGGCTTGTGGGTTCGAGTCCCATCCTCGGTACCAAATCCCAGAGATAACTTGCAATTTTGCGATTATCGGCGTAGTATTTGCCACGTTTTCGGACGCGGGGTGGAGCAGCCTGGTAGCTCGTCGGGCTCATAACCCGAAGGTCGTCGGTTCAAATCCGGCCCCCGCAACCACTTTCCTTTAAGTGTTTATTTTCAAATACACTTTTCGATTGAAATCCGCTTTTCTCGATCAACATTTGAAAATGACACTTGCTCGAAAGTTGTACCGAGGCCGCCTAGCGGCAAACAGGGTCCAGTTGCATAAAGCCCCGATTTTTCGGGGTTTTTTGTTATTTGGCAACAGAATCACTGGGCTATTTAGCCCTTTTTTTATGTCTTGGGGGTGGGCTTGTCCACATTAGAGCAACAGTTAACAGAGATGCTTTCGGCACCCGTAGAAGCGTTGGGCTTTGAGCTTGTAGGCATCGAATTCATTCGTGCGCGCCAATCGACGCTCCGCATCTATATTGATAGTGATAACGGCATCAATGTTGATGATTGCGCTGATGTCAGCCACCAGGTCAGCGCTGTATTGGACGTCGAAGATCCAATCACGGTCGCTTACAACTTGGAAGTCTCCTCTCCTGGCCTTGATCGCCCGATGTTCACCGCAGAGCACTATACGCGTTTCCTCGGTGAAGAAGTCAGCCTGGTCCTGCGCATGGCGGTACAGAACCGTCGCAAGTGGCAGGGTATTATCAAGTCTGTCGAAGGCGAGATGATCACGGTTACTGTGGAAGGGAAAGATGAAGTGTTCGCGCTGAGCAACATCCAGAAAGCGAACCTGGTACCCCACTTTTAAAGTTTGGAAGAGGCAACTAGGATGAACAAAGAGATTCTGGCTGTTGTTGAAGCAGTTTCCAATGAAAAATCCCTTCCGCGCGAGAAGATTTTCGAAGCGCTGGAAACTGCATTAGCCACCGCAACCAAGAAAAAATACGAGCAGGAAATCGACGTGCGCGTCAGCATTGACCGCAGAACCGGCGATTTCGATACCTTCCGCCGTTGGGTCGCCGTAGACGAAGTGACGCAGCCAACGCGTGAAATCACGCTGGAAGCCGCTCAGTTTGAGGATCCGAGCATCGAGCTCGGCGGCTACGTCGAAGATCAGATCGAATCCGTGACCTTCGACCGCATCACCACCCAAACCGCCAAGCAGGTTATCGTGCAGAAAGTGCGCGAAGCCGAGCGTGCGATGGTGGTTGACGCTTTCCGTGAACACGAAGGTGAGATCGTCACTGGCGTGGTGAAGAAAGTGAACCGTGACAGCATCGCGCTGGATCTGGGCAACAACGCCGAAGCGGTGATTGGCCGTGAAGACATGCTGCCGCGCGAAAACTTCCGTCCGGGCGACCGCATTCGCGGCGTACTGTATGCCGTGCGTCCTGAAGCACGCGGCGCGCAGCTGTTCGTCAGCCGTTCCAGCTCGGAAATGCTGAAAGAACTGTTCCGCATCGAAGTGCCGGAAATCGGCGAAGAAGTGATCGAAATTAAAGCGGCAGCCCGCGATCCAGGCTCCCGTGCGAAAATTGCAGTGAAAACCAACGACAAGCGTATCGACCCGGTCGGCGCCTGCGTAGGCATGCGCGGTGCGCGCGTTCAGGCCGTGTCGAGCGAGCTCGGCGGCGAACGTATCGACATCATCCTGTGGGATGATAACCCAGCGCAATTCGTCATCAACGCCATGGCACCGGCCGACGTCGCGTCGATCGTGGTAGACGAAGATAACTGCACCATGGATATCGCCGTTGAAGCCAGCAACCTGGCGCAGGCGATCGGCCGTAACGGCCAAAACGTGCGTTTGGCTTCCCAGCTGCTGAAACAACACCGCGGCGACGATCGTTGGGAACTGAACGTGATGACGGCGGACGACCTGCAGGCCAAGCACCAGGCCGAGGCTCATGCCGCTATTGATACCTTCACCAAGTATCTTGATATCGACGAAGATTTCGCCACCGTACTGGTTGAAGAAGGCTTCTCCACGCTGGAAGAGCTGGCCTACGTGCCGATCAAAGAGCTGTTGGAAATCGACGGTCTGGATGAAGATACGGTTGAAGCATTGCGCGAACGCGCCAAAGCTGCATTGACCACGCTGGCCCTGGCACAAGAAGAAAGCCTGGGCGACAACAAACCGGCCGACGATTTGCTCAACCTGCCGGGTCTTGAGCGCAGCATGGCCTTTAAACTGGCCGCGCGTGGGGTTTGTACGCTGGAAGATCTTGCCGAGCAGGGTGTTGACGATCTGGCTGATATTGAAGGGCTTAGCGACGAGCAAGCCGGCGAGCTGATCATGGCTGCACGCAATATCTGTTGGTTTGGCGACAACGCGTAATAACTGTAGCAGGAAGGAACAGCATGACGACAGATGTAACCGTAAAATCGCTGGCAGCAGAGATTCAGACTCCGGTTGATCGCCTGGTACAGCAGTTTGCTGATGCAGGGATCAACAAGTCCGAGTCGGACTCTGTTACCCAGCAAGAAAAAGAAACATTGCTGGCGCACCTGAACCGTGAACACGGTAGCGCGCCGGGTAAACTCACTTTGCAGCGCAAAACGCGCAGCACCTTGAATATCCCGAGCACCGGCGGTAAAAGTAAATCGGTGCAAATTGAGGTCCGCAAGAAACGCACTTATGTAAATCGCGATACGCAGGAAGCCCAGTTGGCTGAAGCGGCAGAGCAGGCACAGCGTGAAGCGGAAGAGCAGGCACGGCGCGAAGCGGAAGAGCTCGCAAAACGCGAAGCGGAAGCGAAGCGCGCAGCCGAAGAGCAAGCCAAACGTGAGGCCGCGGAGATTGCTAAGCGTAATTCAGCGGAAAAAGAAAAAGTGACCAATCAACATACCGACGAAATGACCAAGCCAGCTCAGGCGGAAAAAGCACGCCGTGAAGCCGAAGCCGCTGAACTGAAACGCAAAGCGGAAGAGGAAGTGCGCCGCAAGGTTGAAGAGGAAGCCAAGCGCGTGGCGGAAGAAGCCCGTCGCATGGCCGAAGAGAACGGCGAGAAGTGGGCCCAGGCAGACGCGGCAAGCGCCGCGGTTGAAAGCGCCGACTATCACGTGACCACCTCTCAGCACGCCCGCGCCGCGGAAGACGAAAACGACGCCAAAGTTGAAGGCGATCGTCGCAGCCGCACCCGCGGCGGCAAAGCCACCAAGCAGAAGAAAGGCAACAAGCTGTCCGAATCCAAAGCGGATCGCGAAGAAGCGCGTGCCGTTACCCGTGGCGGTAAAGGCAAACGCAAGCCTAGCGCTCTGCAGCAGGGCTTCAACAAGCCGGCGCAGGTGGTTAACCGTGACGTGGTGATTGGCGAAACCATCACCGTGGCCGAGCTGGCCAACAAGATGGCGGTAAAAGGTTCTCAGGTCATCAAAGTGATGATGAAGCTGGGCGCCATGGCCACCATCAACCAGGTTATCGACCAGGAAACCGCACAGCTGGTTGCCGAAGAGATGGGCCACAAAGTTATCCTGCGTCGTGAAAACGAGCTGGAAGAAGCGCTGATGAGCGACCGTGATACGGGCGCTGCGGCCGAGCCGCGCGCGCCGGTCGTGACCATCATGGGCCACGTTGACCACGGTAAAACCTCTCTGCTGGACTACATCCGCTCCACCAAAGTGGCGGCGGGCGAAGCCGGCGGCATTACCCAGCACATCGGTGCCTACCACGTAGAAACCGAGAACGGCATGATCACCTTCCTGGATACCCCGGGCCACGCCGCGTTTACCTCGATGCGTGCTCGCGGTGCTCAGGCGACTGACATCGTGGTGCTGGTAGTGGCGGCCGACGACGGCGTGATGCCACAGACCATCGAAGCTATCCAGCACGCGAAAGCGGCGCAGGTGCCGTTGGTGGTTGCGGTGAACAAAATCGACAAGCCGGAAGCCGATCCGGACCGCGTTAAGCAGGAACTGTCTCAGTACGGCGTTATGCCGGAAGAGTGGGGCGGCGAAGCGCAGTTCGTCCACGTGTCCGCGAAAGCCGGTACCGGTATCGACGAACTGCTGCAGGCTATCCTGCTGCAGGCCGAAGTTCTGGAACTGAAAGCGGTTCGCAGCGGCATGGCGAGCGGCGTGGTGATCGAGTCCTTCCTGGATAAAGGCCGTGGCCCTGTGGCTACCGTGCTGGTTCAGGAAGGTACGCTGAACAAGGGCGATATCGTTCTGTGCGGCTTCGAATACGGCCGTGTGCGTGCGATGCGCGACGAGCTGGGCCGTGACGTGACCTCCGCCGGTCCGTCTATCCCTGTGGAAATCCTGGGTCTGTCCAGCGTGCCTGCAGCGGGTGACGAAGCGACCGTGGTGCGCGATGAGAAGAAAGCGCGTGAAGTGGCGCTGTACCGTCAGGGCAAGTTCCGCGAAGTCAAACTGGCGCGTCAGCAGAAGTCCAAGCTGGAAAACATGTTCGCCAACATGACCGACGGCGAAGTGTCCGAGCTGAACATCGTACTGAAGTCCGACGTACAGGGTTCTTGCGAAGCGATCAGCGACTCGCTGCTGAAACTCTCCACCGACGAAGTGAAGGTGAAGATTGTCGGCTCCGGCGTAGGTGGCATCACCGAAACCGACGCGACGCTGGCTGCGGCATCCAACGCCATCATCCTGGGCTTCAATGTGCGTGCCGACGCTTCTGCGCGCCGCGTGATCGAAGCGGAAAGCCTGGATCTGCGTTATTACTCCGTGATCTATAACCTGATCGACGAAGTGAAGCAGGCGATGAGCGGTATGCTGGCGCCGGAATACAAGCAGCAGATCATCGGCCTGGCCGAAGTGCGTGACGTGTTCAAATCGCCTAAGTTCGGCGCTATCGCCGGCTGTATGGTTACCGAAGGGACCATCAAGCGTCACAACCCAATCCGCGTACTGCGCGACAACGTGGTTATCTATGAAGGCGAGCTGGAATCCCTGCGTCGCTTCAAAGATGACGTTAACGAAGTCCGTAACGGCATGGAATGTGGTATCGGCGTTAAGAACTATAACGACGTGCGCGTCGGCGACATGATCGAAGTGTTCGAAATCATTGAGATCCAACGCTCCATCGCTTAACGATTGCACATCTGCTTATATCTGTTTACGGGGGGCCTTGTGCCCCCCGATTTGTCTGGAGAATCCAAAATGGCAAAAGAATTCAGCCGCGGCCAACGCGTGGCGCAAGAGATGCAGAAAGAGATTGCGATCATTCTGCAGCGTGAAGTGAAAGATCCGCGCGTCGGCATGGCGACCGTTTCCGGCGTAGAAGTGTCCCGTGACCTGGCGTATGCCAAGGTTTACGTCACCTTTCTGAACGTACTGACCGAGAACCACGATCCGGATCTGGTCACCAACGGCATTAAAGCGTTGCAGGACGCTTCCGGTTATATCCGCACCCTGCTGGGCAAAGCGATGCGCCTGCGCGTGGTGCCGGAGCTGACCTTCGCTTACGACAACTCCCTGGTGGAAGGCATGCGCATGTCCAACCTGGTGACCAACGTGGTGAAGAACGACGCCGAGCGCCGTTCCGCCTCAGGCGATGACAAGGAGGATTAATGAGTCGCCCTCGTCGCCGCGGCCGTGATATCCACGGCGTGCTGTTGCTGGACAAGCCGCAGGGTTTGTCGTCCAACGATGCGCTGCAAAAAGTAAAACGCCTGTACAACGCCAACCGGGCGGGCCATACCGGCGCGCTCGATCCGCTGGCGACCGGCATGCTGCCTATCTGCCTGGGCGAAGCGACCAAGTTTTCGCAATATCTGCTCGATTCCGACAAGCGCTATCGGGTGATCGCCAAGCTGGGACAGCGTACCGATACCTCCGACGCCGACGGCCAGATCGTGCAGGAGCGCCCGGTGAACTTCACCCAGGCGCAGCTCGACGCGGCGCTGGACACCTTCCGCGGCGATATCCAGCAGGTGCCGTCGATGTATTCGGCGCTGAAATACCAGGGCAAGAAACTCTACGAGTATGCGCGCCAGGGCATTGAAGTGCCGCGCGAAGCGCGCAGCATCACGGTGTACGAGCTGCAGTTTATCCGTTGGGAAGGGGATGAGCTGGAGCTGGAGATCCACTGCTCGAAAGGCACCTACATCCGCACCATCACTGACGATCTCGGCGAGCTGCTGGGCTGCGGCGCGCACGTGATCTATCTGCGCCGCCTGCAGGTGGCGACTTACCCGATCGCGCGCATGGTGACGCTGGAACAGCTGAACGCCCTGCTGGAGCAAGCGCAGGAACAAGCGATCGCTCCCGGCGAGCTGCTCGATCCGCTGCTGATGCCGATGGACAGCCCGGTTGAGAACTATCCGGAAGTGAATTTGCTGCCGGTGGTGGCGGGCTACGTCAAGCAGGGGCAACCGGTGCAAGTGGCCGGCGCGCCGGCTTCTGGCCTGGTGCGCATCACCGAGGGTGAAGAGCGAAAATTCATCGGCGTTGGTGACATCGCCGAGGACGGTCGCGTGGCGCCGCGCCGCCTGGTGGTCGAGCATTTCGACTGACGGCGGGGCTCTGCGTCGCCTTGCGATCGCACTGCGCTAAGAGTAGAATGGCGCAGCTTATGCATTGGGTTGCTGAATTAGAGATCGGCGCCTGTTTTTATTATCTATAATCTGGAGTATTACAATGTCTCTAAGTGTTGAAGCTAAAGCTCAAATCGTAGCTGATTTCGGTCGTGGTACTAACGACAGCGGTTCTACCGAAGTTCAGGTTGCCCTGCTGACTGCGCAGATCAACCATCTGCAAGGCCACTTCTCCGAGCACAAAAAAGATCACCACAGCCGTCGTGGTCTGCTGCGTATGGTTTCTCAGCGTCGTAAGCTGCTGGACTACCTGAAGCGTAAAGATGTAGCACGTTACACCAGCCTGATCGAGCGTCTGGGTCTGCGTCGCTAATCTAGCAAGTTTCAGTGGAAAGGGGCCTATTTTGGCCCCTTTCTTCTAGGAAGCATAAGCAAATCAGGTTAATGTATTACTGATGTTTCCAAACAGGTTCTTCCGTTACAGAGGTTCGCGCGGCTAATGAGAGGCTTTATCTCCCGCCTGAGATAAGGATTGTCATTAGTCGCGAGGATGTAGTGAGAAGGCAAATCGAGTCACAGGCGTGTCGAGTCGTCAATGCGATTGCGCGCCGCTAATCAAGGATATAATTTTGCTGACACCGATCATTCGCAAATTCCAGTATGGCCAGCATACCGTCACCATCGAAACCGGTATGATGGCGCGTCAGGCCACCGCCGCCGTTATGGTGAGCATGGATGACACCGCCGTATTCGTTACCGTCGTTGGCCAGAAAAAAGCCAAGCCGGGCCAGAGCTTCTTCCCGCTGACCGTTAACTACCAAGAGCGTACCTACGCCGCCGGCCGCATCCCGGGCAGCTTCTTCCGTCGCGAAGGCCGTCCGAGCGAAGGCGAGACCCTGACTTCTCGTCTGATCGACCGTCCGATCCGTCCACTGTTCCCGGACAACTTCCTGAACGAAGTTCAGGTGATCGCGACCGTGGTTTCCGTTAACCCGCAGGTGAACCCGGACATCGTTGCGATGATCGGTGCTTCCGCAGCCCTGAGCCTGTCCGGTATTCCGTTCAACGGCCCAATCGGCGCCGCGCGCGTGGGTTACATCAACGATCAGTACGTACTGAACCCGACGACCGATGAGCTGAAAGAAAGCCGTCTGGATCTGGTGGTTGCCGGTACCGCCGGCGCAGTGCTGATGGTGGAATCCGAAGCGGACGTGCTGAGCGAAGATCAGATGCTGGGCGCCGTGGTGTTCGGCCACGACCAGCAGCAAGTGGTTATCGAAAACATCAACGCGCTGGTTGCCGAAGCCGGCAAACCGAAGTGGGATTGGCAGGCGCCTGCGGTCAACGAAGCGCTGCAAGCGCGCGTGGCTGAACTGGCCGAAGCTCGCCTGGGCGATGCTTACCACATCACCGAAAAACAAGAGCGTTACGCTCAGGTTGACGCGATCAAAGACAGCGTTGTTGAAACCCTGCTGGCGCAGGACGAAACGCTGGACGCCGGCGAAATCCAGGACATCCTGGGCAACCTGGAGAAAAACGTGGTGCGTAGCCGCGTACTGCGTGGCGAGCCGCGTATCGACGGCCGTGAAAAAGACATGATCCGTGGCCTGGACGTGCGCACCGGCGTACTGCCGCGCACCCACGGTTCCGCGCTGTTCACCCGTGGCGAAACTCAGGCGCTGGTTACCGCGACCCTGGGCACCGCGCGCGACGCGCAGAACCTGGACGAGCTGATGGGCGAGAAGACCGACAGCTTCCTGTTCCACTACAACTTCCCTCCGTACTCCGTGGGCGAAACCGGCATGGTCGGTTCTCCTAAGCGTCGTGAAATCGGTCACGGTCGCCTGGCGAAACGCGGCGTATTGGCTATGATGCCTAAACCGGAAGATTTCCCGTACACCGTTCGCGTGGTGTCTGAAATCACCGAATCCAACGGTTCTTCTTCCATGGCTTCCGTGTGCGGCGCGTCTCTGGCGCTGATGGACGCCGGTGTGCCAATCAAGGCTGCCGTTGCGGGTATCGCGATGGGCCTGGTGAAAGAAGCCGATAACTTTGTGGTTCTGTCCGACATTCTGGGTGACGAAGATCACCTGGGCGACATGGACTTCAAAGTGGCCGGTAGCCGCGACGGTATCACCGCGCTGCAGATGGACATCAAAATCGAAGGTATCACCCGCGAAATCATGCAGGTGGCTCTGAACCAGGCCAAGGGCGCGCGTCTGCACATCCTGGGCGTGATGGAACAGGCTATCAGCACCCCACGCGGCGATATCTCCGAATTCGCACCGCGTATTCATACTATCCGCATCAACCCGGATAAGATTAAAGACGTGATCGGTAAGGGCGGTTCCGTTATCCGCGCGCTGACCGAAGAGACTGGCACTACCATCGAAATCGAAGATGATGGTACAGTTAAAATCGCTGCGACCGACGGGGAGAAGGCGAAATTCGCTATCCGTCGTATCGAAGAGATCACGGCAGAGATCGAAGTGGGCCGTATCTACCAGGGTAAAGTGACCCGTATCGTTGATTTCGGCGCATTCGTCGCTATCGGCGGTGGTAAAGAAGGTCTGGTACACATTTCTCAGATCGCCGACAAGCGCGTCGAGAAAGTGACCGACTATCTGCAGATGGGTCAGGAAGTGCCGGTTAAGGTACTGGAAGTTGACCGTCAGGGCCGCGTGCGTCTGAGCATCAAAGAAGCGATGGCGCCGGAAGCGGGTTCACCTGCGCCTGAAGCAGAATAACTGTATAGATAGTTTTACAGCTCCCCGCCACGGGGTTGGGAGCTGTTCGTATCGCGCGGGTAGGATGCCCGCGTTTTAGCAAACGGAGGACAGGACGTTCATCCAATGTTTGTCTTCGGGAGTGGGAAATGAAGCCTTTCTTGCGCTGGTGTTACGTTGCGACAGCACTCATGCTGGCAGGATGCAGCAACCATGATTGGCGTAAAGACGAAGTTTTGGCAATCCCGTTGCAGCCAACGTTGCAGCAGGAAGTGATCCTGGCGCGCATGGAACAAATTCTTGCCAGCCGGGCACTGACGGATGACGAACGCGCACAGCTTTTATATGAGCGCGGTGTGCTGTATGATAGCCTCGGGTTACGTGCATTAGCGCGCAATGATTTCTCGCAGGCGCTGGCGATACGTCCCGACATGCCGGAAGTTTTCAACTACCTGGGCATTTACTTAACGCAGGCAGGCAATTTTGATGCTGCCTATGAAGCGTTTGATTCTGTACTAGAGCTTGATCCAACTTACAATTACGCGCGTTTAAACCGGGGCATCGCACTGTATTATGGCGGCCGCTTCCCGTTGGCGCAGGATGATCTGCAGGCGTTTTATCAAGACGACCCAAACGATCCCTTCCGTTCGTTATGGCTGTATCTGGTGGAGCGAGAAATCGATCCCAAGAAGGCCGAGGTAGCGCTTCAGCAGCGCTATGACAAAGCGGACAGAGGGCAATGGGGATGGAATATTGTCGAATTCTACCTGGGCAAGATCAGCGAAAAAACGCTGATGGAACGCCTCAAGGCAGATGCAACGGATAACACTTCGCTCGCTGAGCATCTCAGTGAAACTGACTTCTATTTGGGTAAACACTACCTGAGTCTGGGGGACAAGGACACCGCTTCGGCGCTGTTCAAACTGACGGTGGCTAACAACGTTCACAACTTCGTTGAGCACCGCTATGCATTGTTGGAATTGGCGCTTTTGGGCCAAGAGCAAGACGACCTATCGGAATCGGACCAGCAATAGCTGACGAACACCTATCAGCCTGATGAACATTGGTTTTTAACCAAAGTTATCGCCTTCACGGGCGAGGGCTTTTTTGTTCGTTTTATAATCTAATTTGAGCCGGTTCACACTTTTCAATGAAAATGACTGAAAATTTTCTCGACGAGTTATGTAGACTGGCTGCCATTATTAATGAGGCACGTGTACATGACGACTGAGTTTGAAACCTCTTTTGCTGATCTGGGGCTGTCTGCTCCAATCATTTCCGCCCTGAACGATCTGGGCTATGAAAAACCATCTCCGATCCAGGCTGAGTGTATTCCTCACCTGTTGAACGGCCGCGACGTGCTGGGCATGGCACAGACCGGTAGTGGTAAAACTGCAGCGTTCTCGCTGCCGCTGCTGCACAACCTGCAGGCAGACCTGAAAGCACCTCAGATCCTGGTGCTGGCACCGACCCGCGAACTGGCGGTTCAGGTTGCCGAAGCGATGACCGATTTCTCCAAACACATGAACGGCGTCAACGTGGTAGCCCTGTACGGCGGCCAGCGTTACGACGTGCAGCTGCGCGCTCTGCGCCAGGGCCCGCAAATCGTTGTGGGTACCCCAGGTCGCCTGCTGGACCACCTGAAGCGCGGCACCCTGAACCTCTCCAACCTGAGCGGTCTGGTGCTGGATGAAGCCGACGAAATGCTGCGCATGGGCTTTATCGAAGACGTAGAAACCATCATGGCTGAGATCCCGGCTGAACATCAGACCGCGCTGTTCTCCGCCACCATGCCGGAAGCGATCCGTCGCATCACCCGCCGCTTTATGAAAGAGCCGCAGGAAGTGCGCATCCAGTCCAGCGTGACCACCCGTCCGGACATTAGCCAGAGCTACTGGTCGGTGTACGGCATGCGTAAAAACGAAGCGCTGGTGCGTTTCCTGGAAGCTGAAGACTTTGACGCAGCGATCATCTTCGTCCGTACCAAGAACGCGACCCTGGAAGTGGCCGAAGCGCTGGAGCGCAGCGGTTACAGCAGCGCCGCGCTGAACGGCGACATGAACCAGGCACTGCGTGAGCAGACCCTGGAGCGCCTGAAAGATGGTCGTCTGGATATCCTGATCGCAACCGACGTTGCGGCTCGCGGCCTGGACGTTGAGCGCATCAGCCTGGTTGTCAACTACGACATCCCGATGGACTCCGAGTCTTACGTTCACCGTATCGGCCGTACCGGCCGTGCGGGCCGCGCCGGCCGCGCGCTGCTGTTCGTGGAAAACCGCGAACGCCGCCTGCTGCGCAACATCGAACGCACCATGAAGCTGACCATCCCGGAAGTGGAACTGCCGAACGCAGAACTGCTGGGTGAGCGTCGTCTGGCCAAGTTCGCCGCAAAAGTTCAGCAGCAGCTGGAAAGCAGCGATCTGGATCTGTACCGCGCACTGCTGACCAAACTGCAGCCGGAAGAAGAGCTGGATATGGAAACCCTGGCCGCAGCGCTGCTGAAAATGGCACAGGGCGAACGTCCGCTGATCCTGCCACCGGATCCGGTCTTCAAGCCGCGTCAGCGCCGCGAGTTCAACGACCGTGACGATCGTCGCGGTGACCGTGGCGATCGCCGCGACAGCCGTGACGGCGATCGTCCGCGTCGCGAACGTCGTGACGTTGGCGAAATGCAGCTGTACCGCATCGAAGTGGGCCGTGACGATGGCGTAGAAGTGCGTCACATCGTTGGCGCTATCGCTAACGAAGGCGACATCAGCAGCCGTTACATCGGTAACATCAAGCTGTTCGCGTCCCACTCCACCATCGAGCTGCCAAAAGGCATGCCGGGCGAGATTCTGAATCACTTCACTCGCACCCGCATCCTGAACAAGCCGATGAACATGCAGCTGCTGGGCGATGCACAGCCGTTCGAACGCCGCGAGCGTCGTGACGGTGGCAACGGCGGCGAGCGTCGCGGCAACGGGCGTCCGTTCAACGGCGAACGTCGCGAAGGCGGCCCACGTCGTTCCTTCGGCGAACGTCGTGAAGGCGGCAACGGCGGCGAGCGTCGTGGCGGTAACTACAACCGTGACGGCAAACCGGCGCCACGCCGTGATGACGGCGCACCGGCTGCACCACGCCGTCGTTTCGGCGACGCGTAATCGCTGATTCACCGTTCGCGGTGAAGCGCTCTGAAAAACCAGCCTGCGGGCTGGTTAATGAGATGGTCACCCCCACCCTGTGAGCGGTACGCTGGCAGGGTGTTTTTCTTTCTGAAGGGGATCATCATGCAAAACGTTACGCTCATCGGTATTGACCTCGGCAAGCAGTCGTTTCATGTTCACGCTCAGGATAAAAATGGCAATGCTTTGCTGCGTAAGAAGTTTTCGCGCACCCAGTTAACCGTCTTTCTCTCTACCTGCATCGCCTCTACCGTGGTTATGGAGTCCTGCGCCGGTGCCCACTTTATGGCTCGTCATATCACCCTGCTCGGCCATCAGGTCAAGCTTATTTCTCCCCAATTCGTCAGGCCTTTCGTCAAGAGCAACAAGAATGATTTCATCGACGCCGAAGCCATTTGCGAAGCCGCCTCTCGGCCCTCTATGCGTTTCGTTACCCCACGAACCGAAGAACAACAGGCTATGTCTGCTTTGCATTGTGTCCGCGATTCACTCGTCAGGGAACGGGTCAGGACCACTAATCAGATGCACGCTTTCCTGCTGGAGTTTGGCATCAGCATGCCGCGCGGTATTGCCGTGATTAAACGCCTGTCTGCCGTACTGGAAGAACACAGGCTCCCGCCTTATTTAACCCGGCTGCTTGTACGCCTCCATCAACATTACACCTACCTCAGCGAACAGATTGAGGTACTTGAACAAGAGCTAAAAAACCATATGGCCAACGATGATGCCGCACAGCGGCTGCTGACCATTCCCGGCGTCGGCGTGATAACGGCCAGTCTTTTGGCAACGAAGCTGGGCGATGGGAAAAACTATGCCAGTAGCCGGGACTTCGCCGCATCGACGGGATTGGTCCCGCGACAATACAGCACCGGTGGGAGAAACACCCTGATGGGGATAAGCAAGCGCGGGGATAAAAACTTACGCCGTTTATTGGTCCAGTGTGCTCGTGTTTTCATGCAGCGAATTAAGCATCATCCGGGGCGGTTGGCGGATTGGGTGACGAGCCAGCTAACGCGACATCATTCGAACGTCGTGGCTTGCGGATTAGCCAACAAGCTGGCGCGCATAGCCTGGGCGGTCACCACGCACCGTACTGCTTTTAACCAATAAAAAAGAGCTAACAGCGAGTACTTGTTAGCTCTTGGGCATTACCCAGTGACTTTCTGGTTTTGCGACGACCGATTATTGATGACATGAACGGCACCGTGGCCTGTTGAGAAACCTGACATAAAAAATGGCTCTTTGAAGCCGACCGGTTTTTCAGGTTCAACAGGCGCGAAACTCATCGTGGCGCGAACAGGGTATCGTTCACCAGACGCCGAATAGATTTACGCAAGCCCATCATAGATCAAAATCGGTGTTGCAAAAACGGGGGTGACCATAGATTTTTTTATGCCCCTTTATGGGGCAGACCGCCCACCTTCAGTGCTTTATTTCCCTGTTTCCGCTCACATTTCCCACCCTGCTCGCCGCGCGTGCGCCCATCAGCGGCTACTATCAATAACGCTGGCTCGCGCTTTGCAAGCGAACAGCGGCAAGCAAACACAACACAATAAAAAACTGACAGGGTAGGAATAACTATGTTTTTACAGAAATGGAGCAAACCCCTGACCATGGCGGCGCTGCTGGTCAGCGGCAGCCTGTATGCGGCATCCAACCCCGCGGTGGAAGCCAAAAACGGCATGGTGGTCACCTCGCAGCACCTGGCCTCGCAGGTCGGCGTGGATATCCTGAAGATGGGCGGCAACGCCATCGACGCCGCCGTGGCGGTGGGCTATGCGCAGGCGGTGGTTAACCCCTGCTGCGGCAACATCGGCGGCGGCGGCTTTATGACCGTTCACCTGGCGGACGGCACCGACACCTTCATCAACTTCCGTGAAACCGCGCCGGCGGCGGCCAGCGCCAACATGTATCTGGATGCCGACGGCAAGGTGAAGAAAGACGCCAGCCTGTACGGCTATCTGGCGGCGGGCGTGCCGGGCACCGTGCTGGGGATGGAAACCGCGCGTGAGAAGTACGGCAAGCTGAGCCGTGAACAGGTGCTGGCGCCGGCGATCAGGCTGGCGCGCGAAGGCTTTGTGCTGACCCGCGCCGATACCGATATCCTCGACACCACCGTCGCGCGCTTCAAACAGGATCCCGAGTCGGCCAAAATCTTCCTGCGCCCGGACGGCAGCCCGCTGCAGCCGGGGGACAAACTGGTGCAAACCGATCTGGCCAATACGCTGGAAGCCATCGCCAAAGGGGGAACCGACGCCTTCTATAAAGGCAAGATCCCGCAGGCGGTGGAGGCGGCGGCCAAACAGGGCGGCGGCATCTTGACCGCCGCCGACTTCGCCAATTACAAGGTCACCGAAACCCCGCCGATTACCTGCAGCTATCGCGGCTACAAGTTCGTGTCGGCGCCGCCTCCCAGCTCCGGCGGCGTGACGCTGTGCGAAATCCTCAACGTGGTGGAAGGCTACGACCTGAAAAGCATGGGCTTCAACTCGGCGGCGGCCATTCACACCATGACCGAAGCGATGCGCCATGCCTACATGGACCGCAACACCTACCTCGGCGACCCGGAGTTCATCAAAAACCCGATCGACCGGCTGGTGAGCAAGAGCTACGCCGAGCAGATCCGCAAGAAAATCGTCGCGGACAAGGCCACGCCGTCGGAAAACGTGCAGCCCGGCATGGAACCGCATGAGAAGCCGGAAACCACCCACTATTCGATCGTCGACCATGACGGCAACGCGGTCTCCACCACCTATACCGTCAACGGCCGCTTCGGCGCCGTGGTGATCGCACCGGGCACCGGCTTCTTCCTCAACGACGAGATGGACGACTTTACGGTCAAAGTGGGCGAGAAAAACCTGTACGGGCTGGTGCAGGGCACCGCCAACAGCATTGCCCCCGGTAAGCGCCCACTATCGTCGATGAGCCCGACGCTGGTGACCAAGGACAACAAGATCTTTATGGTGCTGGGCTCGCCGGGCGGTTCGCGCATCATCACCATCACCCTGCAGACCGCGTTGAACGTGATCGACCACGGCATGGCGCCGCAGGAAGCGGTGGACGCGCCGCGCATCCATCACCAATGGTTGCCGGATGAGGTGTACTACGAACAGCGCGGCGTTTCCGCCGATACGCTGAAGCTGCTGAGCGGCATGGGCTATAAGATGGTCGAGCAAACGCCGTGGGGCGCCGCCGAACTGATTCTGGTCGGCTTGCCGGGTGCGGTGGGCGTCAGCCCGGCCAACTCCGGCAACGACTCGGCGGTTTCCGGCAAGGTGCGCGAAGGCTATCTGTACGGCACCAACGACGTGCGTCGCCCGGCAGGTTCTGCGGTCGGTTACTGATGTAAACGCCTACTCACCTTTATCGCGGGGGCCCTTCGGCCCCCGCAGTGTCTTTAGCCTTCACAGCGCCACACGGTGGCCGTCTCTTCCGCCAGCTGCAGGCGCAGCCCGCCTGCCGTTTCGCTCAACTCTCCCCGCCCTTCCACACGCCGCCACGGGCCGCGCGCCAACAGCGGGTTGTACGGCAGCTGCGCCTGGCCGCTGCCGTCGCGCTGCAGCGCCACCAACACCTTCTCCTGCTGATACAGGCGCACGAACACCAGCGTTTCCCCGCTGGCGTACAGCACCTGACAACCGCCGCGGCGCAATGCCACGCTCTGTTTACGCAGCGCCGCCATGCGCTGGAACAGCGCCAGCAGCGGCCGGTCCCAGTCGCCGACGTCCCACGGGAACGGCTTGCGGCAGAACGGATCGTTGCCACCGTCCAGACCAATCTCATCGCCGTAATAGAGGCAAGGCACGCCGATCCAGCTCAGCAACCACACCGCCGCCATCTGCATGCGCGCCACGTTCCCCTGCAACAGCGTGAGAAAACGCGCGGTATCGTGGCTGTCCAGTTGGTTGAACTGGATCAGCTGTCGGCCATGCGGCAGCCCTGCGCGGTAGCCGTCCATCCACTGCGCGCACCCGGCGGCGTCCAGCCGCACCGGGTGATAGGCCACGTCCAGCCCCGCCAAAAATGCCCGCACCGGCAGCGCGAAGCCCATGTAGTTCATCGCCGCATCCTCCACGCCGGCGTGCAGCCAACGGCGCGCGTCGCCGAAGTGCTCGCCCAATACGTAGGCCTGCGGATTCTCCTGCTTCACCGCCTGATAGATGCCAGCCAGGTGGTACAGGTTGCCGGTGGCGCCGCCGTTCTCCCCCAGCATGTGCACCACGTCCAGTCGCCAACCGTCGATGCTGTACGGCGGGCGCAGCCAGTGGCGCACCACGCTGCCTTCCCCGCGATAGATCGCTTCCGCCACCTGCGGCTCGGCAAAGTTGAGCTTCGGCAGGCTGGCGTTGCCCTTCCAGTCGAGCGCGCGGCCGTCCGGGTAAAAGTTGAACCAGCCGCGATACGGCGAATCGGGGTGGTGACAGGCGCCGTTTTCGCCCTGACGATGGCGGTCGAACCACGGATGCGAGTCGCCGGTGTGATTGAATACCCCGTCCAGCACCAGTTTCATGCCCACCTTGTGAGTGCTCACTCGCAAACGCTGCAGCGCCGCGTTGCCGCCGAAGTGCGGATCGACCTGGTAATAGTCCTCGGTATCGTACTTATGCACGCTCGGTGCGGTAAAAATCGGGTTCAGGTACAGCGCCGTCACCCCCAGCTGCTGCAAATACGGCAGTTTGGCGCCGATGCCGTCCAGATCGCCGCCGTAAAAGGTCGAGGCGGCGTGGCGATCCTCCAGCGGGTGCTGCCAGTCGCGCCGAATCACCTCGGCGCCGGCCGCGTGATGGCGGTAGCTGCCGCTCTGGATGCCGTGCTCGCCGCCGCTGCTGGCGAAGCGATCGGGGAAAATCTGGTAGAACAGCTGATCCGCCACCCACTCGGGGCCGTTGTCAGGTTCGTCGACGGCGAACTGCGCCAGCTGCCCCGGCGGCGTTGGCGACCAGCCCTGCGGCCCGAACCACTGCTGGCGATCGGCCCACAGCAGCTTGAAGCAGTAACGCCGCGTCGGCTCGCCCTCATTCAGCGTCAGGCTGGCCTGGTAGCGCCGCATCCCCTCGTGGCGCTGCGCTTTCATCGCCAGCAGCCACTCTTCGTTGTCCGGTTCGGCGCGCAAAAACACCCGTTCCGGCAGTTCATCCCCCTGTAACCACAGCGTGATATCCAAACGTTGCCCTTGCTTCACCACAAAAGGCGGGACCGGTTGATGCCAGGCGTTAAGCATACTGTTCTCCTGCTGTACCAAACGAAATCGACGGCGTTCTTCAAGAAGCGAACAATGCCACGTTAAGTGCAACTCCCCCTCCTCTCTGGCCGCAAAACCCGGGGATGAGCCGGGGGGCGGAGACCGAAAAATAACGCTAACCCGATGTAAAAAAAGGTAAACAGGCACAAATCCTGCACGTTACCCCTTAGGCTAACGCGTTTTAAGTTTACAGGATATTTTTTGCGCATTTTTTAAGGAGCGGTAATGCAACAACAGATAACGCGCTGGCTGGAACAATTTGGTTTGGAATTCGGCGGAGTGATGTCGCTGTTGATGGTATTGGGGTTGATTGTCCTGATCTCGGTCGCGATCCACCTGGTGCTGCACCGGGTGGTGCTGGCCGCCCTTCAGCGCCGCGGCCAGCAATCGCAGCGCGTCTGGCAACAGGCCATCACCCAATACAAACTGTTCCAGCGCGTGGCGCTGCTGCTGCAAGGGGTGATCATCAGCATCCAGGCGACGCTGTGGTTACAGAGCGGCAGCCAGACCCAGGCGGTGATCGTCACCGCCGCACAGGTGTGGATCCTCGCCTTCACCCTGCTGTCGCTGTTCTCGCTGCTGGATACGCTGCTGGCGCTGCTGCGCCAAAGCCCGATCTCCAATCAGCTGCCGCTGCGCGGCATTTTCCAGGGCCTGAAACTGGTGGCGGCGATCCTGATCGGCATCATGATCGTCTCGCTGCTGATGGGCAAATCGCCGCTGCTGCTGCTCAGCGGCCTGGGCGCCATGACCGCAGTTCTGATGTTGGTGTTCAAGGATCCGATCCTCGGCCTGGTGGCCGGCATCCAGCTCTCCGCCAACGATATGCTGAAGATCGGCGACTGGCTGGAAATGCCGAAATACGGCGCCGACGGCGCGGTCACCGACATCGGCCTGACCACGGTCAAAGTGCGTAACTGGGACAACACCGTCACCACCATTCCCACCTACGCGCTGATCTCCGACTCGTTCAAAAACTGGCGGTCGATGTCGGAATCCGGCGGGCGCCGCATCAAGCGCAGCCTGAATATCGACACCGGCAGCGTGCACTTCCTGTCGCAAGAGGAACAGCGCCGCCTGCAGCGCAACCCGCTGCTGCACAGCTACCTGAACGATAAAACCCAGGAGCTGAGCCGGCACAATCAGGAGATTGCCATCGATCTGGCCTCGCCGCTCAACGGCCGCCGCCTGACCAACCTCGGCACGCTGCGCGCCTATCTGGAAGCCTACCTGCGCGCTCACCCGCGCATTCACCAGAACATGACGCTGATGGTGCGCCAGCTGGCGCCGACGCCGGAAGGCCTGCCGCTGGAAATCTACGCCTTCACCAACACCACGGTCTGGGCGGAGTATGAAAGCATTCAGGCGGATATTTTCGATCATATTCTGGCGGTGATCGACGAGTTCGGCCTGCGCGTGCATCAAACGCCAACCGGCAATGACCTGCGCGGCATGCTGCTACAAAACGCCAACGCTTCCTGACGTCGGCTGACGTAACTGTGTCTGCTGGTAATGATGTTCTTTCAATTGCCAGCAGATATCTCCATCCCCTTCTTTTCCCCGGTGAAAACGGCGTTAATGCGCCATCATCTTCACCACCGAGAGGGAAAGCCCTTGCTGAAACGCTTACGTCACCGGCTGTTTACCCTGATGGCCACCCTGCTGTTTATCGGCTGCCTGCACAGCGCTTCGCTGGACGAAAGCCGCATGCCCCGCAACCTGCAACCTTCGCTGAGCGCCCTGAGCAGCAATATGCAAGACATTCGCGAGGTGCTGGCGCGCTGTGCCGGCGAGGAAGAGGAGGAACGCCTTAACGGCGGCGACGTGCGTATCGAAGCGCGCGCCGCCGGGGAGGATGAAGCGGAAGACAAACGCCCGGCATAATAGGTTAAAAAACGCCCCATCTTGTTGCGCCATACGCAACACCTGGCTATGATGCGTATAGCGCAACACTCATGGAGCCGTCAGGATGATAAGAAGCTTCAAGCATAAGGGACTCAAAAAGTTTTTCGAAACCGGTTCAACGGCGGGTATCGACGCCAAGCAGGCGAAGAAAATCGCGCTGCGGCTGAGCGTGCTGGATCTGGCGAAAGTGATTGATGACGTAGATCTGCCCGGCTTCTTCTTGCACCCGCTAACGGGCGCTCGCAGCGGGCAATGGTCCGTCACCGTAACCGGCAACTGGCGTATCACGTTTGAACTGGTCGAGGGTGATGTTTATATCGTGAATTATGAGGACCATCACTAATGAACCGCATGCATAATCCCCCTCATCCTGGCGAGTTGATCAAAGAAACCATGGAAACGCTGAATCTCAGCGCGCGTGCGCTGGCTAAAGCGCTGGACGTCGCGCCCTCCACGGTTCAACGCCTGATCAGCGGAAAGTCCGATATCTCGCCGGAAATGGCCATCCGCCTGTCCATCGTGATAGGCAGTTCCGAACAGGTTTGGATGGGCATGCAGGATGCTTACGATCTGTGGCAGGCCAGGCAGTGCATCGACGTTTCCAAACTGCGCAAGCTGGACTTCGCTTGACGCCTGCTCCTAAAAAAACACCGGCCTTAGCCGGTGTTTTTCCATTTAGTCTTGCTGCGTCGCCAACGGTGCGCGTTTTTTCTGATGGTTGACCTTGAACCAGTACCCCGCCAGCAGCAATACCACCCAAACCAGGCCGGCGTACAGCGAGACGCGCGTGGTCGGGAAATAGCCGATCAGGCCGATGATGAACACCAGGAACACGATCGCCACCACCGAGGTGAACACCCCGCCGCGCAGCGGGAACGCCAGCTGCTTCACCTGTTCTTTGCTCAGGCTGCGGCGGAAGGCGATTTGGGAGAACAGGATCATGATCCACACCCACACGGTGGCGAAGGTCGCCAGGGAGGCGATCACCAGGAACACGCTCTCCGGCATGATGTAGTTGAGGTATACCGCCAGCAGCAGCGCCAGCATCATCACCACCACCGTCACCCAGGGAATGCCGCGCTTCGACACCTTGCTGAACATCTTCGGCGCATGGCCCTGCTCGGCCATGCCGTGCAGCATGCGGCCGACGCCGAACACGTCGCTGTTGATCGCCGACAGCGAAGCGGTGATCACCACGAAGTTGAGGATACCTGCCGCCACGGTGATGCCCATATGCTGGAAGGTCAGCACGAACGGGCTGCCGTTGGTGCCCACCTGATTCCACGGGTAGATAGACATGATGACGAACAGCGTGCCGACGTAGAACACCAGAATGCGCCACGGCACCGAGTTGATGGCCTTCGGAATCGATTTTTTCGGATCTTTGGCTTCGCCGGCGGTGATGCCGATGATTTCAATGCCGCCGTAAGCGAACATCACCAGCTGCAGCGACAGGATCATGCCGATAAAGCCGTTGCTGAAGAAGCCGCCGTTCGACCACAGGTTATGAATGCCGGTCGGTTGCCCGCCGTTACCGATGCCCCAGATGATGATGCCGATGCCGGCCGCGATCATGATGATGATGGTGGCGACCTTGAAGAACGAGAACCAGAACTCCAGCTCACCGAACACCTTGACGCTCATCAGGTTGATGGCGCCGATGATCAGCACCACGCTCAGCACCCAGATCCAGTGCGGCACTTCCGGGAACCAGACCCCCATATAGATGCCGAAGGCGGTCACGTCGGCGATGGCGACGATCAGGATTTCAAAGCAGTAGGTCCAGCCGGTGATGTAACCCGCCATCGGGCCGAGGTAGTCCTGCGCATAGCGGGAAAACGAGCTGGCCTGCGGGTTGTTGACCGACATCTCCCCCAGGGCGCGCATGATGATAAAGGCCACGATGCCGCCGATCAGGTAAGCCAGCAGCACGCTCGGGCCGGCCATTTTGATGGCGTCCGCCGAGCCGTAGAACAACCCGGTGCCGATGGCCGATCCCAGTGCCATAAAGCGGATATGACGCGTACTGAGGCCGCGTTTCAGCTTATTGTCGGGGGCAGTGGTGGGTGACTGTTGTTGCATGAAAATGACCCATAGTTTTAAACGTAAAAAAGCCACGGACATGTCCGTGGCCCTGGATTAAGCCGGGGGATTATCAGTGCGCGGTCACTTGGGAACGCGTGCACACCCGATCATAAATCGCGACCAGCACCAGCATCAGCAGCGAAGGCGGCAACCATGCCAACCCCTGCTCCGCCAGCGGCAGGTGAGTGGTCCAGGCCGGCAGCAGCTGCTGGAAACTGGAGGCTTTCACCGCGTCAAGGATACCAAACAACAGGCTGACAAGCATCACCGGCGCGATGATGCGCGGCGCGCTGTGCCACCAACGCAGGGTGAAGCTCAGCACCACCAGCACGATGCACGGCGGGTAAATCGCGGTCAGCACCGGAATGGAGATCTGGATCAGGTGGCTCAGGCCGAGGTTGGACACCACCATCGAGAACAGACCCAGGATAAACACCAGCGTCTTGTACGAGAACGGCAGGTATTGCGCGAAGAACTCGGCGCAGGCGCAGGTCAGGCCTACCGCGGTCACCATACAGGCGATGAAGATCAGCGCCGCCAGGAAGAAGCTGCCCAGGCCGCCGAAGGTGTTCTGAACGTAAGCGTGCAGGATCACCGCGCCGTTGGTGGCGTCCGGCACCAGCGCGCCGCTACCGGAGCCCAGCTTGAACAGGCTCAGGTAAACCAGCGTCAGGCCCACGCCGGCGATCAAACCGGCCAGAATGGTGTAGCGGGTTAACAGACCGGCGTCTTTCACGCCGCGCGAGCGCGCCGCGTTGACGATAACGATGCCGAATACCAGCGCGCCCAGCGTATCCATGGTCAGGTAGCCGTTAACGAAGCCGGAAGAGAAAGGCACGCTCTGGTAAGCCGCCGTCGCCGGAATCGGCGCGCCGGCAGGCCACAGCAGCGCGGCGATGCCCAGTACGCCTAACGCCACAATCTTCAGCGGCGCCAGCACATGGCCGACGGTGTCGAGCAGGCGGCCCGGATACAGGGAGATGCCGATCACCAGCGCGAAGTACACCAGGCTGTAGATGAACAGCGGCATGGCGCCGTCGCCGGTCAGCGGGGCGATGCCCACTTCAAAGGACACGGTGGCGGTGCGCGGCGTGGCGAACAGCGGGCCGACGGCCAGGTAGCAGACGGTCGCCAGCAGCAGGCCGGCGCCGCGGCCGATCGGCGAACTGAGGGCATCGATGCCGCCGCCGACGCGCGCCAGCGCGATGACGGTGATGACCGGCAGACCGACGGCGGTGATCAGGAAGCCCAGCGCCGCGATCCAGACGTGTTCACCGGACTGCAAGCCGACCATCGGCGGGAAGATGATGTTCCCAGCCCCAACGAATAAGGCAAAGGTCATGAAGCCCAGTGCCAGGATATCTTTTGACGTTAAACGATGACTCATACGATGTCGTGTTGCCTGTTCAAATGAAAAAAATTGTCCGATAGCGTGGTGGCGTGACGCCCCACCGGTTGCCGGCATGCCCGATCGTCGCAGCGCCAAATAAGCATCCTAAACGCAGTCGATCCGGCGTTTATGTCCCTATTCGAAAGTGGCCGCTCATGAAGATGGGCAAAATTTTAGGAGTTATAAAAATGGAGGTTTAATCCGACAACGAGGGCTAAGGTAAACGTTTATAGCGCTTCAAGGCAAGACGCACGGCGAAAAGCAGAGCTATCGACCATATAAACTTTAGCCACCAGTCGATCATATTGGCTATCAATAAATATACACTACATGATTTGTATCATTTTTGAACAATGGATTCACGAAACGTGAAACATATACCGCTTTACCGCGCGAAAACGCCAATAAATGCCCGGTTTTCGCGTGGTATAAGCTCCGTTTGGCCGTTAAAAAAGGCGAAAATTACGCCGCTTTTTGTCGCTTATTGCACCGTGGCCGCCGCGAGCGGCTGCAGCCCGAGCGCCTGGCGGGTCCTCTGCAGGGCGGCCGGCGGCAGCGGCAGATAGCCGTCGTGATTGACCAGGTTCTGCCCTGCGTTCGACAGCACGCGATCGAGGAACGCGGCGGTCAGCGGCTCCAGCGGTTGATTGGGGGCTTTGTTGATGTAGATATAGAGATAGCGCGACAGCGGGTAGCGATCGTTGCGCACGTTGGCGGCGGTAGGCGCGACATAGTCCTCTCCCGATTCCGCCAACGGCAGCAGCCGCACGCCGCTGGCGCGAAAACCGATGCTGGCGTAGCCGATGCCGTTGAGCGAACCGGCCACCGCCTGCACCACCGAGGCCGAACCGGGCAGCTCATTGACGCGCGGCATAAAATCGCCGCCGCACAGCGCGCGCAGTTTGAAATAGCCGTAGGTGCCGGACGCCGAGTTGCGGCCGAAGCGCTGCAGCGAGCGCGTCGCCCAGTCGCCGCTCAGCCCCAGCTCGCCCCAACGCGTCAGCGGCTTGCTTTCACCGCAGCGCCGGGTGGCGGAGAAAATGCGATCGAGCTGCTGCAGATTGAGGCCGCGCAGCGGGTTATCCTGATGCACCAACACCACCAGTGCGTCCACCGCCACCGGCACCGCCAGCGGCGCATAGCCGTAACGGTGTTCGAACGCCGAAACCTCGGCCGCCTTCATCGGCCGGCTCATCGGGCCCAGCTGCGCGGCGCCCGCCGCCAACGCGGTCGGCGCGGTCGACGAGCCGGCGGCCTGGATCTGCAGGTTAACGTTGGGGTAATGCCGGCTGAAATCCTGCGCCCACAGCGCCATCAGATTCGCCAAAGTATCGGAACCGACGCTGGACAGGTTGCCCGCCAGCATGCCGTCGGGCTGCGCCAGCGCGCCGCGTCCGGCCAGCAACGCCAGGCAAAGCAACAGCCCTCGGGTTATTCGGGTCATACCGGTGTCTCGCGTTAATTTTTCACCGCATTCTCTGATAAAGCGGCGGGAACAATCAACCGGTTGGGTAAGGTAAAGATAAAGCGGGTGCCGATCCCCGGCTCGCTGAGGATCTCCAGCCGCGCGTCGTGATGGCTGAGCGCATGTTTGACGATCGCCAGCCCCAGCCCGCTGCCGCCGGTCTGGCGCGAACGGGCCTTGTCGACGCGGTAAAAACGCTCGGTCAGGCGCGGCAGGTGTTCGGCGGCGATGCCCGGCCCGTTGTCGCTGACCTGGAACTGCGCGCCGTGCGCCGTCTGCTGCCAGCTCACTTCGATATGGGTGCCCTTCGGCGTGTGGTTGACCGCGTTGTACACCAGGTTAGACACCGCGCTGCGCAACTGGTCTTCATTGCCGAACACGTTGAGCTGTTCGTTCACCCGGAAAGTGATCTCGTGATTGCCGCCGCTCAGCGATTGCGCCTCGCGCTGCAACACCCGCAGCATCAGCGGGATATCCACCCGCTCGTTCATGTCGACATTGGGCGCCGCCTCGATGCGCGACAGCGTCAGCAGCTGCTTGACCAGCCCGTCCATCCGGCGGGTCTGCTCCTGCATGGTGCCGAGCGCCTTGCTGCGCAGCGAACCGTCCTGCTCTTCGTCGCCCATCATCTCCAGATAGCCCTGCAGCACCGTCAGCGGCGTGCGCAGCTCATGGCTGACGTTGGCGAAGAAGTTGCGCCGCGCCCCCTCCAGCTGGCGCATCTGGGTGACGTCGCGCGCCACCATCAGCAACTGCCCTTCGGAATAGGGCATCACGCGGAATTCGACGTAGTGTTCGTTGTTCAGCTGCAGCGTCAGCGGGCGCGAGAACTCCTGCTGTTGCAGATAATGGCTGAATTCCGGATAACGCAGCAGGTTGAGGATGTGCTGGCCGTTGTCCTCCGGCCAGCGGAAGCCGAGCAGATGCTGCGCCAGCCCGTTGCACCAGAAGATGTTGCCTTCAACGGTGGTCATCACCACCGCGTCAGGCAGCGATTCGGCCCCGCTGCGAAAGCGCTTGATCAACAGCGCCAGCTCGCGCCGGCGGCGGCGATTGCGCTGCTGCATCTGATACAGGCCATAGAACAACGGCTCCCAACTCCAGCGGCCGGGCGGCGGCGTCATGCTGCGGTCGATCCACAGCCAATGGGAGAGTTTGAGCTGGTTGTAGAAATTCCACACCAGCGCGGCCAGCGCGGAGGCCAGCAGGAACCAGGGCAGATAACCGAAAATCAGCCCCAGCAGTAAGGCGGGCAAACAGAAAAGAGCCAGCTCCAGAGCCAGCCTCTTCCACGACAGACGTTCTAACACGGCATATTCTCCAGCGCAGCGCGATCAGTAGCGCGTTGAGAACCGGTAGCCGGTGCCCCGAACGGTTTGAACCATTTTATCATGCCCACTGGTTTCTAATGCCTTGCGGAGCCGACGGATATGCACGTCAACGGTACGGTCTTCCACATAAACGTTAGTGCCCCAGACGTGATTAAGCAACTGCTCACGGCTATAAACCCGCTCCGGGTGGGTCATAAAGAAGTGCAGCAGCTTGAACTCGGTCGGCCCCATGTCCAGCGCCTGATCGTTCGCCATCACGCGGTGGGAGGACGGATCCAGGCTCAGCCCTTGCATTTCAATCACCTCTTCCACCGCCATCGGTGAAATGCGGCGCATGACCGCTTTGATGCGCGCCACCAGCTCCTTGGGCGAGAACGGCTTGGTGATGTAATCATCCGCCCCCACTTCCAGGCCGCGCACCCGGTCTTCTTCTTCGCCGCGCGCGGTCAGCATCATCACCGGAATATCGCGCGTCAGCGCTTCGCGCTTCATATGTTTGATAAACTGAATGCCGGAACCGCCGGGCAACATCCAGTCGAGCAACACCAAATCAGGGAACGGCTCAGACAGGCGCGTCACGGCGCTGTCATAATCCTCGGCTTCCAACGGTTGGTAACCATTCTGTTCCAACACAAAGCACACCATCTCACGGATCGGCGCTTCGTCTTCCACCACCAGTATGCGTCTTGCCATCGTCAATCCTGCCAATGTGTTAGCGACTTTGCGGGCGCCATTATGCGTCAGTTTTGTGACACTTTTATGAAAAAAAGCGGCTGTTATAGGCAGTAAGCATAGCGATTATTTCCCACCGCAAAGAAAAATCATCCGGTTGTCATCATCATTGCGCCGGGACAGCCGCCGCCGCGGCCTTTATAATCATCGCCATTACCTTTGCATCCGGGAGTGTCATGCGCCTGATCCACACCTCTGACTGGCACCTTGGCCAGTACTTTTTCACCAAAAGCCGCGCCGCCGAGCACCAGGCTTTTCTGAACTGGCTGATCGAGCAGATCGAGCAGCAGCAGGTGGATGCGCTGATCGTCGCCGGGGATCTGTTCGATACCGGTTCGCCGCCCAGCTACGCCCGCGAGCTGTACAACCGCTTCGTGGTGGAGCTGCAGCGCACCGGCTGTCAGCTGGTGGTGCTGGGCGGCAACCACGACTCGGTGGCGACGCTGAACGAATCGCGTGAGCTGCTCTCCTGCCTGAACACCACGGTGATCGCGAGCGCGCAAAGCGCCCCCGAACAGCAGATTGTGGTGCTGAACCGGCGCGACGGCCAGCCGGGCGCCGTGCTGTGCGCCATCCCGTTCCTGCGGCCGCGCGATCTGCTCACCAGCCGCGCCGGCGAATCCGGCGCGCAAAAACAGCAAGCGCTGCAGGAAGCCATCGCCGAACATTACCAGGTGCTGTATCAGGCGGCCTGCGAACGCCGCGATCGGCTGGGCCTGCCGCTGCCGATCGTCGCCACCGGCCACCTGACCACCGTCGGCGTCACCACCTCCGACTCGGTGCGCGACATCTATATCGGCACCCTCGACGCCTTCCCGGCGCAGGCCTTCCCGCCCGCCGACTATATCGCGCTGGGCCACATTCACCGCGCGCAGAACGTCGCCAAATCAGAGCATATTCGCTATAGCGGCTCACCGATTCCGCTCAGCTTCGATGAACTGGGCAAAGCCAAAAGCGTCTTCCAGGTCGATTTCGCCGGCGGCGCCCTGCAGCAGGTAGAAGCGTTAGCGATCCCGCAGTTCCAGCCCATGCAGCTGATCAAAGGCGATCTGGCCGAGATCGAACGGCAGCTGCAGCAATTTGCCGACTATGCCGGCGAGCTGCCGGTGTGGCTGGATATCGAAGTGGCGACGCAGGACTACCTCAGCGATATCCAGCGCCGCATCCAGCTGATGGCGGATGAGCTGCCGGTGGAAGTGGTGCTGCTGCGGCGCAGTAAAGAGCAGCGCCGCCAGGCGATCGCGCAGCAGGATAAGGAAACGCTCAACGAACTGAGCGTCAACGAGGTGTTCGAACGGCGCCTGGCGCAGGAGGCCGACATGCCAGAAGCGCGCCAACGGCGGATGCACCAACTGTTCCGCCAGGTGGTCGAGGCGGTGCAGCACAATCCTGAGGAAACCAATCCATGAAGATCCTCAGCCTGCGGTTAAAAAACCTCAACTCGCTGCAGGGCGAGTGGAAAATTGACTTCACCGCCGAGCCGTTCGCCAGCAACGGCCTGTTCGCCATTACCGGCCCGACCGGCGCGGGCAAAACCACCCTGCTGGACGCCATCTGCCTGGCGCTGTACCACCAGACGCCGCGTCTCAACGTCACGCCGAGCCAGAATGAGCTGATGACCCGCCACACCGCCGAATCGCTGGCGGAGGTCGAATTCGAGGTCAAGGGCGTCGGCTATCGCGCCTTCTGGAGCCAGCGCCGCGCCAAAAACGCGCCGGACGGCAATCTGCAGGCACCGAAGGTGGAACTGGCGCGCCGCGAGGACGGCAAGATCCTGGCGGACAAGGTGCGCGACAAGCTGGAGATCACCGCCGCCATCACCGGGCTGGACTTCGGCCGCTTCACCAAATCGATGATGCTGTCTCAGGGGCAGTTCGCCGCGTTCCTCAACGCCGACGCCAACGATCGCGCCGAACTGTTGGAAGAGCTGACCGGCACCGAAATCTACGGGCGGTTGTCCGAACAGGTGTTCGAATCGCACAAGCAGGCCAAAACCGTCCTGGATGGGTTGCACCAGCGCGCCAGCGGCATCGAGCTGCTGAACGATGAACAGCGCCACTCCCTGACTGAACAGCTGACGGCGCTGAGCGCGCAGGAAAGCGCCCTCGGTAAGCAAACTCAGCAACAGCAACAGGCGCTGAGCTGGCTGCAGCAATGGCAACGCCTCCAGCAACAGCAAAACGAGGGTCAACGGCGGCTGGAAACCGCCCAGCGCGAGCAGACGGAGGCCGCCCCGCAGCTGCAGCGGCTGGCGCTCAGCGAACCGGCCGAGAAATTGCGGCCGCTGCGCGGTGAACGCGATCGCTGCCGCGCCGAGCTGCAGACGATACAACAGCAGGCAGCCCAGCTGACGCAGCAACAGGAACAGCACTCGGCGCAGCTGGCGCCACTGCAGCAGGCGGTGGAAAAGGCCCGTCTGGCGCAGCAAGCCCATGCCGAGCATATGCGGCAGCAGCAACAGCTGATCGATGACCAGGTCGCCCCGCTCGACCACCAAATAGCCCAACTGCAGTCGACGCAGGCCGAGCGGCGACAGGCCGGCGATGCCGCCGCGCAGCAGTGTGCCAAACAGCAAACCACGCTGGAGCAGCTCACCGCCGAGCGCAGCCAGCTGACGGCGCAGGCCGCACAGCATCAGCAGCGGTTGAACGCGCTGACCGAAGCGCTGGCCGTTCAGCAGCAACAGCAGCAGGCGCTGGCGGCGCAAACGCCGCTGGCCCCGCTGCGCCAGCGCCTGAGCGCCCTGGCGGATCTGCGCCCGACGCGCCAGCAGTTATTTACGCTCGCCTCTTTATCGCAACAAGTTGTTAAACGGCTGGAACAGCAGCGGCAAGAGCTAAACATCGGTCAAAATGAACTGACCCAGTTGGAGCCACAGTTAGAGCTCATCCGTCAGCAATTTAAGCAGCAGAAAGCCCACCAGGCCGATGTTGAAAAAACCTATGCGCTGGAACAACGGATCGTGGGTCTGGAAGCCGAGCGCGCCCGTTTGCAACCCGGCGCCCCCTGCCCGCTGTGCGGCTCATGCGATCACCCGGCGGTAGAACAATACCAAGAGGTAAAACTGTCAGAAACTGCGCAACGTCTGGAGCAAATGAAAGTCCAGACCGAAGCATTGCAAAAACAAGGCGTCGAGCTGCGAGCCCGTTACGACAACCTGCAACAGCAATTGCAACGCCAACAGCAGGCTATCGCGCAGGATGAGCAGCAGTTGGCTGCCCAACAGCAGCAGTGGCAGCAGCTCAGCGCGCCGCTGGCATTCGACTTTACGTTGGCCGAGGGCGAGCGCCTCAGCGCCTGGCTGAGCGGCTGCGACGACGAAGAGCGGCGCGGGCAGCACGCGCTGCAGCAGCATGAACAGGCGGCGCAGGCGGTACAGCAGGCAAAAGACGCGCTCGCCGCTCTGCAAACGCAGCAGCAGCAGGCGCAGCAACGGCTGGCGCTGCTCGAAGAGCGCTTTACGCTGCTGCAGAAAACCCATGCCGACAGCCTGCAACAGCAGCAAGACCTGCAACAACGCTGGCAAGAAGGCGAGAAGACCCTCGCCGAACGGCGCGCGCAGCGGCTGGCGCTGTTCGGCGAACAGCAGGTCGCCGAGGTGCGCGAACAGCTGCGCGCCAAACAAACCGCCTGTGAGCAGGCCAGCTTGCAGGCCGCCGAGCAGTGGCAAAAAGCGCAGGAACTGCGCGAGCGCCTGGCCGGCCAGCAGGCCGGATTGCAACAACAGCACACCCAAATGCAGGAACGGCTGCAGCAGGCGCAGCAGCTGTGGCAGCAGGCGCTGGCCGACAGCGAATTCGCCGATGAAACCGCCTTCGCCGCTGCGCTGCTGGACGACGCCCTGCGCCGCGAATTGCAGCAGCGCAAAGAGCAACTGCAACAGCGGCAGGTGGAGGCCGCCGCCCTGCTGACGCAGGCGACGCAAACGCTGGAGCAGCATCGGCAAAGCCGCCCAGAAGGGGTGGATGAAGCCAACGCGGATCTCGACGCACTCACCCAATCGCTGGCCGAGCTGGCACAGCAGTTGAAAACGTTGCAGCTGCGCCAGGGTGAACTGCGCAACCAGTTGGAAAGCGACGCCGCCCGCCGCCTCAATCAACAGGCGCTGTTCGAGCAAATCGCCCGCAGCCAGCAAGACTACGACGACTGGAGCTACCTCAACCAGCTGATCGGCTCGAAAGAAGGCGACAAGTTCCGCCGCTTCGCTCAGGGGCTGACGCTCGATCATCTGGTTTATCTGGCCAACCAGCAACTCGGCCGGCTGCACGGGCGCTACCTGCTGCAGCGCAAAACCAGCGACGCGCTGGAGCTGCAGGTGGTGGACACCTGGCAGGCCGACGCGCTGCGCGATACCCGCACCCTGTCCGGCGGCGAGAGCTTCCTGGTCAGCCTGGCGCTGGCGCTGGCGTTGTCCGATCTGGTCAGCCACAAAACCAGCATCGACTCGCTGTTCCTCGACGAAGGCTTCGGCACGCTGGACGCCGAAACCCTCGATACCGCGCTGGACGCGCTGGACAGCCTGAACGCCTCCGGCAAAACCATTGGCGTGATCAGCCACGTCGAGGCGATGAAAGAGCGTATTCCGGTGCAGATCAAGGTGAAAAAGGTCAACGGACTCGGCGTCAGCCGGCTGGGGGCGCACTTCAGGCTGGAGTGATCCCGCCGCGCGCGGCGCAGAAGTGTGACCGCGGCGGCACTCCGCGGTGAAAAGCGTTGAGCCGCGGCGAGCACGGGTTATTATGCAGGCATAACAGGATTGTTACTGTATCCCCTCCGCCGCTCAGGCCGCAGGACAGAAACATAAAATACAGGCAAAACCTGACGCCCGGGATCGCTTCCGGGCGTCAGGTTTTTTCGTTTTCAGGATGCTGAAACACCGGGAAAGACCATGAAAATCGCTAAAATACTCAATAATAACGTGGTGATTACGCTGGACGACCGTCAGGAAGAGACGGTGGTAATGGGAAAAGGAATCGGCTTTAAAAAGAAGCCCGGCGACACGCTGGACGAAAGCCTGATCGAAAAGGTGTTCACCCATAACGGCGGTGAAATCGCCGAGCGCTATAAAGAGCTGCTCTCCGAGATCCCGCTGGCCTGCGTCACCACCGCCGACCGGATTATTACCCTCGCCCGCGAACGGCTGCCGGGCAAGTTGCATAACATCGTCTACATCACGCTGACCGACCACATCCATTTCGCTCTGCAGCGCCATGCGGAAGGGTTGGATATCAAAAATGCGTTGCTGTGGGAGATTAAAAAGCTCTATCAGGCCGAGTTCGCCGTCGGGCTGGAGGCGCTGGCCTTGATCGCCGAGCGGCTGAATACCGCGCTGCCGGAAGACGAGGCCGGATTTATCGCCCTGCACCTGGTCAACGCCCAGCTTAACGACGAGATGCACAACACGCTGCACATCACCCGCGTAATGCAAGAGATCCTCAACCTGGTCAAATACCACTTCCGCTTTGATTACAACGAGGAAGCCCTGAGCTACCATCGTTTCGTCACCCATTTGAAATTCTTTGCCCAGCGCCTGCTGGGGAAAAACTACGTCGACAGCGACGACGACTCGCTGTATCAGGTGGTGAAAGAGAAATACCGTGAGTCATTCGCCTGCGCCGGCAAGATCAACCGCCACATCGAAAAGCACTATCAGCACCAGCTCACCACGGAAGAGATGATGTTCCTGACCATTCATATCGAACGGGTGCGCAGCGAAAGCGAGGAGAAACCGGCTTAACGGCGGGCATCCGCCACCCGCACGCCGTACTGCGGAAACACCGCGTCGGCGGAGATCAGCGTCAGCCCCTCGGCCTGCGCCTGTGCGATCAGCATGCGATCGAAAGGATCCTGATGATAGGGCGGCAGCTGCCCGGCCTGTTGGCAATGAAAGGCGTCCATCGGCAGCGCCAGAAAATCTTCGGCCTCGATGATCGCAAAGATGTCTTCCGGCAGCGCCAGCTTGCCCAGCGCCTGCTTGATCGAGATCTCCCAAATGCTGGCCGCGCTGACGTACACCGCATTGCCCGGATCGGCGATCTGCCTTTTGGCGTTCGCGCCCAGGCAGGCGTCATCAATCAGCCACCACAGCAACGCGTGGGTATCCAGCAGCAGGCGCTTCATGCATCGCCCTCAAACAGCGCCGCAATGGCCGCATCCCCCGCGTTGAAATCCACCGGCACGGTAAACTTGCCCTTGGCGGCGCCGGGCCGGCGCGCTTCGCCCTGGATGGCGACCAGCTGTACGTACGGCTTCCCTGCTTTTGCAATAATCACGGTTTCTCCCTCCGCGGCTCTGTCCGCCAGCTGGCTCAGATTGGATTTGGCTTCGTGCATATTGGCCTGAATCGGCATACGCGTCCTCCTTAGCTAAGTTAGCTAAAGCATAAAGCGCCGTCCAGTTTTTGTACAGGGAATGGTTTAAAGCGCGAGCAGCCTCGCGCTTTGCTGCAACGCTTAGCGCTGCTGTTGCGGCCATAACCAGGCCGCGCCGCGTACGCCGCTGGAGTCGCCGTGCACCGCTTTGCGGATCGGCGTTTCACACTCGCCGCCGAACACCCAATCTTTCACCCGCTGCGGCACCGTGCGGTACAGGCGATCCACGTTGCTCATGCCGCCGCCGAGCACCACCACGTCCGGATCCAGAATGTTGATCACGTGCGCCAACGCTTTCGCCAGCCGCATTTCGTAGCGCACGATCGCCTGCTCCGCCAGCGCATCGCCCCGCTCGCTCAGCGCCATGATTTCGTGCCCTTGCAGCGCGTTGCCGCCCAGGCGCGCATAGTCGGTGGCGAAACCGGTGCCGGAAATAAAGGTTTCGATGCAGCCCGGTTTGCCGCAGTAGCACGGCACTTCGCGGGCGTAGCGCAGCTCATCGTCATCCTGCCACGGCAGCGGATTGTGGCCCCACTCGCCGGCGATGCCGTTGCCGCCGGAATGCGCCTGCCCATTCAGCGCCACGCCGGCGCCGCAGCCGGTGCCGACAATGACCGCAAACACGGTTTGCGCGCCGGCGCCTGCGCCGTCGGTGGCTTCCGACACCGCCAGGCAGTTGGCGTCGTTGGCGATACGCACCTCGCGCGCCAACAGCGCTGAGAGATCCTTGTCCAGCGGTTGGCCGTTGAGCCATACCGAGTTGGCGTTTTTCACCCGCCCGGTAAACGGCGACAGCGTGCCGGGAATGCCGATCCCGACCGATCCCCGCTCGCCGGTATGATCTTCCGCCAGTTTCACCAGCCCGACGATCGCCGCCAGGGTTTGCCCATAGTCATGGCGCGGCGTGGCGATGCGATGGCGAAACAGCTCCCGGCCGTCGTCCGCCAACGCAATCACTTCAATTTTGTCCCGCCCAAATCGATGCCAATGCGCATGTATTTTTCTCCTCGATGCCGCGCAGCGTTGCCACAGCCTAATGTAAGTACGCGGATGAATCACCTGTTTCCCTCTCCCCCGCCCGGCCTTTTCCGCTGCGGTCGGCGACGCAATTCGGAGAGAATGGGGCGATTTTTCAGCGTCAATTCGTTATCATGCCGCCCTGCTTTTGACGAATCAGCGTGCCGAGCGCACGCCCAGCCAGGGATAACATTATGCTGTGGTTTAAGAATTTGATGGTTTACCGTTTGAGCCGCGAAGTGGCGTTAAACGCGGATGAAATGGAAAAACAACTCAGCGCGTTCGCCTTCACGCCGTGCGGCAGCCAGGACATGGCCAAGACCGGCTGGGTCTCCCCGATGGGCTCGCACAGCGATGCGCTGACGCACGCGGTCAACGGCCAAATCGTCATCTGCGCGCGCAAGGAAGAGAAAATCCTGCCGTCGCCGGTCATCAAGCAAGAGCTGCAGGCCAAAATTGAGCGCCTGGAGGCGGAACAACATCGCAAACTGAAGAAAACCGAGAAAGACGCGCTGAAGGACGAAGTGCTGCACAGCCTGCTGCCGCGCGCCTTCAGCCGCTTCAACCAAACCTTCATGTGGATCGATACCGTCAACGATCTGATCATGGTCGATGCCGCCAGCGCCAAACGCGCCGAAGATACGCTGGCGCTGCTGCGCAAAAGCCTCGGCTCGCTGCCGGTGGTGCCGCTGACCATGGAAAGCCCGATCGAACTGACGCTGACCGAATGGGTGCGTTCCGGCGAGATGCCGGCTGGTTTCGCCATTCAGGATGAAGCGGAACTGAAAGCGATTCTGGAAGAAGGCGGCGTGATCCGCTGCAAGAAACAGAATCTGATCAGCGACGAAATCGCGGTGCATATCGAAGCCGGCAAGCTGGTGACCAAGCTGGCGGTGGATTGGCAGGAGCGCATTCAGCTGATGCTGTCGGACGACGGCTCGCTCAAGCGCCTGAAGTTCGCCGACACGCTGCGCGAGCAGAACGACGATATCGATCGCGACGACTTCGCCCAGCGCTTTGACGCCGACTTTATCCTGATGACCAGCGAGCTGGCGGCGTTGATCAAAAACACCATCGAAGCGCTCGGCGGCGAAGCCCAGCGTTAATCCCGCCGCAGAAATGACCAGGGCCCAGCATCCGCTGAGCCCTGCGTTTCCCTAACGAACAAAATTTATTTGCTCAGGTAGCGGCACAGATAGGCGGTCGCGTCGGCCACCTGCAGGTTGAACTCGCTGTGCCCCGGCACGAAGAACTTCTCGCCCGGCGTAAACACCTGCCAGTCCGGCGCCCCCGGCAGCAGCACTTTCAGCGCCCCGGTGATCACCGTCATTTCTTCCGGCTGCGCGGTGGAGAAGGTGTATTCCCCCTCTTCCATCACGCCCACGCTGGTAAGACCGATGCTGCTACTGTCAAAACCGATAGACTTCACTTTTCCGGCAAAATACTCATTCACTTTCAGCATAGACTGGCACCCGCGTAATCATCTTGATGGAAAATCCATATTGGGGGATTGCGGTTGATCTGTCACTGGTTTTTCGCGCGAAATGCGATCGCGGCGCAGAGGAAAACGCCGCCGGGCCTCTCTACGGCAGTCAGGGCTGCTGAAACCCGGGGATACCCGCGAGCGCAAAGCGCCCGAGGCCGCGCCGGGCGGTGATTTATGGCTATTTGAATCAGCCGATTAACTCTGCGGCCAGCTTGGCGACCAGAACGTTCGACAGCAGCACCGGCACCGACAGACGCGCCTGCAAAAAAGCGCGGTGGCGCTGGTGATAACCGATGCAATCGAGCACCACCACCTCCGCCCCCTGCCGCAGCAGTGCGCAAGCCGCCTGCTCCAGCGCGGCGTCATCCGCCAGATAAGGACTGGCGACGGCATAGCTCGGCGGCGTCGCCAGCTGCCGCCATTTGCGCGCCTGCTGCCCAACCTGTTCCGCCACCGGCACCACGATGCCGACGCGGTGTTCGCCGACGATCGCGGAGATCAACGGCGGGATGATGCGATCCGGCTCCAGCAACAGCGCCTGCTCCGCCTGCAATCGGCCGAATTCGCCGGTGCACAGCAGCAGAATCACCTGGCATCCCGCCGCCTCCAACTCGCGGATCTTCTGCTGCAACCCGCTTTCGACGCGAGCGGCACAGAGCGTCACCTGCGTGCCGTCCAACAGGCGCGACACCAGCAGCTTATCGCCCCGTTGCGGCGCATAACGCTCGGCGATCTGCCCGGCATCCAGGCCGTCCAGCAAACCGACGTGCCTCACCCGCTCCGCCGGCAGATAAGCAGACAGCAGCGGCATGATATCGCTGCGTGGCGCCTGACCGATGGTCAGCGTGGCGAATGAAGCCGTCATGGGGCTATCTCCTTTTTTGCAGGTGACTCAGACTGCCGTACAGCGCCAGCAGCTGGCCATATTCGGCGGCATCGTAGAACCGGCAGGTGCCGCGGCCGAATTCTTTGGCGACTTCCACCGCGAATTTGACCGCCAGCGCGATATCCGTTTCGTGGCTGGCGCCGGTGCCGCAGCCCGGCACCACCGATTCGCTGCAGATCGCCACGCCGACTACCGGCGCCGCAGTAGCGGTCGAGGGCTGCAGGATGCTGTTGAGGTGATGCACGCCGTTGCCGTAAGGGGTGATGTCCTGCGTGGTGATCGGGAAGGTCACCGCCGGGCGGCCGCTGGTCATCTCCATGATGCGCAGCAGATCTTCCGCCACCCGCAGGATGTAGCCCTCTTTCACCGTCGGCGATAGCGCATAGCCTTTGTGGTTGATGATGCGGTTGCCTTTGGTGGTATCGATCGACAGGATGGCGTCAGCCTCCGGCACCACTTCATTATCGTTCATCGTCACGTCATCGATCGGCGAATCCATAAAATCGACCGGATCGTGCGGCCGGGTCGGTGCGTTCGGGCAAATATGGGTGGTGACGATCACATCCCCCGGCAGCGTATCGCCCTTGCGCTGCATCTCCGCCAGCTTCAGCGCGGCGGCAATGGCGGCGATCGCGCCGTCGCCGTCGGACACCAGCCCGATACGCGTCGGCCGCGCGCCGATGCCGCCCAGGCGGCCGATAATGCCCAGCGTCGGCGCCGCACCGCCAGCGAATTTGCCTGCGCTGCCGGGGATCTCGATGCGCACAAAATCGGTGCCGCCCTTCGGCCCCTCGGCGCGCAGGGTGCTGGCGCGGATCGCCGGGTAAGGCGCAAACAGATCGACGACGTCCTGGCCGCTGACGAATGCGCTATCAATCAATTCAAAAACCTGCAGCGTTTGTTGCAAACTCATGGTCGTTTTACCTCACCAATGTCATCGGCAGGGGCTATTTGCCCTTGCTGGAAAAAATCGAGCTGAAGAAGTTGTAGAGCGCGTCGCCGGCGATAAATCCGGCCGCCATGATCTCCATCGGCGTGCGGCCGCGATCGCCCCAACGGCGCAGGATCGCCACGCGCAGCGCGATGCCCACCAGCACCGCCCACCCAGCCAAAGCGTTGTTGATCAGCAGGCCGGTTGCCAGCAGCACGCCGAGCTGGCGCTTGGGGCCGCCGATCAGCTGCACCACGGCACCGGGGATCGCCCAGATCAAAAGGCTCCAGGCGATGCCCGGCTGCGCACCGGCCTCGATGGTCTTGGCGTAAACGCGCGCGACCGGCGGGATCAGGTCCTGCAGGAAATAGCTGTGATAAGAGAGGTAAACCACCGGAATGGCGATGAGGAAGGCGATCAGCGCCGCAAACAGTTGAATGCGGCGCCCCAGCAGCTCCTGCCGCAGATCCTCGCCGTAGCCGCGCAGGATGAAGCCGGCTTTCAAGTCAAAGCCCATGTCGGCGAAGGCCGGCCCGGTGGCGGCGGTAAAGCCGGTCAGGATGCACAGCGCCAGCGGTGGGAAACCGATCAGGATACCGACGATCAGGGTGATCAACGCCACCGCGAACGCCGGAAACCAGCCGGAGTGCATGGCGGCGATACCGACGATCAGCTCATGAACGAAAGCGGCGAACGCCGCGTAAATCACGAACAGCGCCAGCATCGGCAGCGACATCTCGCTAAACAGCCCGCCGACCAGAGCCAAAAACGCGGCGATGGCGATGTAGCCGACCGCCCCCAGGCCGAGCGCTTTGCTTACCGCGCTGTCCGGTTGGGTATAACCGGCGCTATCGGCGCGGCGGCTGCGGATCACCTGCGCGACCTGGATCAGCGCCACCAGGCCGGCGCCGACCATCACGCCGTGCGGAATAAAATGGGCATTGATATCGAAACCGGCCACCGGCTCGGCGTAGGCCCGCAGCAATAGCCCGACGCCGAACATGCTCAGCGCCCAGATATTGCCGATAAAGGCGGTGCCGAAGGCCGCCATGGGGATCTTGAGCATTGATCCGGCGATGCCCACCCCTACGCCCACCACCAAAAGCCAGGCCTGCTTGCCGCCGCGATCGCCGGCTTTAATCGCCTCCGCGGCGGCGACGCCCGGCGGCCAGGCATTGGCGGCGGGGAACACTTTGGTATCGAACAGACGATAAAGCAGATAGGCGTCGAGCAGCATCGCCGCCGCCACGCCGCAGAACATCGGCAGAATAAGCTGCGGTTGCCCCATCACGTAAGGCACCGCAATCGGCATCAGCAGACAGTTGGCCGCGCCGAAGGTGGCGGAGGAGATCACCGTCTGCGCCAGGTTCTGGGTGTGCACCGAGCGGTAGCGTTGAAACATTTGCAGCGGAATGCGTGCCAGCAGCATGGCGATCAGCGCACCGATGATCGAGGTGTTGGGCGTCACGCCCAGCGTAGTGATCAGCTGAACGCCGATGATCGCCCCCACCACCGAAAGCAGCGCCATGACCAACAGCGTGCCGGCCTCTTTTAGCGGATTATTTGATTTCATACTTGGTATCCCTGAATATTTCCTGCCGCATGCCGGAAATAACGCCCGACGATAGTTCGCCGCGGCAGTTCCATTATTTGGAACTGCCGGCGTCATAACGTGATTATTTTTTTATTTAGCCCGTCTGTTTCTCACCAATAAAATACGGTGAAATATAATTAATGAGTTCCCTGGTGTCGGCGCTCGTTAATGACGATGAAACGTTATAGCTCCGGCGCGTTAGTTGATCTGCTGCCAATAATCATCGCCATATTTTTCCGCCAGTTGGCGGCTGACTGCGGTTAATTCGGCCAGAACTTCCGGTACAAACGGCTGTTCCTCGCCCTGCGAAGGGAAGGACAGACACAGCCCCACCGTCTCGCTGCCGTGCTTGTTCACCAGCGCGGTCGCCAGCGAACTGATGCCGTTCAAGGTTTCATTGCGCGCCAGCGACCAGCCCTGGCGCCTCACCTGCTGCAACTTCTGCAGCAGCGCATCCAGCGTTTGCGGCGCATTGGGCGAAGCCGCCCGGTAACCGCCGGCGTAACGCGCCCGAACCTGCTCGTCGCTTTCACGCGCCAGTATCGCCCGACCAACCGAGGTTTCCGCCGCCGGTGAACGGTAGCCCGCCGGGGTGACCACCTGCAAAAAGTGGCGGCCGGGGAACATGCGCATCACCATGATCTCCTGCCCCTCCAGCACCGAGAGGTAGCCGGTACACGCCGTCTGGCGGCACAGCTGCGCCATGCTGGCCGCCAGGTTGTCCACCAGCGGCATCGACAGGTAGTGGCTGGATGCCGCCAGCAACAGCGCGCCGATGCGGTAACGCCGGCTATCGGGATCGCGCTCCAGCATGCCCTGATTTTCCATGCTCTGCAGCAGGCGCGATACCGTGCTTTTCGGCAGCGCCAATTGATCTACCACGTCGCTGAATGCAATGCCCGGTTGGCCATGCATCACGCGTTGTTGAGAAAAGAGTTTTAATACCGCAGCGGCATTTTCCAGCGTTGTCATGATCCGCCTTGTTCCACTATATGGAACTCAGTTCCTATTTTATAATTAAAAACTAAAACCCGAACTCCGCAGCGTCAAGCTGTTTATTTTTTGTCAGCCGTAAAATAAAAGGCATTCGTGCTTTTTAAATGAAAATATCGCGCAGAACGCCAACTCCGCCGCGCCAAATAAAATAACGATACGCTTTGAAAATAATGAATGGCAGGACAAGCTGCTGAAAAATGATTTTATCAGGGAGAGATATTGTCGCGGCTCAAAAACTTGCGCCGCGCAAACTGAAATCGATCGGCAACGTCAATTCCACCGTGTCGTTGACGTAGGCGTCCGCCGGCGGCGTAGGCAACGGCGAAGCGCGCTTGACCAGCGCCTGGATTTCGCGATCCAGCGACGGCAACCCGGCGCTGCTGACCAGCGTCACCGCCAACACATGGCCCTGCCTGTCCAGGGTGAAACGCACCTGCCCGACGCCCTGGCGCTTCAGCCGCAAGGCGTCTTTGGGATAACGCTTAAAGCGATTAAGGCGGCCGTTGATGCGGCTGCGCCAGCTATCTTCCCCCGCCTGTGCATAGGGCGTCAGGCGGGTTTGCGGCGCGGCCGCTTTATCCGCCCGGCCCGGCGGCGGTGCGCCGACGCTTTGCTCCTGAATTCTCGGCGGCGCGATCGTTTTCTCCTGCGGCGGCGTGCGCGGCAGGGGGATTTTCTTCACCGGCTTGGGCGATTTTTTCTGCTTCGGCGGTACGGCGATGTTCGGCCGTACGGCTTCAGGCACCTTCACCGCCGGCAAGGGTTCCGGCGGCGCCGGCGGTTCAACCTGAGGCGGCGGCGTCCTTTGCCCCGGCGGTTGTTTTACCTCGGCCGGAGCCTGCGGTGCGTCGGCCATCACCACCATGACCGCCGGCGGCGGCACCCACGGCGGCTCGGCCTTGTCTCGCCAGGGCCAGAGCAGCGCCGCGGCCAGCAGGTGCAGCGCCAGCACCAGCACCAGGCAACGGCGCCAGGGCATGGCATCGCCGGGCGCGGCGAAAGGCAGCGGCGAAACCGACATGCTCACTCTTCCGTCAGCGCCAGATGAAGGCGATCGGTCAGCGGTTTGAACAGGTAGTTCATCATCGAACGCTCGCCGGTGCGGATGAACCCTTCGACCGGCATCCCCGGGCGGATTTCCAACCCGTTCAGCCGCTGCAGACCCGCTTCGCTGACCTTGGCGCGCACGCTGTAATAGGGCGCGCCGCTTTTCTCATCGGTCAGGCGATCGGCCCCGACCAGCGTCACCTCGCCCTCGACGCGCGGCGTGGTGCTTTGGTTAAACGCCGAGAACAACAGCTCGACCGGCAAGCCCACCTGCACCTTGTCGATCAGTTCGACCGGAATACGCGCCTCCACCTGCAGCCCCCGATCGCTGGGCACGATCTCCATCAGCTGCTGACCGGCGCCGATCACGCCGCCTTCGGTGAACACGCTCAGCCCCACCACGGTGCCCGCCACCGGCGCTTTCACCTGCGTATGGCCCAGATCGGCCTCCGCCTTGGCCAGGCGGTTATCCAGTTCGTCCAGCTTCATCCGCACCTCGGCCAATTGGCTGCTGACCTCTTTTTGATACTCTTCCCGCCGCTGGATCGCCCGCAGCTTCAGCTCCAGGATCTGGCGCCCCAGGCGGCCGATATTGCCGGTGTCTTCGGACGCCTGGCCGTCGATCTGCGCATACTGCCCTTCCAGATCCAGCAGCCGATTGCGCGCCACATACCCTTGCGCCGCCAGCTTGCGCATGCCGCTCAGTTGCTCCTGCAACATGGCCTTTTGCCGCTGCTTGCTGGCGTAAGACTGCCGGATCCCTTCCAGCATCGCCTGCGATCCGGCGATGCTCTCCGCGATCGCCGCCAGCTCGCTCTGCAACGCCGCGCGGCGGCTGGTGAACAGCTGCTGTTGCAGCAGCATCAACGACATCACCTCCGGCTCCTCCCGCCGCGCCTGCAGCAATGCCGGGAAAGCGATCGCCTGCAGGCCGTCGCGCTCGGCCTGCAGCCGCGCCCGCTGCGCGGCGTTGCTCAACTGCTGGCTGCGCAGCGCATCGCGCTGGGTGCGGCTGTCGACGGTATCCATCAGCAGCAGCACCTGCCCGGCGCTGACCCGGTCGCCCTCATGCACCTGAATTTGCGACACCACGCCGCCGCTCGGGTGCTGTACCGCCTTGCGGTTGCCGGCCACCACCACGCTGCCGGAGACCGGCACGCCCTTATCCAGCGGCGCCAACAGCCCCCACAGCAGGAAACCGCCAAACCCCAACAGCACCAGCCAACCACCGAGCCGCAGGTGGCGCCCTTCGTCGAACTGCCGGGAAAGCGCGTCGATATCGCCGGGGATCACACTCTGATTGCTCATACTTTTCGTTCACCGCTGGCCGTTTTGGCAAAATTGGCGTAGTTGACGTTGAAACCGCCGCCGCTGCTGCGGCCGGCGTTGGCCGGTACGGCCGCGGGCGTAAAACCAGGCAGTTTTTTCAGGATGGCGTCGCTGGGGCCGAAGTGCTGCACCTGGCCGGCGGCCAGCACCAGCAATATGTCGGTCGTCGCCAGGATCGCCGGTTTGTGGGTCACCAACACGATGGTGGTGCCGCGCTTTTTCAGCGCTTCGATCGCCCGCTGCAGCGCCTCTTCCCCTTCGCGATCGAGGTTGGCGTTCGGTTCGTCCAATACCACCAACGCCGGAGAGCCATACAGCGCGCGCGCCAGCGCCACCCGCTGACGCTGGCCGCCGGACAGGCCGCTGCCGCCCTCGCCCAGCTCGGTTTCATACCCTTTGGGCAAATGCAGGATCAGTTGGTGCACGCCGGCCAGCGCGGCGGCGGCCACCACCTTCTCGGCGTCAACCTGGCCAAAGCGGGCGATATTTTCCGTCAGGGTGCCGGCGAACAGCTGGATATCCTGCGGCAAGTAGCCGATATGCGGCCCCAGCTGCTGTTTGTCCCACTGCCGAAGATCCGCACCGTCCAGCCGCACGTCGCCGCTGAGCGGCGTCAGCGCGCCGACCAGTTGGCGCATCAGCAGCGTTTTGCCGGAGCCGGACGCGCCAATGACGCCCAGCACCTCCCCGGCCTCCAGACGAAAACTAACGCCGTGCAACACCGGCGCGCTCCCGCCCGGCGCGCCGGCGGTCAACTGATTCACGGCCAATGTGCCGCTGGGCGCAGGCAGCGGCAGGCTCGCCGCCTGCGGCGGGTTGGCGGCCAGCATCACCTCCAGCCGCTGCAGGGACTGGCGCGCCGACGACCACTGCTTCCAGGCGCCGATCAGCTGATCGATCGGCCCCAGCACCCTGCCGATCAGGATCGATCCGGCGATCATCATGCCCGGCGTAATGTCGCCGTTGACCGCCAGCAGCGCGCCGCAGCCCAACATCAGCGACTGCAGCGCCAGCCGCACGGTTTTCGACCAGGCGGTGACGGCGGCGATTTTCTCGCTGGCGCGGTTCTGCAACAGCAGGAACTGCTGATGCTGCCGCAGCCAGCGCAGGCGCAAGTCGGTCAGCATCCCCATGGCGGCGATGGCCTCCGCATTGCGCAGGTTGCCGTTGGCCTGCTGCGTGGCGCTCAGCGCGACCCGGCCGGCCTCCGCGAGCGGCGCCTGCGACACCCGCTGGTTGAGCCAGGCCAGCAGCACCAGCACGATCACCCCGGCGCTGGCCAACGCGCCAAGCCAGGGGTGGAGCAGAAAAACCACCAGCAGATAAACCGGGAACCAGGGGGCATCGAAAAAGGCGAACAGCGCATTGCCGGTGGCGAACTGGCGCAGGTTGGTCAGATCGTTCAGCGCCTGCCCCGCCAGCGGGTTGCCGGTTTTCAGGTTGGTTTCGAAGGCGGCGTCGTAGACCCGCTGATTCAGGCGCATATCCATCTGGGCGCCGAGGCGGATCACCACCTGGCTGCGCACCCACTCCAGCAGCCCCATAAACAGGTAAAGGCCGACCACCATCAGGGTCAACATCGCCAACGTCATGCGGTTGCCCGACGGCAACACACGATCGTAGACCTGCAGCATGTACAGCGCCGGTGCCAGCATCAGCAGGTTGATCACCGCGGTAAACAGCGCGATGCCCCAAAATCCGCGCCGGTATGCGGCCAGCACGCTCATCACTTCTCCGCGCCTGACGGCGTTTTTCATGGCGTTTTCCATCGGCTAAAAACGAGAAAATGCCCGCCGGGGCGCGCGGCGCCGGCGGGCAAACGGCCGCGATCAGGCCGCCAACAGTTCCGGGCTGTCGGCGTGCTGCACGCCCACCGCTGTCGCCGCCGCCACCTGATCGAAGGTGGAGTTGACGCTCAGGCCGTAGTCGTCGAGGATGCCGTTCAGCGCGGTTTCCAGCGCGCCGGTATCGCCGGACATCAGGCCGTACACCACCTGGTGCACCACGCCATCGTGGCCCTGCGCCTGCAGGTTGCTGAGGTTCAGGCCGCCGAAGCTGACGTCAGGCACCTGAATGCTGTACGGTGATGTATCGCCACCGCTCAAACCGTCGCCGAACGACAGGGAATCCAGCTGGCCGTACAGGGTATGCGCCGGTTCATTGAACAGCGTGTAGGTCAGGTTGCCACCCGCCACGACCGACGTGACATGGTTGTCCGTACTGGTCACGGCATATTGGCTGCCGGACAGGCTGCCGCCATAGAAGCCACCGCTGTTGGAGTCGGTGACGTTACCGTTGGTGTGGTTGATATCGCCAAATGACGACGCCCACTCGTTCAGATAGTTATGGATGCTGTAGCTGCCGAAACTGCTGTCATAGTTGACTGAAAATGCCATTTCTCTATCTCCATTGATGAACGGCGCCCCTTGCGAGGCAGCCCTTGTGCTCAAGGATGAGCAACGCCCTTTTACTGCTTAAAAACGGTATTCCACCCCGCCCTGCACGGTGCGGCCGCGCCCCAGGGTATTGGCCAGCGTCTCCCCATAGCTGACGACGTAGGCGCGGTTGGTCAGGTTCTCCACCGAGCCGCGCAGCGTCAGGCTGTCGGTCAGCTTGTAGCTGGCGTACAGATCGAACAGGGTGTACTTCGGCCAGTCGGCCAGGTACGGATAGTTGGATGGCACCGAGCTGTCCTGATAGCCCGGCGCAAAGCGCACGGTCACCCCGGCGTCCAGCTTGCGATCGAAGGCGCGGCCGCCCAGCGTCACCGAGCCGCGATCGCCCGGCAGGTAGGCGGCGGAGCCGAACTGCGTCCCCCCGTCACACGTGACGAAGTCATTGGAAGCGGCATCCGGCTCAACATAGAAGTTGCCGCGGCGCGATCCGTCGCCGTAGCGCAGACGCCCTCCCAACCAGGCCTTGTTCGAGCAGAACTCATTTTTGCCGATCATGTGGGTGTAGGTCAGGTCGGCGTAGAACACCCCGGCGTCATAGTTGAGCTGGTACTCCAGCCCGCGGAAGCGGGTTTTAGACAGGTTGTTGACGTAAGCGGCATTGCCGATGCTCGGCTGCACCAGCCCCGGTTTATTGCGGTCTATCGCCAGGTTGATGTAGTTATCCACTTTGGTGTCGAAGTAGGCCACCTTGGCCACCAACCGATCGCCCTCAAACCACAGATCCGGCTGCTGCACGTTGAACCCGACTTCCCAGGCGCGCGAGCCCTCGGGCTGCAGGAACGGGTTGGGGTATTGCGTGGAAGAACTGTGCGCGCTGCCGTTAGTCAGCGTTTCGGTGATCGCCGGCGGCCGCCAGGATTTGCCGTAGGTGGTATACAGCTCAAGCCACTCCACGCCGGGGCGCACCGCCACCGCCAGCGTCGGCGACAGCTTGCCCTGATCGCGATCCACGTCCCAATCTTCGCGGGTAGTGGTTGAACAGCCGGTCAGACGCAACGCTTTGCAAGGATTGTCAATCGTGTAGCGTTGCCCATCCTTGGCCAAATCCGGATAGCTCAGGCCGGTCTGGCCGCGCAGGCGATAGCGGTCGTAACGCAGCCCGCCCTCCAGCGTCAGCCAGCCGTCGTAGTCGTAGGTCAGGTTGGCGAACAGGCTGCCGACCGAACGGTTGCCGGCCGGCGTCACCCCTTCCATACCCTCACGGGAAGAGTCGCTGGTCGCTTTGTCGTAATAGAACTCCAGCCCGTAGTTGGCGCGGAAGTCATGCCCCGGCGCCAGGCTGAAACGCGAGATGTTTTGCGCCTGCGCGCCATAGGTGCGCAGGCGGGTGCGCGTCGCGTAGCCGTTGTCCAGCAGCGAGCTGGTGCTGTAGGTGTCGCTGTCGTCCTGAGTATCGACGTAATACAGCTTGGCCTGAAAATCGAGCCAGTCGACGCCTTCCGGCGCCAGGCTGTAGTCGAACGCCGCGTTGCGCGCCATCACGTCGCTGTAACCGGTGCGCTTCCAGCCCAGTTCATAAGGCGGCCGGGTGCCCAGGTTGGTCAAGGTGCCGGCGATCGGCGACGCGGTCTGGGTCTGCAGATAGCTCAATTGCAGGCGTTGGTTGGCGGGCAGATTCCAGCCCACCTTGGCCAGCCGCGAGTGCATGCGGTAATTAGTGTCGGGGATTTTGTTGTTCTTGATGCTCTCGGCGTAGCGATCGTAATTGCCGGTGTCGTTATTGATGCGAATGTTGCCGATGTCGCCCTTGTTGCCGGGCCAATAGTCGCCGAGGTGGCGTTCGCTGGCGGCCAGCAGGATATCGCCGGTTTCGTTGCCCAATGCCAGTATGCCGCTGCCGATGAAGTGGGTGCCGTTATCGCCGGTGCTGGCGTGCAGCTTGCCGCCCAGCTCTTTGCCCGGCGCCAGGAAATCGCTCGCGCTGACGGTATTGAAGGTGGCGATGCCGCCGAGCGTGCCGGCGCTGCCCATACCGCCGGTGGTGCCCTTGTCGATGGTTACGCCGGACAGCAGTTCGGAATCGATGTACATGGTGCCGTTACGCTGGCCATGGCCGCTCTTTTGAAAATTCTGCCGCATGCCGTCGATGTTCATGTTCACCCGGCCGTAGTCTTGTATGCCGCGGATGTTGACCGACAATGCCGGATCTTGCTGGCTGACGCTGGAATAGGCCCCCGTCGTCTGCTCCAGAATATCGGCCGCGTGTCGCGCCGGGCGGTTGTCCATCTGTTCGCGGCTGATGACGCTGACCGAGCGCGGTTCGTCGTAAACCCAATCGTTAGCGTTGATGCCGCCGGCGCCCAGCACCGTCAGGCTGTCCAGCGCCAGCGCACCGCCGTCGCCGTTCGCCGTCGGCAGCCGGCTCAATACGATCTGCCCCTGCGGCTGCAGGCGGAAAGCCACCGGATTGCCGCCGATCAAGCGCCGCAGGCCCTGTTCAACGCTCATGCTGCCGTTCAGCGCCGCCGCCTGCATGCCGTCGAGCTTCACCTCGTCGAAAAATACCTGCATGCCGGCCTGCTCGGCGAAGCGCAACATGGCGCTTTGCAGCGGCTGCGCCGCAATGTTGAAATGCTTTTGCTGTGCAGCCTGCGCGCCGTTCGCCTCAGCCTGGGCGGCGAGCGCCACAGCCGGCTGAGTCAACATCATCGCCGCCAGCGCGGCGCGTACCGCCGTGGCCAATCGGCCGGCCGGCGTGGTTCCCTTGTGAATAAACATGCGTGTGTGTTCCACCCGAAAGAATGCCAAACCAAGTGATAATGGAAATCAATCTCGTTTAAACATAAGGACGTTCCGGGAGGCAAAAACCCGTAAAGATTTTTTACAGAAAGTGAAAATAGCGGCGAAACGGGCATCCCGGCCCGCCTGCGCCGCTCAGTAAAGCAGCGTGATGCCGGGGAGATTCAGTTGGCGGGCGGAGAGTTCCTGACGAATGGCGCCGACGCCGTCGTCGAGCTTATTGAGCGCAAACACGCCGCTCACCGTGCGCGCTCTTAGCGCGGGATTGACCGCCACGATGCGGGTCGCGCGATAGCGGTTGAGCTGCGCGAGCGCCTGCGGCAGCGGTTGGCGGTCGATCACCAGCCAGCCGCGCCGCCAGGCGTCATCGCCGGCCGTTTGCCGCGTCAGCTGCAGCTGCCCGTTGCGGTAATGCGCCGCCTGGCGTTGCGCGACCACCAACGAGCGCTCACCGCGCTCAAGCGTCACCCGCACGCTGTGCTGATGCACGCTGATGTCCACGCCCCGTTCAGTGCGCGCCACGCTGAACTCGGTGCCCAGCGCCTGGGTGACACCGTTTTCCGCCTCCACCCTGAATGGGCGGCTTTCCGCCCCACCTAACGGCGCGACGATAAAATAGGCGGCGCCGCTCAGCAGCCGCACCTTGCGTTCGCCTGCGGAATACGCCAGTGCGATCGCGCTGCCGCTGTCCAGCGCCACCCGGCTGCCGTCCGGCAATGCCACTTCGCGCACCTCGCCGCGAACGGTTTGATAATCCGCCTGCATGCCGATCCACAGATCCGGCCCGCGATAAACGCCGAAGGAAACGGCGATCGCCACCGCCGCCGCCACCGCCCAGCGGGGCCATCGATGGTGAGATGGCGTTTTCAGCGCCGCCACCTGCGGTTGTAACGCCTGCCGCTGCTCTGGCGGCAGTTGCCCCAGCGTCGTCCACAGCAGCCGTGCCTGACGCAGCGCCGCCGGATGCTGCGGATCGGCGGCCAGCCAGGCGTCCAACGCTCGCCGCCGATCGGCCGGCAGCGCCCCTTCGGCCAGGCTCACGGCCCAGGCGGCCGCCTGCTGTCGCGCCTGTGCGGTTAGCGGTTTCATAATGGCATAGACCTCTGTTTTTTCTGGTTATAGGTTAAGACGTCTGAGCGCGGATAAACCCGTAAAAAAATTGCCATTATTGTTCTTCCATCCGCGCCATCAGCCGCTCGAGCGCGCTGGCCAAGTGTTTTTCCACCGTGCTGAGCGACACGCCCAGCTGCGCCGCCACCTGCGCCTGGGTCAGGCCATCGAGCCGGTTAAGGCGGAAAATCTGCTGCGTGCGCGGCGGCATGTCCGCCAGCGCCTGTTGCAACAGCTGCAGCAATTGGCTATCGATCGCCAGTTGTTCAAGCGCCGGTTCACCGGAGGGATACTGCGCCAGAACGTCGTCTTCGACCGCTTCGGTCTGCCGCCGCTGCTGCTGGCGCAGATGGTCGAGCATCAGGTTTTTGGCGGTTTTGTACAGGTAGGCCTCGATATCGAGAATATTACCCTGCGGATACTGCTCGGTCAGGCGGGTAAAACTTTCCTGCGCCAAGTCCGCAGCCAGCTGAGGGTCGCGCAGTTTGGCGTTCAAATAGGCTTGCAGCGGCCGCATATGGCGCAGAAACAACGCCTGCAACTCGGAATTGGACATCTCTTTTCCCAGAAGTGAAACACCCAATAGGGGCGATAAAAATCACATAAATGATTATCATTATCAATATTGTTCTGGGAAATATGTGCTAAGGCGGGGATAAACGGGAAACCGGCCTGGCGCCGGTTTCCGCTGGGCTGCAGGTCAGAGCTCTAACGCCTCGTCCTCATAGCGATGCTTGGCGTCGAGCGCTTCCTGCTCGGTTTCATGTTCACTGAGCAGCGTATTCGGCTCAATGTCGTCGGTGCGCACTTCAAAACGGCGCAGATGCAGGTTCGGGTCGCCCCGAAACACCTCTACGACGCGGGCGCTCCGTGGATAAGCAGGTTGATCATTTTCGCGCATGTCGTTCTCCCGTGTGTTTCACACAGTAGCAAGTATAGCAGCCGCCCTCATTCCGACACGCGCGAGCCAAGATCGCGATCGCCGGGCACGCCCGCCAGCAGCTCGGTCAGTTCGTCGCAGGCGCAAATGCGGCCTTCACGCACGGTGAAGTGCGCTAGCACCCGCACGCGGCTGCAGGAGCCGTCGCGCTTTTCCACCTCGACCAGATGATGGGTCAGCACCGCCTCGCCCCGCTCCGCCGCCGCGATCACGCTCAGCGTCATGCGCCGGGTTTGCCGCTTCAGCAGCGCCATGTGTTGCTCAAACTGCTCGAAGTTCAGCACCTTGCCATCCACCTGCTGGCGGTAGTCTGCGCTGAAACGGGCGGCGAGCTGCGTTGGCCGGTGCTCCGGGCTGGCGACGACCTGCTGCAGCGTATCGAGTACCAGATCCAGTGGGGTAAGTTGAGTCATCAGGTTTCTCCGAAATAGGGTGAACGGCGATCCTATCCCGACCAGGCGATGGCATAATAACCACATCAAGACTTTTAATAACGTTAAACGGCCAATATGACGCAGATCCGCAGCCAACGCCTTCAGCATGAAAAAAAGCACCTGACGCCCTGGCACCGGCACGAAGGCGGCCAGATCTATCTCTTGACGCGCGGCATGCTGGCAATGGAGCTCCCGGGCCGGCAATGGGCGATCACCGGCGGTACGCTGGGCTGGCTGCCGCCGGGATGCGCCCATCAGGCGCTGGCCTGCGGCGACGTGGCGGGCTGGAGTCTGTATCTGCCGGTGGAAAGCGTGCCGGAGATGCCGCAGCTGCCGCAGCTGTTTACGGCCTCTGCGCTGTTGCAGGCCCTGGTGGAGCGCATCGCGCAGTTCCCCGCCGGCCCGCTAAGCGCGCCGCAACGGCGGCTGCTGCAGGTGCTGCTGGACGAAATGCACGCGGCAAGCCGCGCGCCGTTACAATTGCCGCTGCCGCAGGACGCCAGGTTGCTGAACATCGCCCGGGCGCTGCTGAACGATCCCGCCAGCCCGCGCAGCCAGCGCGACTGGGCCATTTGGGCCGGGCTCAGCCCGCGCACCCTGAGCCGCCGCTTTCTGCAGGAAACCGGCATCAGCTTCGCGCTGTGGCGCCAGCAGGCGCGGGTATTGCGTTCACTGGAGGGATTATCACGCGGCAAAGCGGTCGGCGAGGTGGCCGACGCCTGTGGCTATGACAACGTCAGCGCCTATATCGCCGCCTTTCGTCGCCGCTTCGGCGTCACGCCCGGGGCGTACTTTGCGCCGGCTCGGCAAACGGAATAGGAAAACGGGCGCCCGGCGCCCGAAGAGAAGAAAGGGTTACTTCACCGTCTCACGCGGCAACACCGCGAGGATTTGTTCCACCACCCGCTGCGGATCGGCGGCGCCGTCTATCACGTAATGCGCGGCGTCCTGATACAGCGCTTCGCGCGCCGCCAGCACCTCGAGCATCTCCTCGGCGATCGGTCTGCCGGTGAGCGTCGGGCGCTGCGCATCTTCCGGGTACTCTTCCAACCGCTGCGCCAACACGCTGGCCGGCGCGCGCAGGTAGATAACGGTGCCATGCTGGCGCATAAACTGACGGTTCTCCTCCGCCAGGATCGCCCCGCCGCCGGTGGCAACTATAGTTGACGGCTTGGTCACGGTTTGCAACGCGATGGTCTCGCGGCGGCGGAACCCCAGCCAGCCCTCGCGCTCGACCATTTCCGCCACGCTCATCTGCGCCGCCTGCTGCATAAACAGATCGGTATCGACGAACTGATAGCCCAACGCCAACGCCAATGCGCTGCCTACCGTGGTCTTGCCGGCTCCGCGAGCGCCTATCATGAACAGGGTTTGTGTCATTACGGGTTGTCCCTTATGCGGTGACTTGAGTGCATTGCATACCAAAATACCGAGCGGGTGCGATGGCGTGGTGGCAGCATCATACCCTGCCCGCTCTGTATTTCAATATTTACGATAGTGTAAATTCCATGGCACAGCGACTGCCTGCGGCAAAGCCGTGCGCCAGATCCTCATCCAGGTGCCGCCGCAGAGCGGCCGTGAGCCGCGCGTCGTCAAGCGGCCGGAATCCCAGCCGCCGGTAGTAAGGCGCATTCCACGGCACCTCAATGAAAGTGGTGAGCGTCAGGCGGCCCGCCCCCTGCCGTTTGGCCTCTTGCGCCACCGCGCCGATCAGGCGACGGCCGACGCCCTGCCGCTGCCAGGTGCCGGCGACCGACAATTCGGCGATGTGCCAATCTTCCCCCTGAGCCTGCACGGCAATAAAACCGGCGCACTCGCCGTTGTCGCTTTCCGCCAGCCATTCACGGCGCTCGGCGATAAATGCGGCATGCTGCTGCGGGGCCATCACCTCGCCTTCGGCGATAAAGCGCCATTCCGGCTGCTGGCGAAACAGCTGCGCCGCCGAACGTTCAACCGCCATCAAGTGCACAATATCCCGCTGCTGCGCCAAACGAATCTGCAGGCTCATGGGTTCTCCTTAACGTTGGGGCGGTTATTTAAGCAAATTTCACCGCCCGTGGCTTAGAAATCGACACTGCCGCGCAGCACCACCTCACGCGGTTCCCCCACCGCCACGCGCAGGTTGCCGCCGCTGGACGGGTAGTAGGTTTTATCGAACAGGTTCTTCACGTTCAGCTGCCATTTCACCCGATAGCCGTTGATCGGCATAGTGTAAGCGGCGAACGCATCGGCAACGGTGTAATTATCCAGGTAGAAGCTGTTGGCGGCGTCACCCGGGCGGCGGCCCACGTAACGCGCGCCGGCGCCGATGCGCACCTCATCGCCGCTGTACAGGCCCGGGCTGCCCAGATTCTGGGTCAGGAACAGCGAGGCGGTGTGACGCGCCACGTTGGTCATCTCTTTCCCCTTGTTGTCCGGATCGTCCACCACCCGCGCGTCGGTATACGCATAGGAACCGATCAGGCTCAGCGAGTCGGTGAGATTGCCGGCCACGTCCAGCTCCACGCCCTGCGAACGCACGCGCCCGGCGGTGCGCGTCACGGTTTCGCCCTCCACCAGCTCACTGACCATCACGTTGCGCTTGGTGATGTCAAACAGCGCCAGCGTGCCGGTAACGCCGTTCGGCAGCGCCAGCTTGCCGCCGACTTCCCACGACTTGCCCTGCTCCGGCGGCAGCGAACCAATTTGGGTGGCGATGGAAGAGTTCGGCTTGAACGACTCGGTATAGCTGCTGTACAGCGATACGTAAGGCGTCAGCTTGTAGACCACCCCGGCGCGCGGCACCAGCTTGCTGTCCGAGTTGTCGGTATTGGCCTGGAACGGCCGCCCCTTGCCGGCATAGACGTCGAAAGCGTCGTAACGCAGCCCGCCCATCACCAGCCATTTATCGGTCAGTTGGATGGAATCCTGCATAAACCAGCCGTAGCTGGTGAGGTTTTCCCGCTGGTCGCTGTCTTTGGCGCTGACCGCGGTCGACGGCGGCATCAGGCCGTATACCGGATGATAGATATTGAAATCGCTGTTCTTTTTACCGCGGATCATGTCGCCGCGGTAGGTGCGGTTATCTTCAAAATCGAAGCCGAACAGCATCTGGTGGTTGATGCTGCCCCAGTCCACGTCGCCATTGAGCGTCAGCTGCACCGCGTTGGCGTGGCTGACGGCGTTGGCGGTCGCATCGGCTTGGCGAACCAACACGCCTGTGACCGGGTTCAGATCCGTGGCGCGCGCCTGGTTGTCGCTGTAGCTGTTGCGGCTGTAGGCGTAGGTCAGTGAGCTTTTCCAGCGCTCGTTGAGCGTTTGATCGATCTGCAGGGTAACGCTGTCCTGATCGCCGCGGGTGGCGTTATAGGCTTCGTCGAAACGGCGATCGCGCGGCGTATTCACCGGTTTGCCGGTGCGCGAATCGATAATGGTGCCGCGATCGAACGGCACCAGATATTCCATATGTTCATAGGCCAAGCGCACGGTGGTGTTCTCGCCGTACCACATCAACGACGGCGCGATCACCGTCTGGCGGTTGCGGCCAAAGTTGCGCCAGTAATCGGTTTCATCGTGATCGACGATCATGCGATAGGCAAACCCTGACGTGCCGAGCGGCCCGGTAACGTCAAGCTGACCGCCGCCGCCGTTGAAGCTGCTGCCCCCAGCCTTCCACGTGGGTATGCTGCTGCAGCTGGGGCTTTTTGGTGATCATGTTGATCATCCCGCCCGGCTCGCCCATGCCGTACAGCATCGAGGCCGGCCCCTTGAGCACCTCCACCCGCTCGGTGGTCGGCGTGAAGTTGCGCGCCTGCACCGAGCGCACGCCGTCGCGCAGAATGGAGCCATCGCGGTTATCGCCGAAGCCGCGTTTCATGACCGCGTCCTGGGTGCCGCCCAGCGTGTTGGCCTGGGTAATGCCGCTGACGTTGTACAGCGCTTCGTCCAGGCTGCTGACCGCCTGATCGGTAATCACCTGCTGCGGCACCACGTCGATCGCCTGCGGCACGTTCAGCAGGCTGGTTTCGCTGCGGGTGCCGGTGACGCTGGTCAACGGCTGGTAGCTTTACACTCCGTCGGCGTCTTTGCGGCCAATCACCACCAGGCTTTCTTCTTTCGATGCGGCTTTTTCCGCCGCCCACGTCGGCGATGTTGCGCAGGCCGCCAAAGGCAACGCGCACCACCAGCCGCGCTTGTTGTTATTCATTATCTAACTGACTCCAATAGGTCCCTGAAAAAGGTAACGGCAAAAACTGCTGATACAGCTGTTGGAGGGTCTGCTGCGGGTTAATGTCGGCGAACAGATCCGGGTAAAACGCTTTGGCGAACATCTCGACCAGCACCACGTGATACGGGCTGAGGTAAAAATTGTGCCAGACGCTCCAGGCGCGATGGTTTTTCACCGCCTGCAGGCTGGCCAGCATTGGCTGTTTGGCGATCAGCCGGCGGAAGCTGTCGGCGGCGTCCTGTTGGCTGACCTGCGGCCCGAGGCGCAGATCGGACAGCCGTTTGCCCTGCGGGCCGGCCATGCCGGTGGCGAGGTAAACGTCGGGATTGGCGCTCAGAATGGTTTCCGGGTTCAGTTCGCCATACACCCCTTTGACGCTGGCGTTGGCGATGTTGTCGCCGCCGGCGAAGGTCAGCAGATCGCCGAGATTGCCGTGCGCGGCGGTGGTGCAGCAGGTGTCGCGCCGCCCCAGATGCAGGTGCAGCATCACTTTGGGCTTCGGTCCCTGATAGCCCGCCAGCCGTTGCCGGATCACCGCCATATGCTGCTGATAAAACGCGATGAACTGCTCGGCGCGCTGCCGGCGATTGAGCACTTCGCCCAGCAGCCGCACGCTCGGCACGGTGTTGTTCAGCAAATCGATGCGCAGATCGACGTAGATCACCGCCACGCCGGCCTTGTTCAGCGTGGAAACCAGCAGATCGTTGTCGCCGTCTTCACGCGCGTAGCGCGCCAGGATCACCAGATCCGGCTTCAGCTGCAGCAGGCTTTCGATGTTGACCTGGCGGAAATTATTGCCGCTGATAATGGGGATCGCGGCGATCTGCGGGAATTTCTGCGTATAGAGCTGCCAGCTTTGTGCATCGAACCGCGCCAGATCCGCCGGCCAGCCGACGATGCGCTGCGCCGGGTTGCCCGGCTCCAGCAGCGCCAGCGTATACAGCATGCGGCTCTCCCCCACCACGATGCGCTGCGGGTTGTCCGGCACCACGACCTGGCGGCCGGTGATATCGGTCACCGTCTTCGCCTGAGCGGAAAACACGCCAAAGCACAGGGAAAGCAGCAGTAAAATGAGGGAATTGCGCATGATTGAACCGACACGGGGAATAGTGTGCGCATGATAATCACTCTCATTAGCACTTGCAATCCTGCGCCGCAATTGCCAAAAGAAATCCGGGAAACGGCGCCGGGCGCGCGCCGAAACACCGCGAAACCGCTGAAAGAGCGGCTTTAAAAAGTTAAAAAAATGGCGGAAAAGTCGGTTAAATAGAACGGAGAAACAGCAAAAAATCGGGAGATCACCATGACTCAACGCATCATTCCGCTGGCGGAGTGCCCGCAGTTTGCCGATGTGTGCGCCGCCTGGGCCTTCGGACAGTGGGGCTCACAGCGCGGCGGAACGCTGGAGCGCACCCAGCTGCGCTTCGCCCAATGCAGCCGGCCGAGCGACGATCACCTGACGTTGATGATGATCGATGGCGATCGCCCGGTGGGCATGGCCAGCCTGTGGCCCAGCGACGATCATCAGCGCCAGGATCTCACCCCGTGGCTGGCCGGCGTTTTCGTGCATCCCAATCACCGCCGCAAGGGCATCGCCCACCGTCTGGAAATGGCCATCGTCGAGGCGGCGCGGCAGCGCCATCACTCGGTCTTACATCTCATCACCGATAAATCGGAAGCGCTGTACGCCGGCTGGGGTTGGCAGCCTCTGGAACGCCGGCGGCAGTATGACGAAGACGTGGTGGTGATGGAGAAAACGCTGTAGCTAACGCGGCGTACAGACATACACCAGCGCCGGCGGGAAGTTGCGCACCACCCGCAGGCGCTTCCAGTGAAAATAGCGCGACAGCAATTTTTCCGACAGGTGACTGTATTGGAACAGCACCAGCGTGCCATTGCGCGCCAGCAGCCGCTGCCGGGCCTGCTGAAGAATGCGCACGCTGATCCTGACCGGGATCGACAGCAGCGGCAGGCAGGAAAACACCACGTCGTAATCCGTGGCCATCCGGGTCGCCGAATGGGCCATCACCTGCAGCCGCCGATCGTCTATTCCACGCAGCCGATGCACGAAATGGGGTTGGATCTCGAAAGCCTCCAGCGCCGCATCGGCGCGCATCCGCCCCAGAATGCGTTTGGTCAGTACGCCGTCCGCCGCGCCCAGCTCCGCGATCGACAACGCCCGGGTCCATTCAATCTGATTCAACATCGCCTGGCACAGCCACGGAGAAGAAGGCGCCAGCGTGCCGACGGTGCGCGGCGAAGCCATAAATTGCTGCAGGTAAGCGAAGTGATTCATCAGTTGCAGCCGGGTCGCATTTAACATTGAGGCCTCCTTGGGTTAAGCCCTCAATGTGAGCCGAATTTCTTAAGTAATCATTAACATGATTCCGAAAGCGGCGGACACAGTTGTAAAAAAATGCAACCTCTGCCGCGGTGGAAAAAGAAAAACGGTCGTAATAATGACCTGAAAATAAGCCGCTATGCCCCCGGCTATTCAGATAATTATTACGACCGTTTATTTTATTGACCGCACTGCCGCGGCCAGAGGGTAAAAAACCAACGCTTAGCGATAAATTTCCGCATTGCCGCGCCAGTTGCTGGAATCCCCGGGGGTATCCAGACCGATAATGCGGTAATGGCTGGCGCCGTCCGCCGCGGCTTTTTCTTTCAGGGCGGTGATGGCGTCATGCGGTGAGCCGCTAATGCCGGAAACCGACACTACGCCGACGCTTTGCAGATTGGCGGCCTGCTCGCTGTTGACCTGTTTCACCGACGACAGCGGCGCGGCGAAAGTGGAGAAGGAAGCGGCGGCGATCAATACGGCTGCGATGCTTGGGATAAGTTTCATGATTGACTCCAGGTGTTCTTGTTTATTAGCTCGTTGTCAGTGATGTTAATTATCCGCTAGCCAATGAAAACGGACGTCACGCAACGTAAAGAACATCAATCATTGTGAGGAGAATAAGGAGGAAGTGAGAGCGAGTATGTATTTTCAGGCAGGAATGACTTTATAGGCTTCACCTTACCCCTATTTGATGAACAATTAAAGACAGGACGAAAGAAAGAACGCGCGCCGCCGCTATTTAAGATTTTTTACCCGCCGAGGCGCGCTGAGCTACGCTGATTTTGGCGATGTGGGAGAGCATCTCGCGCGGCAGAACGCCGCAGCGGCACGCGGAAGCCTGAAGCAAAAGGGGGCGCTATCGCCCCCGATATCGGTCACTTCAAGGGGTGCGGCAAGGTGAGCACCCAGAGCTCGCTCAGCGACTCCGGCTGCTCCAGCGGGCGCAATTCGATGCGGGCGTCGGTCTTGTCGCCGTCGAGGCTCAACCGCCCTTCTTTCTCCAGCTGGTAGTCGCCGATTTTCTTGCTCTTTGGCGACGCATCCACCAGCTTGGCCTGCAAGCCGAAATCGTTGTCGTTGATCACCGCCAGCGTGCGATCGTCGATCAGCGCCAACCCTTCGGCTTTCTCCTGGCGCCAGCCCAACTGGCGCAGATCCGCCACTTCCCGTTTCTGCGCCAGCTTCACGCCGCGTTTGGCGAGCTCTTTCGCATCGTCGAACTCCAGCGCTTTCCCCTGGCCGTCAAACGCGCTCAGATCGCTGGCCTGCGCGAGATCCACCAGATAGATCTTGTTGATCATCGTCTTATCTTTATCGCTTCCCTGTTCAATCAACAGGATGCGCTGGTTGTCCAACGCCACCACATCGCCAATCTTGGCGTCTTTGGCTTTTTTATAGCTGTCGATATCGATGGGATAGCCGTACATGGCGGTTTTGCCACTGCGCGGATCGAAGCTCACCAGCCGGATAAACTGCGCCTTGTTTTTGCTTTTGCCCTCGACATCCAGCGTACTCTGCACCGCCGCCAGAATGCGCCCATCCGGCATTCGGGTCAGCCCCTCAAAACCGCGGTTGGGCTGGCGCCACTTCAGGATGTTCGGTAAACCGCTCGCCACCGCCTGCTCGCCGGCCTGCGGCGTTGGGCCGTATTTGGCGAGAATTTTGCCTTTACCGTCGACATGGATCAGAAACGGTCCGTACTCGTCACACAGCCAATAGCCGCCGTTGCCGTCACCGATGATGCCTTCTGTATCCAACCCGCGGCGATCGCCGGACAGCGGTTGCAGCGCGTCATTCAACGCCACTTCGTTCGTGGAACCAATCAGCTCGCCCGGCAGCGGCAGCCCGCTGATCGGCCCTTTTTCGTCATGCAAGGGCCGCGCATTCTCGGCCACGGCCTTGCCGCCGCCAATACGAATGTCCATCAACAGGGGCACGAATTGCGGATTGGCGAAAATCTTGGCTTCTTGCTTGCCCACCGCAGGGGCATCGGCATTCGGGCCGCGATCGGTCAGCGTCGTCAGCACCAGATCGTCGCCCTGCTTGCTGTTGAACGTCAGCCCTGAGCCGATCCCCACCGGCAGCCCCTGCGGGAAATTCTTGGCGAACGCCCCCTGATACGCGACGCGTTCCCCGCCGGGAAAGCCGACCACATAACGCGCCACCTCAATGTCGGCAGCGTAGGTGAATACAGGAAACAGTGAAGCCAACAGCAGGGAGAGCGATTTTATTTTCATGATTTTTACCCGAGGTTGAATGAAGCGTTATCAGGCAGAAGAAGATATTAATTTAGCATGACACTTAGATGACAACAGGCCATTCGTCAAATGCACAATCGGTAATAAGGTTGGCTGGCAAATAGAAATTAGCAATTAACCTGAGCGTATTGAATGGGGAAAACCGCTGGAAAAAATCGCCCGAAAATAGCGTGCCATTTCGCTTAGGGTAAATTCTTATGGTAAAGATAAAAAAATCGGCAAACGCGCGTCGGCACGGGGAAAAACGGCGTTTTTCTCATAGACAAAATAAAATACCGGGGATTTAATACCGCCGTTATTCAAGGTGCATTAAGAAAATTCTATAGAATATCTGCATGAACTGAAAAAGCTGTTCTATAGTTTTTAGTGCTAACGCCCGTTAGTCAATTCCGCAGGATGGAATCTATGTCAAAGCGACTTTTTGCCGAATTTTTTGGCACATTTTGGTTGGTGTTTGGTGGTTGTGGTAGCGCAGTATTAGCAGCGGCATTCCCACAGCTGGGTATTGGTTTCCTCGGCGTCGCGCTCGCTTTCGGTCTGACCGTGGTGACGATGGCCTATGCCGTCGGCCATATTTCCGGCGGGCACTTTAACCCGGCGATCACCGTCGGCTTATTCGCCGGCGGCCGTTTCGCGGCGAAAGACGTGATCCCTTACGTGATCGCACAGGTGATCGGCGGTATCGCCGCAGCGGCGGTGCTGTATTTGATCGCCAGTGGCAAAGCCGGTTTCGACGCCACCGCAGGCGGTTTCGCCTCCAACGGTTACGGCGAACATTCTCCGGGCGGTTATTCTCTGCAATCAGCAATCGTGATTGAACTGGTACTGACCGCCTTCTTCCTGATCGTTATTCATGGCGTGACCGACAAACGCGCGCCGGCAGGCTTCGCCCCGCTGGCGATCGGCCTGACGCTGACCCTGATCCACCTGATCAGCATCCCGGTGACCAACACCTCCGTCAACCCGGCGCGCAGCACCGGCGTAGCGATCTTCCAGGGCACCTGGGCGCTGCAGCAGCTGTGGGTATTCTGGCTGGTGCCGCTGGTCGGCGGCATTATCGGCGGCCTTATCTACCGCTGCCTGCTGGAAGATAAAAAATAAGCGCATCGCAGCCGATAGCGTTTCGCGGGGCAGCCTTCATCGGCTGCCCCGTTGCTTTCAGCCCTTCGTCACTTCAAACATCATGATATCGCTGGTAAAGGTGCCGTCCGGCTGAATGGCGAAATGCGCCGCCACCTCCTGCGACACGCTTTGCTGCAGCGCGCGGATCGCGGTAACGAAATGCGCCGGCGTGCGCATACGCGCCACCCAACTGCCAAACTCCAGCATCAACCGATCCGACGTCACCTCGCGCACCACCAGCCCGGCTTCGGTCAGCAACGTCAGCCACTCGCCCGGCGCATAGTTGCGCACGTGTGAGGTGTCGCGCAGCACTTCCACGGTTTGCAGATAGATATCCAACAGCGGATGCCCCGGCGAGACCACGTCCATAAAGATCGCTCTGCCGCCCGGCTTGAGTACCCGCCTGACCTCACGCAGCGCCTGGCCGACGTCGTGCCAGTGGTGCGCCGAATAGCGGCTGATGACCAGATCGAAGCCGGCGTCCTCAAACGGCAAAGACTCCGCCACGCCCTGCTGCAGCTGAATGTTGTTCAGGCCTTTTTCCGCCGCCGCCTGCTCCACCACCGCCAGCATCTGCGCCGACAGATCGTAGGCCACCACCTGTGCCACCCTGGCCGCCGCCGTGAAGCTGGCATGCCCGGCGCCGCAGCCCAGATCGAGCAAGCGCGCGCCGGCGTGCGGTTCCAGTAACTGTGCAAGGCGCTGCAAATCCTTGCCCTGCGCGTGTACCGCGCTGGTTAAGTAGGCGTTGGCCTGCTCGCCGAACTGCCGGTCTACCGCGTTTTTATGGCTGTTGCTGATACTCATGTTTGCTCCCGTTATTATCCGGCTTGCGCCTGTGTCTGAAGACTTTCGGCTACTATAATCAGGCTACTATACGGGTACAATATGAGCAGTTATCCTGGTATAAATAGGTACCACGCTATGTCATCAGAAGCCTTATCCGGGCCAAAGGCCCTCGGCGCGTTTCTGCGCGCACACCGCGAACGCATCACGCCGGAAATGCTCGGCCTGCCCAGTTCCTCACGCCGCCGCACCAGCGGCCTGCGGCGCGAAGAGCTGGCGCAAATCAGCGGCATCAGCGCCACCTGGTATACCTGGATCGAACAGGGGCGCGAGGTGTCCATTTCCCCCTTCACGCTGGCGCGCATCGCCAAGGCGCTGCGGCTCGGCCCCGCCGAACGCCACTACCTGTTTACCCTGGCGCGCGTCGCCGATCCCGAGCAGGAAACTCACCGCGAAACCGCCAATGACGCGGTGCTGCAAAGCGTGCACCAGATGACGGTGCCCTGTTACCTGCTGGACGTGACCTGGAACGTCGTCGCCTGGAACCCGCAGGCAGCGGCGCTGTTCAGCGGCTGGCTGGATGTGGCCAACAGCCCCAACCTACTGCACTTCATGTTCTTCCACCCGCTGGCGAAAACGCTGGTCAGCGATTGGGAAGAGCGCGCTCGCCGCGTGGTGGCCGAATTCCGCGCCGAAACCAGCCACCATCAAAACACCGAAGAGATGCGCGCCTTCGTGCGCAACATGACGCACAACAGCGCGGACTTTAATCACTGGTGGAAACAGCATGACGTGATGGCGCGCGAAGGCGGCGAGCGCGCGTTCGAGCACCCTCAGCAAGGTACGCTGCGCTATCGCCAGCTCACCTTCCATCCGGCGGAGCACGGCGGCCTGAAGCTGGTGATGCTGATCCCGCTGCCGTAATTGGTAACAAATTCATAGACAGGTTTACCCGTCATTTATTTATTGGTTCATGTAAACGCGCTAGGGTGATTGTTACCGATGACAACGATCATCCAGCACCGTTATTTATCTCCCGAGGTACGCCTATGCAATCCGAAGAACAACGCCTTATCGATGGTCTGTTTGGCCGCCTGAAAGAAGCCGAGACCAAGACGGGCCCACGGGATCTCCAGGCAGAACAGCAAATCAATCAGCATATTCGCGAACAGCCTTCCGCCCCTTATTACATGGCGCAGGCGATGATCATTCAGGAAGCGGCGCTCAAGCAGATGGACCAGCGGGTCAAAGAGCTGGAAGCCCAGGTTGCGCAGCTGCAGCAAACCGCCAACGACCAACAGAGCAGCGGCGGTTTCCTGGCCGGCCTGTTCGGCGGCGGCAGCCGCAATACGCCAAGCCCGCGTGAACAGTATCAGGCGCAGCAGCAAAATACGGCGGCCTGGAACAACGCGCAGCAGGGGGGCTACGCGCAGCCGCAGCAGCCAGCCTACGCCCAACCGCAGCAGGCGGCGCCTTCACGCGCCGGCGGCTTCCTGGGAGGCGCCTTGCAAACGGCGGCGGGCGTCGCCGGCGGCGTGGTATTGGCCGACATGCTGACCGGCATGTTCCGCCATTCGCAGCCGCAGGAAATCGTGAACATTATCGAAGAAACCCCGGCGCCGCTGGACGACAGCGCGATGCGCAATTTCGACGCCTCCAACAACCTTGATACCTTCAACAACGGCGACGGCGGCAGCTTCCTGAATCAGGACAACGGCTTCCAGAACGCCAACTACCAGGACGACCAGGACTACGCCGACGACGATTACAACGACGACGACGATTCCTTCCTGTAATGCCTCTCTCCCCCTCTCACCCGCAGAGGGGGGATTTCCCGTTTCGCCGATCTGGACTACAGTGAACGCTGTTTATTTATCCGGCCGGGAGAAACGATGCCGAGCTTTAATCCTTCAGCCCCGTACTTCAGCGAACGCCTGCAGATGCGGCCGCCGGTGATGGCGGACCTCGAACGTTTCTACGCCATCTTTGGCGATCCGCAAACCCAACGCTTCAACCCCGCCGGCCCACTCACCAGCGAGGCGCAGGCCGCTTCGGCGCTGCAGGAGCGGCTCGCCGTCTGGCGGCAACACGGCTACGGCTCCTGGGCGCTCGCCCTGCGCGAACGGCCGGATTGGGTTATCGGGTTTGGCGGGTTGTCCTGGAAACCGCTCGGCGCGCAGCGCACCGTGAACCTCGGCTATCGCTTCGACACCCGCGTCTGGGGCATGGGGCTGGCCACCGAGATGGCGCGGGCTTCACTGCAATACGGGTTTGTCGGGCTGGGAATGGGTGAGATTTCCGCCATTGTGCGCGCGGAGAATCAGGCTTCGTGGCGGGTGCTGGAAAAGATCGGCATGCAGCGTGTGGATACGCTGGATGACGTGCCCGGCGCGGCGCCGAGCCTGGTGTATACGCTAAAGCGCGGCGACTATCAGGGCTGATCGTCGCTGATTTTAGCCAACGCCATGCGGTAAGATTTGACCTTCTGACGCTTTTTCAGCCAGGTGGTGGTAGAGACGATGAACACCGCGCCCGACATCGCCAACACGCCGATCGGGTGGCCGTAAAACACCATCAAGGCAAAGTATACGGCGGAAACGATCGCCACCCACTTCGCCGTATTGCCCATGTCGTTCTTCTCCTGGGTCAAACGGCGGATGTGCTCTTCTTCACTGATTCCCATACGCGCTCCTTGTTGGCTGAACGTTCCATTATATGGGGCTGGAATGTTGATATTTCAAGCAGTTGGATGGTAAAGAAGCGTAAAGCTCAGGCCGGCGGCTCCCACCGCCGAGGCAGATAGCGCCCGGGCTGATCGGCGCCCGGCAGGCCGGTGCCGTCGTTGCGGCCAAACAGCCGGTAGCGATTGCCGGCGACCGCGTCGTAGACCTTGTCCGCCAGCCACGGCGGCAGGTAACGCGCCAGCGCCAGCACGCGATACGGCCACCCCAATTGGCGCAGCGCCTGGAACAGCGCAGCCGAACGCAGCCAATAGCGCCCCTGCTCAACATAGACCACGGAATCGAAACGATCGGTCGGCAGCCCCAACGCCTGCAGGATCGCCTGCCCTTCGACGGATTGCACCGTCGCCAACAGAATGCACCGCTGCCGATCGGCGCGAATAAGATACCTCACCAGCCCGTGACACAGATTGCATTCGCCGTCGAACAACAGCGCGCGATCGCCGGGCTGGAGATAGGGCAATGGTGATAAAGGGGTCATTCCGCCTCCCGTTAAACGCACGCCTTAGCCTAACGCGCCTTGAGCGTGCGAACCAGAGCGGGATGACGGCCCGTTAACGCGCAGGCGGGGCGTCCGGCACGGCGACCACCGCGACGCGCACCTCGTAATGTTTGGCGCTGCCCGCCGGGATCACCGCCGTCAGTTTATTGATGGTTTCCACCGGATTGTCGCTGGCCGAGGTGACGCAGAACAGTTCGCCGCCGTGGCAGAACCCCGGCTTGGGCGGGTGGCCGCCCGGGAAAGGCGGCATGCGCATCGGCTCCTCCGCCGCGGGCGGCACCGCTTTGGCCGCAGGCGCCTCGGGGGCAGACATCGCGCTCGCGCTGAACAACAGCGCCATGCCCATGCAGGGCAGCGCCAGGATCTTGATTGCTTGTTTCATTGAATTAGCCTCATTTGCCGGGTTCGGGATTACGCTACCCCGCTCCCGGCTAATGAGAAAGCCGCTTTTCGCTACCTTTTCGCCCCGCTACGTTTTGCTTACATCCCGCGTCTAACGTGATGAAAGGCGAAAGGTGGGGTAAAGGAGCGTCGCGTTACTTACCGTTTGTCAGCGTGTTATAGCTGGTCATCAGATTGCGGTAGTCCGGGATATGGTTGGAGAACAGCGTGCCCAGGCCTTCGATGTCGTTGCGCCAGTCGCGGTGCAGCTCGCAGGCGACGCCGAACCAGGTCATCAGCTGCGCGCCGGCGGCTTCCATACGGCTCCAGGCCGACTGACGCGTCAGCTCATTGAAGGTGCCGGAGGCGTCGGTCACCACAAAGACCTCAAAGCCTTCATTGAGCGCCGACAGCGCCGGGAATGCCACGCACACTTCGGTCACCACGCCGGCGATGATCAGCTGCTTGCGGCCGGTGGCTTTTACCGCCTTGACGAAGTCGTCGTTGTCCCAGGCGTTGATTTGGCCGGGGCGAGGAATGAAAGGGGCATCGGGGAATTGGGCCTTCAGTTCCGGCACCAGCGGGCCGTTGGGGCCGTTTTCGAAACTGGTGGTGAGAATGGTCGGCAGATTGAAGTACTTCGCTAAATCACCCAGCGCCAGCACGTTGTTTTTAAACCGATCGGGATCGATATCGCGCACCAGCGAAAGCAGCCCTGCCTGATGATCCACCAGCAATACGGCGGCCTGGTCCTTGTCGAGGCGCTTGTAATTTGCAGTCATGGTTTTACTCCTGTGGGGGTTGATGTTGCGGATGAAACGCCCCGCCAGGGCGGGGCGTTGAGGTTTAAGTGTAGCGCCTGAGCCGGGGAACACGTCCCGCCCCAGGCGCCAAGGTCAGCCGGCGCTTGCTTCGGCGTTCATGCTGCCGAACTTGCCGCTGTTGAAATCGCGGAACGCCTGCTGGATTTCCGCGTCGCTGTTCATGACGAACGGGCCGTAGCCGACGATAGGCTCATCGATCGGTTCGCCGCTCAGCACCAGCAGCGCGACGTCGTTGTTGGCTTCAATCGTGATCGAATCCCCCGCCCGGTCGAAACGCACCATTTGGGTTTCGCGCACCACCTCTTCGCCGTTGACCAGGATCGCACCGTGCAGCATCACCAACGCCAGCGTATGGCCTTCTTTCACCGTCAGCGTGGTGGTGTGGCCGGCATTCAGCTTCATATCCCACACGTTGAGCGGGCTGAAAGTGCGTGCCGGGCCTGCGTGGCCGCCAAAGTCCCCGGCGATCACCCGCACCTGCCCTGCGCCGTCCGCCAGCGGAACCACCGGAATATCGGCGTTCAGCAGCGTCTGGTAACCCGGCTCGGCCATTTTGTCCTTGGCCGGCAGGTTGACCCACAGCTGCACCATTTCCATGGTGCCGCCCTTGCGCGAGAACTCCCGCGAATGGAACTCTTCGTGCAGAATGCCGGAGGCGGCGGTCATCCACTGGACGTCGCCGGGGCCAATCACCCCGCCGCTGCCGGTCGAGTCGCGGTGTTCCACTTCGCCTTGATAGACGATGGTCACCGTTTCAAAACCGCGATGCGGATGCTGACCCACGCCGCGGGTGCCGGAGGCAGAGCGGAATTTGGTTGGCGCCGCGTGATCAAGCAGCAGGAACGGGCTCATTTCCGCCCCCAAATCGTTATAAGAGAACAGCGAATTCACCAGGAAACCGTTACCGACCCAATGTGCTTCCGGGCTGTTGTGAATACCGAGGATTTTTTTCATCTTGAACTCCCGTTTCAGGCCTCACGGCCTTAAGTTGATGTCGGAAGTTTAATCCGTCGGGGTTTGCTGCAGTAGTAGGCAAGATGTACACTCAGCGTTCTACTGGTAGAACGATAAGGGATAGGATGCTGACCGATCTGAACGATCTGTTTTTCTTCGCCAGCGTGGTCGATCACCAGGGATTCGCCCCCGCCGGCCGGGCGTTGGGCATTCCCAAATCCAAGCTCAGCCGCCGCGTGGCGCTGCTGGAAGAGCGGCTGGGCGTGCGCCTGATCCAGCGCTCGACGCGGCGTTTCTCGGTGACCGAGGTCGGCCAAAACTATTACGCGCACTGCAAGGCGATGCTGGTGGAAGCGGAAGCGGCGCAGCAGGCGATCGAACAGACGCGCGCCGAGCCCTGCGGCACGGTGCGCATGTCCTGCCCGGTGGCGATCCTGCACACCCGCGTCGGCAGCATGGTGGCGGCCTTTATGGCCGACTATCCGAAGGTGACGGTGCATCTGGAAGCGACCAACCGCCGGGTGGACGTGGTGGGGGAAGGGTTGGATCTGGCGATCCGCGTGCGGCCGCCGCCGCTGGAAGACAGCGATCTGGTGCTGAAGATCCTGGCGCAGCGCACCTGGTGCGTCGCCGCCAGCCCGGCGCTGGTGCGTACCCTCGGGCCGGCGCACGCGCCGGAAGACCTGCGTAAATACCCGACGCTCGATCTCGGCCCCGCGCGCGCTCAGCACCAATGGCGGCTGACCGGCCCGCAGGGTGAACGGGTGGAGTGGGAACACACGCCGCGGCTGGTCACCGACGACATGCTGATGCTGCGCACCGCCGCCATCGCCGGCGCCGGCATCGTTCAGCTGCCGGCGATGATGATGCGCGACGACATGCTGCGCGGCGAACTGGTCCAGCTCCTGCCCGGCTGGCAGCCGCAGGGCGGCGTGGTGCATGCGGTTTACCCGTCGCGCCGCGGGCTGCTGCCGGCGGTAAGGCTGCTGCTCGATTATCTGGGCGAGCAGTTCACCAGCATCGAAGAGGAGTGATCAGGCGGTGATTTCAATCGCGTTGCCGTCCGGATCGCGGATGACGGCCTCGTAGAAGCCATCGCCGGTCCAGCGCGGCGCGGACAGCAGGATACCCTCCTGCTGCGCGCGCTGCGCCAACCGATCGACCTGCCCCTCATCCCCCAGCGACAGCGCGATGTGCGCCCAGCCCACCCGCTCTTCCTGGGTCTGCGCCGGCAACAGCGTCGGCACGCGCATGATCTCCAGCGTCGGCCCGGCCGCCAGGCTGACGAAGCGGGAAACAAACCCCGGCCGGTTGCGGCTGACATACTCCTCGCCCGCCTCAGCGTTGAAATAGCGCTGCCAGAACGCCAGCTGCGCGTCGATGTCGCGGGTCCACAGGGCTACATGGGCTATTTTCATCATCATTCTCCGGTCGGTAAATCGCTGTGCCAAACCTGGCCACCGCCCTGCGCCACCTGCAGCTCGAGCTGCGGGTGCGCGCCGCGCGCCGTCACCAGATGATCCACCCGCCCGGCGGGCAGGAAGGGGTAAGGGGCGTAGGTATTGAGCTTGTCGCGGGTACACAGCACCGCCACGCTGCCGGCGCGCGTCAGCAGCCGCTTTTTGAACGTGGCATCCTGGTAGCTCAGCGCGGAAAAGCCGCCGTCCGGGTCATAGGCGCAGATGCCGGTGAACACCAGATCGAAATGGAAACCGTCTATCTCTTCCGCGGCTTTGGCGTCCACGCAGCCGCCAACCTGCGCATCCAGCTCGCCGCCGATCAGAATGGTGCGGAGCCCCGGCCGTTCCAGCATTTTGCCGGCGATGCTCAACGCATTGGTCACCACCGTCAAACGCCGATCGCGCGGCAACAGATCCGCCAGATACAGGTGGGTGCTGCCGGCGTCGAGGAAGATCAGCTGCTCTTCACCGATCAACCCCAGCGCGGTCTGCGCCAGCGCCAGCTTCTCATCGCCGCTGAGCGCCATGCGCGCCGCAACGGGCCCCTCGGCCGGCGTCGGCGCCAGCGCGCCGCCATAGATGCGTTTGCACAGATTCTGCGCCGCCAGCTGGCGCAGATCGCGGCGGATGGTGGCTTCGGTGGTATTCAGCCGCTGCGCCATCTCCAGCGCCAGCACCCGCCCCTGTTGGCGAAGCGTGTCGAGAATGGCCTGGTGGCGCTCATTCGGTAGCAGTTTGGACATCGTGTCAATCCGGTGACGCTAAAGTGATCACAAATGTACACAAACAAACATAAACGTACAACCGTGGGCGAAAGAAAAATCGCCGCGCAGGATTTTCGCCTGCGGGATGTTGGCTATACTGAGGCAAGCGAAGTTACCGCAGACGTAACGGCTTGGACGCTAAGGGAAAACGATGTTATTGACGATCGCAAGGTGGCTGTTTCAACTCCCCGGGAAGCTGTTCGGGCTGATTTTCAAAAATCGCCTGAGGATATTTTTGTTCTTCATGCTGGTCGCCGTTGGGGTGCTCGGCGCCAAGCGCTATCTGCGCGCCCACCAATATGACGACGAGTTCAGCCTCGCCGCCCCCGCCGATTACAACCGCGCAATAAAGCGCGAAATGCCGCTGCGCGAGGCGCGTGAACAGTGCGGCGGGCCGCTGCATGACAATGCCGGGCAGCCGTGGCCCGCCTCAGCGGGTTATCTGCATCAGCCGACGCGGCTGCCCACGGCCGGTCTGCATCGGCTGACGCTGGATAATCAGGGCAACGATTTTGCGGTGCTGGTCAAGCTGGAAACGCCGACGGCGCCGCAGCAGCTGGCGGAAGTCTTTATTCCGCCCGCCGGCAGCTTCGAGGTGAAAATCAATGCGGACGCGGAACACGTGATGAAAATCAAGAACATCAAGACCGGCTGCATGTTCCGCTCCCGGCCGTTCAACCTGGATAAACAGCGCGATTGGCGCATGCCGCTGACGCTACAAAAGGACGGCAGCCTGCAGCTGCAGTCGATAGGGGATCGCCAATTCTGATCGGGCGCCGGGCGGAAAAGCCGGCGCCGCGAGGGTTACTTTTTCACCGGATGATCGCGGCGGAACAGCTCCCAGCTTTCAATTTCCTGCCCACTCGGCAAGGTGCAGGTGGAATACTGGCCTGCCGCATTCTCTTTGGCGTTCAGCTTGCCGCCGATTTGGGTGCAGTACACGTCGGCCGGGTTCGCCATGCCGATCGGTTTCACCTGCGGCGGCGGTGGCGCATCGTTGGATTTCACGGAACACCCCTGCAACATCGTCATCCCTGCCAGCAGGGAAAGCATCAACGTTTTTTTCATTTTTCCAGCTTATGCAAAAAAGAACGGCGGAGCGCTCCGCCGTTCGCTTATCATGAAATAAAGGATTTGCCCTGTTTCAGCACCAGATCGCAGGCTTTTTGCTTCACCTTCTCGGTGATCTGCGAGGTGCCCAGGCTGTTCAGATCCAGGCTCTTGCCTTCGCCGGTCTGCAGCAAGCCGCCCAGGCCCTGCTGATAATCCTGGCTCTTGGCGTTTTCGGTGCTGGTGATGCCCAGCTTGCTGAGCAGCTGATCTTTCACCCCTTCGGCGCCGTTAGCCGACAGCACGTTGTTTTTCACGCAGTACTGCAGGATGCCGGCGGCATTGGTCATGCTGCTGGAACTCAACGCCTTGTCGCCACCGTTCAGCAGGCCGGTCAACGAGGAGAGCGACATGCCGCCACTGCTGTCGCCGCCCGACTTGCTCAGTTCGCCCGCCGCGCTGCTGAGGGAATCCATCAGCCCGGCGGCCTGGGTGGCGCCGCTGGCCAGGGTAGCGGACAGCGCCAAAGCCAGCAGTAAACGATGTTTGGTGATCATAGTGGTGAAACTCCTGTAATAACGGCATGCAATCGGCGCAGCGCGCCGGGATACCCTTCCGACGCCGCTGGCGGCGACAAGTTCCTTTAATCTCGCCGCCGCGCCGTTTTTCGGAATTCAGGAAGTTTAGAACTGCCAGCGCAGCCAGGCGAAGAACACGTTGCCGTTGTTATAGGTGCCGGGAATGTAGGTCGCCTGGAACGTCAGCCGCTGATAGCCGATAGAGGCCAGCGGCAGCGGCGCCGGGATGGGAATGTATTTCCAGTTGTCACGCGCGGTGACGCTGGCGGTAAAGCCCAGCCCCAGGCGGAAATCCTTGTCATCCAGCGGGCGCCAGATCTTCTCGTAGGCGTAGCCGCCGATCGGCTCCCACTTGTTGAAAGAGTCCTTGAACGCCATGATGTAGATGCCGTGCCAGTCACCGTCGCTGTCGTAGCGGGAGATGCCGTAACCGGCGCCCCACGGGCGTTCGTTGTACTTATCGATATGTTCATCATCGTAAGTCCAACGGTTGTGCCAGGTAATGGCCGGGATATAGAGATCGTGGTTAGGCGAGTTGTTCCAGGTCTCCGCCACGTTATCGGTAAAACGCTGCCATAGACCCGGTTTTTCAGCCTGCGCGGTATTGCCACTTTCTGTACCAACCTCAGCGTAAGAAGGCAGTGCAGGAAATATCAACGCCAGAGAACATGCCAAAAGAGTCCGTTTGAGAAACATCGTAAAGCTCCTGTAAAAATACGGCCGCAGATTTTTACCGATAGCCCAGGCAAGATCAAGCTGTATCTAATTTATCCAACGCCCGTTGTGCTTTGGTTAAGTTTAGCGCCGGAAAATGCCCAATAATTCATAACAAATTGTACCGATATCCGCATGCTATCGCCTTTAAGGCGGCAAAGCCGTGGGAAAAGTCCGCTTTGTCGCACGCTACTCGCGGGCAAGATGCTTGACCAACACATCGACATCGAGACGGTTCACAAATTCCAGAGAATATGAGGAATAGAGGCCGAACAGGCGGTTTTGGTGCCCGACCACCACCAGATCGATGCCGGCCTGATGAATGAAATCGTTGACGTCCTTAAAGCGCCGGATGGTGACGATTTCCTTGACCGCAACCGGCGCATCGACGGCGCTCACCAACCGGCTCAGCATCGCCTTGGCGGCGATCACCTCCTGCGCCTGGCGATCTTTGACCAGCGCATCGCTGCCGTACTCCAGCTCCGCATAGTCGGCGTTAAGGTGGCCGACGGTGATGGCGATCGGCAACCCGCGCACCATTGCCACCGTTTGACGCAGCAACGGCAGCCCATCGCGCTCATCGTGAATCAGTACCAGAATATGCCGATAGCTTTTCATCGCGTAACCCCCTCACAGACCAGCACCGCAGGGACATCATCCCCTCTGGTAGGTATACGCCATCTGCGCGCACGTGGAGAAAAGTTTACGTATCACTTCCCACGGAATGTGATGGCCACCACGTTATATTAGCGCCCGCAACGGCGTATTTTAACGCCGGCCCGACGTGGCGCGCACCGCCGCCCCCGTAAAGCAAAGCTGACGGAAACCGACGAATAAAAAACGATTGTTGTTAATTTTTTGTTTTTAATTGGTTGCGTGATGGTTTCTTAAAATAAGCGTGCGGCGGATCACCAAAATTCCCCTTTACGTCAGCGTCGGCTTTTCTTTTCCAGGCTAACTGCCGGGTACCGCCAGGCAGGATTTAACGCGGCATCAAAAGTACCGGTAAACTCCCCCTGCATCATGATAAATGCCAACGCGGCGCCGTTTCTCTGCTGATATTCCATCAAGGAAAAATACCACCGCACGCCAATACGCAATATCCCTACTTTTTATGTCTTACTCAATCGCGTAAAGCGCCGAATACAAACCGCCCATTTTCCGGCTGCCAACCCTATCTTGAACAAGTCGACGCTTTAAATAACTGTTAAAGCTAACGACACAACATCGCCAGCAATTTATTTTTGCTGATTTTCGCCTGACAAAATAAAGATAAATAATCCGGAGCAATCAATGAAAATAACTATCGGGTCATTCATTCTGCAACAGCTTCACGCCCTGAACGTCGATCGTATTTACGGCGTGCCCGGCGACTATAACCTCAGCCTGCTGGAGCTGCTGGAAAGCGACGACCGGTTGGCGTTTATCGGCAACTGCAATGAATTGAACGCCGCCTACGCCGCCGACGGCTATGCCCGAATGAAGGGCGCCGGCGCGCTGATCGTCACCTACGGCGTCGGCGATCTGGCCGCGCTGTCCGGCATCGCCGGAGCCTATGCCGAATCCTCGCCGGTGGTCTGCATCGCCGGCACGCCGCCGCTGCACGCGATGAAGAATCATCAGCTATTGCACCATACTCTGGGCGACGGCAATTTCGACAACGTCATGAACTGTTTTAAACAATTCACCGTTGCTCAAGCCTTGATTACGCCGGAAAATGCCGCGCAGGAAATTCCGCGCGTTATTTCCCGCGCCTGGATAGAGAAGAAACCGGTCTATTTACAGCTGCCTTCCGATATTTGCGACGTCGAAATTGAAATCGCCGCAGCCGCAGCGGCGCCGCAGTTGCCGGCCAGCGATAAATACAATGTGCAATTAGCGGCGATGGCGCTGTTAACCAAAATAAAACGCGCGCAGCGCCCGATCATGTTGGTCGACCAAATGGTGGATCGCTATCAGCTGCAGCGGTTGGTGATCGAGGTCGCTCACCGCTTTGCCATTCCGCTGACCAATATGCCGACCGCCAAATGCATCATTCCGGAAGATACCGCCGGTTGGATGGGCGGCTACAGCGGCAACCTGTCGCGCCCCGAACTGTATGAACGCATGGCGCACTCGGACTGCGTGCTGAGCTTCGGCGTGCGTCTGGTGGACTCCACCACCGGCTATTTCTCGCAGCAAATTCCCGCCGCCGCTCAGGTAGATATCCAGCCGTTCTCGCTAAAGTTGGACAACACCTCCTATCCGGCGGTGGCGACGGCGGATCTGCTGCAGGCGCTGCTGGATCTGAGCGAAGACGCGCCGGTACAGCCCCTGGCGCCGCTGCCCGATCCGCGTGAAAAGCTGGCGACGCCGAGCGACGCCCCCATCGACCAGGCCTATCTGTGGCAACGGATCCAGCGATTTATCCGGGCAGATGACGTGGTGGTGGTGGAAAACGGCACCTCGGGCGCCGCCATCGGCGGCATGCGCATGCCCGGCGGTGTCAAGGTGGTCAACCAACCGATCTGGGGTTCGATCGGCTATACCCTGCCGGCGCTGCTCGGCACACTGATGGCGGCGCCTGAGCGCCGTCACCTGCTGTTCATCGGCGACGGCTCCTTCCAGCTCACCGCGCAGGAAGTGTCTACCCTGCTGCGCTGCGAGCAAAAGCCGATCATCTTCCTGATCAACAACGACGGCTACACCATCGAGCGTTATATCCTCGGCGAAAACTCGTCCTACAACGACATCGGCCCGTGGGACTACGCCAAACTGCCGGCGGTATTGAATACCCAGGCGCAGCCGTTCAGCGTGGCGGTGGAAACCACGCAGCAGCTGGAAATGGCCCTGGAACACGCCTCGCGGCAGGATCGGCTGGCGTTTATCGAGGTGAAAGTGCCGATGATGGACACGCCGCCGGTGATGAAAGAGTTCTGCAACCGCTGCAACAGCTTTAACTTCGGCCTGACCAACCCGCGCCGCAGCGCCTGATGCGCGATCGCGCCGCCGATGGTTTCAGGCCACCGGCGGCGTTTTCTTTTGGGTTACCCGCCGGCGCGCGCCATGCAGCGCTGGCGGCGTTCATCCACCCGTTTGGCGAACCAGGCGGTGGTCAGCTTGCGGGTGATTTTCGGGCTTTCCAGCTGGATGCCCGGTAGCATCTCGCGCGGCAGCTTGCCGCCCGCCAGCGCAAAGACCTTCTTATACAGATCGGTGCCGGCAAAGTCGGCCGTCTCGCCTTTCTCGAGCGCCCGGCGAATGGCGCTGTCGCTCATATTCAGGCGCTTGCCGAGCGTGCGCACCGCCAGCTCGGTCGAGCCGGGCTTGTCGCTGCCGAAGTCGATAAGATCGCCGTCCAGCGCCAGCGGAATGGCGCTCGCCCGGCTGACCGCGTTTTGGAACGCCGCGTTGCGGCTGGCGTACCAGCCGGCGTTGAAGTCGGCAAAGCGATAAATCGGCCGGCTGTAATCGGCCGGATATCCCAGCAAATGCATAATGCCGAAGTACATGCCGCCGCGCCGGCTGAAGACTTCGCAGCGAATCGAGCCGTCGACCGGATAAGGGTACCCTTTGGCGTGCGCCTCGGCGAAGGCGATGCTCACCTGCATCGGGCCACCGGTATGTACCGGATTTAAATGGCCGAACAGCTTCTGCCCCATCGGCACGCGGTCGATCATGTCATCGAAGATATCGCTCAGATCCTTCTCGGTGCGCACCTTATCCAGCCGCTCGCTGTAGCTCTGGCCGTTCGACGACGAGATCTTCAACGCGGTATGCACCAAAAAGTTCGGGATGTGCATCTGATCGGCGCGGCGGTCGATCTCCTTCCAGGCGATCTTCGGCAGCCCCGGCACCTGCGGGTTAGCCCGGAACGTCGACTCCTGTTCGGTCACCGCCAGCACCGAACACAGGTTCTCATCGCTCGGCTCGATGCCCTGCGCGGCGAAGGCGGCGGTAATATCGGTGGCCCAGCCCTGACGATCGCCGGCGTTGGCCGGGATCAGCGTCAGCAGCCGGGCTTTGACATCGGCGGGGCGCGCCGTCGGCGCCGTGGTGGTGGTTTTGCTGGTACAGCCCGCCAGCGCCAGCAGCGCGGCCAGGCTCAGCAAACGGAAGGATATCGGGTGGAATAAACGAGGTATCGGCATCTTTTCCCTGAACGTGATGACATGAACAGCACTGAAATTAGCCCAGCCGCCGCGCACAATCCAGTATAAAGATATGCCACGCCTTTCCGTCAGGCCGCTATGTTCAAACGCTCGATAAAGATGTATTTTATATACATCATATAAATCACTTTGCTTGCCCAGCCAGAGGAGCCCCTTATGGAGCAGCAGCTGCTTTGCTATAAAACCCTGCCGGAATGGAACAGCGACACGCTGCCGGAGGTCTTCCGCCAGCGCCACAACACCCAGAGCGGCACCTGGGCGAAGCTCACCGTACTGAGCGGCAGCCTGACGTTCGCCATGATGACCGAGGACGGCGCCACCACCGAGACCTGGCAGTTCAGCCCCGAAAGCCAGCCGCCGTTTATCGCACCGCAGCAGTGGCATCGCATCGTTTCCTTCTCGGACGACATGACCTGCCGGCTGGCGTTTTACTGCACGGCGGAAGATTACTACCACAAGAAATACGAACTGACGCGCACCCACTCCGAAGTGATCGAGGCGGCGGCGCGCATCGCGCCGGGCAAGGCGCTGGATCTGGGCTGCGGCGGCGGCCGCAATTCGCTCTATCTCAATCTGAAGGGTTTCGACGTCACCGCCTGGGACAAGCACGCGCCGTCGATAGACCGCCTCAATCAGATCATCGACGCCGAGCAGCTGACCCGCCTGAGCGTCGGAGTGCAGGATCTCAATACCCACCGCTTCAGCGGCGAATACGACTTCATCCTGTCCACCGTGGTGATGATGTTTCTCGAACGCCAGCAAATTCCGCATATCGTGCAAAACATGCAGGACAGCACCGTTCGCGGCGGCCATAACCTGATCGTGGCGGCGATGGATAGCGAGGATTATCCCTGCCCGCTGCCGTTTCCGTTTACCTTCAGCCCGGGTGAGCTGAAGCATTATTATCGCGACTGGGAGATCCTCAAATACAACGAGGACGTCGGCCAGTTGCACAAGACCGACGCCGCCGGCAACCGTATCTCGCTGCGCTTCGCCACCCTGCTGGCGCGCAAGCTATAGCGCGTCGTGAAAGATCACCCCCAGCGTGTGGCGTTGGCCGGAACGTACCCGGCTGACGCCGTGGCGCAGATTGACCCGATAACAGCCTTTCCCCCCCGCCACCGGCCGGTGATGCACGGCGAACACCACCGCGTCGCCCTGCTGTAGCGGCACCACCTCCGGCCGGCTCTGCATCCGCGGCCGCTGTTCGGTCAACACGAATTCGCCGCCGGTGAAATCCCGTTCGGGGGCGGAGAGCAAAAACGCCACCTGCAGCGGAAACACCCGCTCGCCGTACAGATCCTGATGCAGGCAGTTGTAATCCCCCGCTTCGTAACGCAACAGCAGCGGCGTCGGCCGCCGTTGGCCGGCCCGGTGGCATTCGGCCAGGTAGGCTTCGTGTTCGGCGGGATAGCGCGCCGCCAGGCCCAATAAGGTATTCCAGCGGTTGGCTACCGGCGCCAGCCGCGCATACATCAGGCTGCGCGCCTCGGCCACCGGCAGCGGCAGCGGATAGGCGAAATACCGGTACTCGCCGCGGCCAAAACCGTGCTGCGCCATCACGATGCGGCTGCGAAAATGCGCATCGTGCGGGTAAAGCGCCGAAAGCTCGCGGCACAGCTCTTGGCTGAGCACGCCAGGCAGCCGCGCACAGCCCTGCGCATCGAGTTCACGTTCAATTGCCGCCCAGTCCAATTCGGCCAGCCGCGCCGCCAGCGAGCGGCTCATCGCTGCGCCTCTTTTTCCAGCAAGGCTTTCTTGCGCTCGACGCCCCAGCGATAGCCGGACAAAGCGCCGTCGTTGCGCACCACCCGATGACAGGGGATCGCCACCGCCAGCACGTTGGCGGCGCAGGCGCCGGCCACCGCGCGCACCGCTTTGGGCGCGCCGATGCGCCGGGCGATATCGGCATAGCTGACGGTTTCACCGACCGGTATCGTCTGCAGCGCTTGCCAGACCCGCTGTTGAAACGCGGTGCCGCGAATATCCAGCGGCAGCGCCAGCCCGTTCTCCGGCGCTTCAATCAGCCCCACCACCTGCGCCATCAGCGCTTCATACTGCGCGTCGCCGCCGATCAGCTCGGCGTTGGGAAATTTGTCCTGCAGATCCTGCACCAACCGCTGCGCATCGTCCCCCAGCAGAATGGCGCAGATGCCCACCTCGCTTTGTGCCGCCAGGATCTCGCCCAGCGAACAGCGCCCGACGGCGAAATGGATGCGCATGCCTTTGCCGCCCGCCCGGTAAGCCTTCGGCGTCATGCCCAGCGCGGCGTTGGCTTGCTGGTAGAAGCGGCCATTGGCGCCATAGCCGGCGTCGAAGATCGCGTCGGTCACCGTCTCCTGCTGCGTCAGACCGGTGCGCAAGCGCTGGCTGCGCTGCGCGTCGGCATAGCCTTTCGGCGTCAGGCCGGTGATCGCTTTGAACAGCCGGTGGAAATGGTATTGGCTCAACCCGACGTGACGCGCCAGCGTCTGCAGCGACGGCGCTTTCTCCGCCCGTTCGATATAGCGGCAGGCCTCGGCTATCTGCCGCGCATGCTGCTCGGTCAACGGCGTCAGCCCCTGGCGGCAGCGTTTGCAGGGCCGATAACCCGCCGCCTCCGCCTGCTCGGCATCGTCGAACAGTTCCACGTTTTGCCGATTCGGCTGGCGTGACGGGCAAGAAGGCGAGCAATACACGCCGGTGGTTTTCACCGCATAGATAAAGCGGCCGTCGGCGTGTTTATCGCGGCTGACGATCGCCAGCCAGCGCGGGTCGGCGCTGTCGATTACGTTTTTCATCATCCGTTCCTCACTGCGGTTTCGATGTTAACCAGCATAGTGACGGGCCGTTGGCGAAACACGTCGGCTCTTGCTTTTTAATTCGGCGCCGACGTTTTCAACAATGTTTCGACAATTTTTAACCAACAACATGAAGTTTATTACGTTGCCAACCCGGTTGCACAGCGTTAGGATCGCGGCCGGTCACGGGCGTGGCCAGTGTTTTTGCCTGTTAGTTGCGCGCATGGAGAGGTTATTGTGTTAGAGAGTTTTGGCGTCCTGAATTTATGGACCTATTTGGCCGGGGTGGTCTTCATTATCATTCTGCCGGGGCCGAATACGCTGTACGTACTGAAAACCGGCGTATCGCGCGGCGTGCGCGCCGGCTACACCGCGGCGCTCGGCGTGTTCATCGGCGATGCGATCCTGATCTTCTGCGCCTATATCGGCGTGGCTTCGCTGATCCGCACCACGCCGTTCCTGTTCACCCTGGTGCGTTTTCTCGGCGCGATTTACCTGCTGTTCCTCGGCGCAAAAATCCTCTACGCCACCTTCGTGCAGAAGGCGCAGGCACAACAGCAGCAGATTGAAGGCGGCCACAGCATTCTGCGCAAATCGCTGACGCTGAGCCTGACCAACCCGAAAGCTATCTTGTTTTACGTGTCGTTCTTCGTGCAGTTCATCGACTTCAACTACGCGCACACCGGACTGTCGTTCACCATTTTGGCGCTGATCCTCGAAGCCGTCAGCTTTATCTACATGAGCACGCTGATCTTCTCCGGCGCGATGCTGGCGCATTTCTTCAACCACAAGAAAGGCCTGGCGAAGCTCGGCAACGGCCTGATCGGCCTGCTGTTCCTCGGCTTCGCCACCCGTCTGGCAACCCTGAGCTCGTGATCCCTCCCGGCCGGCGCCCGCCGGCCGCGGTTTACCCTTCCGTCACGGCAAAATGACACGCAGGGCAAACCGAATGTCAGGCAGACCAAAGCCGCCGCTTTTCCGCTGATCTAGACTTGCAGGGTTAACGATAACCTGATGAGCCTGATCGGAGGATGTATGTCTGACAATACCGTAGCCGTGCTGGATAGCGTGTCGCGTTTTCTCGATCGTCAGCATGGGCTGTATATCGACGGCCAGTGGCGCGCGTCCGCCGCGGAAGGCCGCCTGGCGGTGTATAACCCCGCCAATGGGCAGCAGATCGCCACCACCGCCGACGCCAACGAACACGACGTCGCGCTGGCGGTGCAGTCCGCCCACAAAGCCTTCAGCGAAGGCGTCTGGGCGCAGCGTCTGCCGGTAGAACGAGAACGCATCCTGCTGCGCTTCGCCGATCTGGTGGAGCAGCACGCCGAGGAGCTGGCGCAGCTGGAAACCCTGGAGCAGGGCAAATCCATCAACATCGCCCGCGCTTTCGAAGTCGGCAGCACCCTGAACTGGATGCGCTACACCGCCGGGCTGGCGACCAAAATCACCGGCCAGACGCTGGACGTCTCCATTCCGATGCCGCCGGGCGCTAAATATCAGGTTTATACCCGTAAAGAGCCGATCGGCGTGGTCGCCGGCATCGTGCCCTGGAACTTCCCGCTGATGATCGGCATGTGGAAAGTGATGCCGGCGCTGGCGGCGGGCTGCTCCATCGTCATCAAGCCGTCGGAAACCACCCCGCTCACCCTGCTGCGCATCGCCGAACTGGCGAGCGAAGCCGGCGTGCCGCCGGGCGTGTTCAACGTGGTCACCGGCCGCGGCACCTTGTGCGGCAAGGCGCTGACCGAACATCCGCTGATCGCCAAAGTCAGCTTTACCGGCTCCACGCCGGTGGGCAAAAGCATCGCGCGCGCGGCGGCGGATCGCCTGACCCGCGTGACGCTGGAGCTGGGCGGCAAAAACCCGGCCATCGTGCTGAAAGATGCCGATCCGCAGCAGGTGATCGAAGGCCTGATGCTCGGCAGCTTCCTCAATCAGGGGCAGGTGTGCGCCGCCAGCTCGCGGATTTATATCGAAGCGCCGATTTATGACCAACTGGTGGCAGGTTTCGAACAGGCGGTGAAATCGCTGTCGGTCGGGCCGGGGATGGATACCGGCGCGCAAATCAACCCGCTGGTGTCGCTCGCGCACCGCGACAAGGTGGCGGCCTACCTGGACGACGCCCGGGCGAAAAACGCCGAGCTTATCGGCGGCGCGGCCGGGCCGGACGCCAACGGCTTCTACATCTCGCCAACGCTGGTGATCAACCCGGACGATCGGCTGAACCTGACGCGTGAAGAAGTGTTCGGCCCGGTGGTCAACCTGATTCGGGTGGCGAGCGCCGAGGAGGCACTGAGCAAGGCCAACGACACCGACTTCGGGCTGACTGCCAGCCTGTGGACCACCAGCCTGCAGCAGGCGATGGCGCTGACGCCGCGCATTCAGGCCGGCACCGTGTGGGTCAACACCCATACGCTGATCGACCCTAACATGCCGTTCGGCGGGTTCAAACAGTCGGGCAGCGGCCGTGATTTCGGCCCGGATTGGCTGGACGCTTACACCGAGTCGAAATCGGTCTGCATCCGCTATTGAGTGAAGCGGCGCGGGCCTGGCCCGCGCCCTGGCTTACTGATACTGCCGACGGTACTCGCTCGGCGACATGCCGAAACGCTGCTTGAAAGCGGTCGAGAAATGGCTGTGATCGGCAAAACCCCAGTCGAGGCCGACTCCGGCCAGCTTCTCCTGCCCGGCGGCGCTGCGCAGCGCCTGCGCGCACAGATCCAGCCGGCGGTTCCTGATGTACTGGGCCACCACCAGCCCCTGACGGGCAAACAGCCGATACAGGCTGCGCAGTGACACCCCCAACTCGGCCGCCACCCATTCCGGGCGCAGCTGCGGCGACTGAATATGCCTGTCGATCAACGCCAGCGCCTTGTCGAAAACCGGCTGTTGCCCCTCCGGGCGCGCCTGTTCGAGCGCCAGCGCCGGGCGCAGCAGCGCCGCCAGCGCATTCAGCACCGCCTCGCTTTCCGCCGCGGCAAGCTGAGGATCCTGCATGCTGCTCAGCACCAGTTGGCGGCTGAGGCGCACCGCGCTGAGCTCTGCCCCGAGACGCTGGGCGCAAGGCGGCGGCAGCGGCAGGCAGCCGCGCGGCAACAACAAGGAGATTTGGCGCGAATCGCGCTGGAAGGTGAAGCTGCTGGGCCGTGAGGCGTCGATCAGCGTGATGTCGCCGGGAGAGAGCACCGTCTGGCTCTCGCCCTGCTCCATCAACGCGCTGCCGCGCAGTTGGAAGACGGTAAAAAAGTGCGCGCCGTCGCTGCGGGCGATCTCGCGCGGCGTGCGGTACAGCCGGGCCTGAGACACGTCGACCACGCTCAGGCGCAGCGCATGGGCGCGGAATTCCTGCATCGCCCCGCTGAAGCCCGGCCCCAGCGTTTTTGCGCAGAATCTGCCGCAGGCGGTGTTGATTTTGCCCAGCCACTCTTCGAAGCCGACGTCCCGGAGCGTTGCCAATGCCGTCATGATCTCTCCCTTCAAACAGCAGCGGTGCTGCGCCGTTGAACAGAAAACCACCATAACAATCCGTTAACACACAATCAATGGCGAGCCGGGGATTTGGCGCCGCGATCACAGATCATCGGGCGCCGGAGGAGGAATCGCCTTAAGGCTGCGTATCCAACAGATGCCGCACCACCGCCGCGTACTCTTTGGCGTAGCCTTCAACGCTGGTGCTGGCCATGCCGGCATTGTCTATCTTGTATTTGCCGGCTACGTAGAACGACGGGGTGCCGCGCACCTCGAACGCCTTCACCGCTTCGTTCTGCTTGGCGATCAACCCTTTGACCAGCAGGCTGTGGCGCGCGTTTTCATAGGTGGCGGCATCGATGCCGGCCGCCGTGAACACCCGCTGAATATCTTCGGCGCTATTGACGGCGCGCTGTTTCTGCACCGCGTCGAACATCGCCCCTTCAATCTTGTCTTCCACGCCCAGCACCGTCGCCACCGCCCAGGCTTCGGTCAGCTCATTGCCCAATTTGCCCATCAGGCTGACGTGATACTTGGTGACTTTCTCACCGGCGGGCAGCGCCTGCGCCACGGTGCTGCCTACGCGGTAGGTTTCGGCGAACTGATAGCAAGGGCCGCAGTAGAAGGAGAAGAACTCCACCACCGCCGGCGCGGCGGCTACCGGCTTATCCAGCCGGGTGTATTGCTCGCCCGCACGGTAATCCGCGGCCTGAACCGCGGGTAGCGCCAACATCAATACGATGGCGGCGGCGAACGAACGCTTAACGTTTGCCAACATAAACACTCCTGGTTTCGATTATGAACATCGTCCTTAGCGCCGGTTTTTATAATCAAATAACCGGCAGAAGGCCAGTTTTTATTACCTTATGTTTATGTGGGATTCAATCAACGGCCTTCGTAACCGTCCCAGTAGGCGCCCACCGCTTCCTGCGACAGCACCTGACGGCGTTTAGGATTGTCGGAGCCGCTGTAGGCGCGATTGATGAAAATGGTTTTGTGTTCCATGTTCTGCTGGAATTCCGGGCTGGCCAGATAATCGGCCTTTTTCTGCGCCTCGCTGCGCGCCACGCCCGCCGCGCGATCCTTTTTCCCCTGCTGGTAGAACTGTTCGAACATCGGCACGGCGTTTTTAATGCTGCCGTTCACATCGGTGCGGAATTGCGGGTCGAAGTCGTCGCGCGTTTGATAAACGTAGTGCTTGGCATGTCGCTCCGCGCTGCTGAGGTGGTGGGTGCAGGCGCTGAGCGCCAACAGCGGCAACAACAGCGCCGCGCTTTTCAGTCTTTTCATGTCGTCTGTCCCTGTCAGTGAGGAAGGTTCCTTTAGCGCCAAGAGCATAGCGCCGGCCCCCGGTAAACGTCAAACGACAAAATACGCATCACATTGTTTTATATTAATATTATATACATTTATTGGTATTCATTGCCTGAAACACTATGCTTTAACCGAACAGGGTAAACACTCACCGACAGCGAGGCGGCCAATGAAACCGATCGACAAAAACGTGGGGGAGTACGACCTCACGGCGGAAAAAAAAGCGGGCATGATCACCGGCACTATCCGCGGCGAACTGCCGGACAGCGACGCCAATCTGCCGCTGCTGCCCTTCTCCGGCACCTTTGCCGGCCCGAGCGTGGCCGAAGCCATCGCCGATATTCAGCAGCAGTTCCCCGACATCGAACCGGCGATTATCGACGACTTGCGCGAGGAACTGCTGAAGGCCGGTTTCTAAACCGGATCGCGGTGGCGCACGAACGGGCTATAGACCGGCGCACCGGGCTTCAGCGCCAGATCGGCGTCAAAATCGTCATTGCGGTTGAACCGCACCGCCGGCCAGGCGGCAAGATCGCCTAAGCCAGCCCGATACGCCTGCGTCACCTGCACCAAAGCAGCGTTCTGCGCCTGCAGCGCCTCGCCCGTCAACCCGCCGCGCACGCCATAAACCAGGAACGGCTCCAGCACGCTAAAGCCGATATAGTGCAGCGCATGCATGATCGGCCACAGCATCAGCCGCATATCGCCGTCGCGCCCGTTCGGCGCGCAGGCCTGAGCGGAGGCGCCGGCGGTGACGGTCAGCAGCGCCCGTTTGCCGCGCATCACGCCGTTTTCATGGCGGTGGCGGCTGTCGTAGATCCCACCGTAAACGAACACCCGATCCATCCAGCCCTTGAGGATGGCCGGCGCGCCGAACCACCAGAAAGGGAACTGCAGCACCAGCGTGTCCGCCCAGCGCAGCAGCTCGATATGCCGCCGGATCTCCGCCGGCAGCGCCTGAGTCGTCCAGTGATGGCGCTGCTCCTGCATCGCATCAAATCTGTCCGCCTGCTTTCTGCTGGGGTAATGGTCTGCGCCTTCACGCGGATCAAACCCCTCCTGATACAGATCAACCGTCTTCACCTGGTGCCCCTGCGCCAGCCAGGCCTGCCGCGCCTGTTCGGCCAAATGGGCATTGAAAGAATGCGGCTCGGGGTGAGCCAGCACAATCAGCACGTTCATCCTGTGTCTCCCGCTGTAAGGTGGTGCTGCTATGCTGTGGCTTTATCGCACCCTTGGCAATTACGCACCTGAAGGTAACCCCCCATGGCCTATCCCGGCGACGTCTATTCGAGTAAATGCTCCGCGCGCGATGCGCTGGCGCTGATTTCCGGCAAGTGGGTGATGCTGATCCTGCCCGCGCTGGCGCAGCGGCCGATGCGCAACGGCGAACTGCTGCGCCGCATCGACGGCATTTCACAGAAGGTGCTGACGCAAACGCTGCGCCAGTTGGAACGCAACGGGCTGCTCGAACGCTTGGATTTAAGTGAAAGGAATCAGGCGCATGTGGAATACCGGCTCAGCGCCGTCGCCTGCTCGCTGGTCGAGACGCTGACGGCGCTCGACCGATGGGCGGAATACCATTTCCCCGAGTTGGACGCCGCCCGCGAGCGCTATGATGCAGACCGCAAGCGCGCGGCCGATTAAAGCGGTTTGCCTGGCAACGCGGGGCGCACAGAATGCGCAGCTGAGACGCTTGTTCCCCGTCGCGCCATCCGTTATCTATAGTTAAATCAATTCGCCGCTAACGGCCCCCCACCTGAGGATCTTGCCTTGACGTTTTTAAAACACCCTATCGCCGGATTGGCGCTGGCAAGCGCCGGCCTGCTGTCGGCGGGCGGCGCGCTGGCCGCTTCCGATGCGCTGGTGTACTGCACCGTCGCCTCGCCGGAATCGTTCAACCCGCAGCTCGCCAGCTCCGGGCCGACCTTTATCGCCACCTCACAGGTGCTGTACAACCGCTTGGTGACGCTGAGCGAAAGCGATAAAACCCCCGCCCCTTCGCTGGCCACCGAGTGGAGCGTCAGCCCGGACGGCAAGACCTACACCTTTACCCTGCGCCAGGGCGTGAAATTCAACAGCAATAAATACTTCACCCCAACACGCGATTTCAACGCCGAAGACGTGGTGTTCACCGTGATACGGCAGAAGGATCCCGCTAACCCGTATCACAAGGTCTCCGGCGGCAACTATGAATACTTCACCGACATGGGCCTGGACAAGCTGATCGCCAAGGTGGAAGCGGTGGACGAGCATCACGTGCGCTTCACGCTGAGCCAGCCCAACGCCGCCTTCGTCGCCGACTGGGCGATGGATTTCGCCTCGATCCTGTCCGCCGAGTACGCCGACGCGATGCTGAAAAAGGGCACGCCGGAATACGTCGACAACTGGCCGATCGGCACCGGGCCGTTCGCGCTGCAGCAGTACAAACAGGATTCGCTGATCCGCTACATCGCCAATCCGCACTACTGGCAGGGCGAAGTGGCCAGCAAGCACCTGATCTTCTCGATTACGCCTGATCCGCAAACCCGGCTGGCCAAACTGAAAACCAATGAATGCCAGATTATCCCCGCGCCGCTGCCGGAACAGTTCGCCGCCATCAAGGCCGACGGCAACCTGCAGCTGCACGACATCACCGGGCTGAACGTCGGCTATCTGGCGTTCAACACCCAGAAAAAGCCGTTCGACAACCTGCTGGTGCGCCAGGCGCTGAGCTATGCGGTGGACAAGAAAGCGATCGTCGCCGCGGTGTTCAAAGACAGCGGCACACCGGCCAACTCGCTGCTGCCGCCGGGCATGCTGGGCTACAACGATCAACTGCCGGAATACGCCTACGATCCGCAGAAGGCGCGCGAGCTGCTGAAGCAGGCCGGGCTGGAGCAGGGCTTTGAGACCGATATCTGGTCGATGCCGGTACAGCGCCCCTACAATCCGAACTCGAAGCGCATCGCCGAGATGATCCAGAGCGACTGGGCGAAGGTGGGCGTGAAGGCCAAGATCGTCACCTGGGAGTGGGGCCAGTATCTGGCCGGGCTGCGCAAAGGCGAACAGCAGAGCGCGCTGTACGGTTGGGTGTCGGACAACGGCGATCCGGACAACTTCGCCACCCTGCTCGGCTGCGCCGGGGTGCAGAGCGGCGCCAACGTGGCGCGCTGGTGCGATAAGGATTATGACAGCCTGATCCAGCAGGCGATTCTGGAGAACCAGCCACAGGCTCGCGCCAAGCTGTATCAACAGGCACAGGTGATCTTCGCCAAACAGGCGCCGTGGCTGCCGCTGGCCACCGGCAAAGTGTTCTACGCCACCCGCAGCAACCTGAGCGGCTATGTGGTGGACGTGAACGGCAGCGATTTCGCCAAGGCCAAATTGAACTGATCCCGGGCGCCGCAGCGAGGGCTGCGGCGCTATTTGCTTCGCTACTTATTAAGCTGCCAGCCTCTGAATCTATCGTCCATTAGCTTCACAACTTACGATGCCAACTACCTCCTCTGCCGCCAAACACTTAGCCCACTAAATTCATAGCTTAATAAGCGGTTTAACCCCTGGCATTTTGCTTAAACTGCACACGGGCGCTTTCCTCACCTGTAACATTTCGTTACCATCGGCGCACAGACCCTTTAACATCAAAAGGCAACTCGGTGCAGAACACCTACATGCCGTGGCAAATTCGCCTGCACTGGCTGGTGGCGATCCTGCTGGTCATCACCTGCGTCACTATCGAGCTACGCGGCTTTGCCGAACCGGGCAGCGCCCCCTGGTACGTGCTGGTTGTCACCCACTTCAGCTGCGGCGTAACGGTGTTTGCGCTGATGATCGCCCGCCTGTTCCTGCGCTGGCGCCACCCTTCTCCCGCCATCGCGCCCAAACCGCCTAAGTGGCAAACCGGCCTGGCGCACCTGACGCATACCCTGATTTACCTGCTGCTGTTGACGCTGCCGGTGCTGGGGGTGTATTCGCGCTATCTGGGCGGCAAGGAGTGGTATCTGTTCGGCCTGCCGATGCCGTTCGCCGACGTGGCCGATCGGCCGCAGGCGCGGATGATTATCGGCTGGCACAAAACGCTGGCGTCATTCGGCTACTGGCTGATCGGCCTGCATGCCGCCGCCGCGCTGTTTCACCACTACATCGTCAAGGACAATGCGCTGGTGCGCATGCTGCCGTTGATGAAAAAGCGCTGAATAATTTGGCGCCAGGGATGAATTTTCGGGCCACGCCCGCTGACAGGGAATGACATGCAAACCCAATTTTTTAATGTGACCGTCGAACAATGTGCCTGCCAACAGACGGCGCCCGACAACCTGGTGAGGATCATCGCCGCCGGCCAAACGTTCTTTTTTTACCGTGACGACTTCAGCGACAGCGAAAATCTGCTGGCCACGCTCGCCGCCGGCGATCGGGTGAAGATTGGCGCCCATCGCCTGCAGGACGGCAGCTACTGGCTGCACTGGCTGCTGCACGAGACAAAAGGCCGGCTGGAGCCCGACAGAACGCTGAAATACAAGCTGAAATACTTCGCCCTGCTGGTGCTGGGCGCGGCGCTGGTCGGCGGTTTTCCGGCAGCCTTTTTCATCATGGACGGGGAAGATTCCTGGCTGACCATCGTTCTGTTCTTTATCGCCGTAATCGCCGGCCTTGTCGGCATCGGCATGGTGCTGTTCGTCGGTTCTGAGCTGCTGCTGATCGGGCATCGCGGCCGCAGGCGCCTGCTCAAGGCGCTGGATCGCGTGCTGCAGGGGCAAGACGTCACGCCGCCCGGATCGCTCAGCCTGAAAATCCCCGGCATCAAATACCGGGCCGTCAGTGCAGACGCCGCGTCAGTGCCCGCAGCGCAGCAAACCGACGTCCCCCTCCCCGACGGCGTCGAGGCCTCCGGCATCGAGACGGTCAACGCCCTGAGCTACGAACTCCGCCACTATGAGATCCCGCGCCAGGTGCAGTATTTGGACACCTATGCGTGGCGCCAGAAGGAGACGCACTTCGCGTTGACGACCCGTGCGCTCAACGTCCCCAATACCAAACTGCATCCGGTATTTCGTCGGCAACATCCGCTTTTCATCGCCAAAGGCGATCCGCTGCAGGTGCTGTATTGCGAGAACGACACCGTCCCCGAGTTGCCTACGGTGCGTGGGATCATCAACCACCGCGATCGCCAGACCTACCTCATCGGCGGCCGCCGCTACTTCACCGAATCCGGCCTTAACCTGTGCGCGCGCGTTGTCTTCATTCTCGGCGCGATCGTGACGTGCTTTGTGCTCGGCCTGGCGGTGGCGGATAACGCCGATACCCCGGCGGGCTTTTACCTGGATGCCTGGACCCTGCAGCGTCTCGGCAGCGAATTGCCACCGATTCTTCTCTTAATGATGCTGATGGTCAGCGGCCTCGCGCTGTTGATCGAGGGCTTCGCCCAGATCTGCCGCCTTTACTCTTTTGACCAGCACCGCACGTTTAAAACGTTTAAATACCTGCGCAATCTGCGCCGCAGGTTATGGCAGCAGGATCAGGTGACGGAGCTGAAATGATGACGTTAGCGCTTTATAAAAGACCCCTTATTATCCTGACGCTGTTTTTGGCCAGCGCGCTGGGCGTCTATTTCCTCGCCCCAGAACAACGCTATGCGCAGTGGCAATGGACCCAGAGCGACGAAGCATTGCCGACGATAGCCCATTACGATCTCATCCACAGCTACCCGGCGCAGGACGGCGCCCTGCTGCTCATCAGCAAAAGGAGTGAGCGCGGGGCCTACAATAGCTTTTACGGCTGGGCGGCCAACTATCTCAGCCAGGTGTTGTTCAGCGGCCCGCAGGGATTGCAGATGCTGGGGGAACTCGACGAGTCTATCCACGATGCGGTTTGCGGCGGGCAGGAGTGCGTGCTTTTTCTGTCCAAGGGGCGCCGGATGGTCGATGTGAAACAGGGCACCATCGGGGCGCTGATCCCTTGGCCGGAGGGCGACGACAACCGGCCTTCCTTTATCGGCGGCAAACTGGTGGCGCTGCCGGGTAAACGCGCGCTGTATCTCATCAGCACCGAAGGCGTATTCTACAGCCCGGACTTTGGCGCCCATTGGCGGCAAACGCTGGATCTGCCGGCGCTGTTGGAAGCGCGACAGCTGCTGGGTTTTGAGCGCGGCGAGGAGGACTCACCGACGGCTTACGCCTCCGGCAAGCGCAAATCCATACCCGAGATCTTTACCGCCGTTGACGGCGATCGCGTGCTGTTCTGGATGAATCCGGTGCTCGGCTCCGGCGCCTTGCACATCGCCGTTAACGGCAAAACCGGCGAGGTGGCCGAACCGCATTGGCTCACGGTGCGCGTGACGGAAAGTGCGCAGGCCCCGGATGGCGGCATCTACCTGATCGCACAGACGCTGGAAAGAGGGCTGTATCAGCTCCTGCGTTATCAATCCGACGGGCAGTTGAAGGTGCTGCTGGAGACCGGCGATAAATCGCTGTATCAGCTGTGGGCAGGCAACGACAAGCTGGTCGCCCAAACGGATAACGGCGATGCGCGCCTTTCGCTGATTTTAGATCTGCGCTCATCCGACGTGCGCTACCGCCAGCCGTTGGAGTACCGCTACAACGGGCGCGACGACGCACGCCAAACCGTGATCGAACCGGAAAGCCACTATGGCGATGACGGGGAGCCCCCGGCGCTGCCCTACTTCGTTCGCTACCGTTCCACCACGCCGTGAACATGAGGAACTTGCCATGCTGTTAGGTTATGGCGCCGGCGTTGCAGGGCTGGTGGCGCTGTTGTTGGCGCTGCTGCTCGCCGGCATCCTGCTCGCCTGGTGGGGCTGGCGCTACGCTTCTGCCCGCTGCGGCCGCCCACGCCCGCCGCTTTCCTGGGGCGGCTATCTGCTGGCCTCGGCGCTGGCGATCTACCCGGTGGCGTTCGTGCTGATGCTGATCGACATCGCCATCCAGGATCTCAAGAGCCAGCGGGCGGAAGAACGCTGGAATCGGCGCAGCTACCTGACGCTCGACGAAGCCAAACCGTTCGGTGAAATCACGCTGACGAAAGGCAGCTGGGTAAACCGGCAGGAACCGCGCCTGCCCGGCACCGAAGACAGCCCCATCACGATGGACGGCGTGACCGCCGTGCGTTTTCCTCGGCCGCAGAGCGTGGCCGGCGTGCCGATCATTGCCTTCGAGGTTTTACCGCCGGTAATGGAGCTGGCGAGCGCGCACACCTTTACCCGCCCGAGCGGCCAAAGGGTGCACTGCGAAGCGGGTTGGCTGGTCTCTTTCTCTTTACCGCCGGATAAGCCGGCCCCGCAGTGGGAAGAGTGGCAGGCCGGGCTGCCTGCGGCGGCGTTTCGGCCCAGCGACTGGATCTTTAGGGAGTGCTTCCCCGGCAGCCCGATCGCCGTGCTGACCTTGCACAACGGCGAAGTCAGGGTGCTGCCTTAAGCCTTACGCCGTGGCGTTAGGCAAGCGCACGGTCACGCGGTTATTGGCCGTGGGCAGCCGCAGCGGCGCGTCCTGCCAGCTTACTGCGATAACCAAGACCGGCGGCGCCGCTACGCGCGGCGCACGCCCGTCGGGCCCCACGCTGTAGGCATCCCATTCAATCACGAATACGCCGCCGTCTTGCGGCTCGACCCGCTCGACAAAAAAGGTGGTGTCCGAACCGCGCCAGCCCGCCGGTTTGTGCGCGTAGGAGAGCAGGCTGAACCACTCGCCGGCGAAGTACAGATGGTACAGACCATCGACGATATGCTCACCGCGGAACTGGCAGCCGCCGACGCTCAAGCCGTCGCCCGTCGGCGATTCCGCCACGCGTTCGAGATCGCACACCAAGCGATCGGTCGGCCGGTTATCCAGCAACAGCTCATAAGGCGGCGCGTGCAGCAGCGCGGCAGGATCGTCCGCATGGCGCAAATCCGCCGGTAACGTCGAGCGCGCCGCCAGCGCGCGGCCACTGGGCAAGGCGATCTCCAGACGATCCGCCGGATCCTCTGCCCACTGCGGCACCCACAGACCGCGCACCTGACGCAGCGGCGTGGCCACCGCCTGCCGACAGCTCGCCCGCAGCCACGCCAGCGCCTCGGCGGAACCGCCGGCCACTGCTTCCAGCTCGCGATCGGTCAGCGCAGGCAGCGCGTACATCGCCCGGGCGGCAGGTTCGTAGACCGTCAGCCCCTCACCCTCGCGGCTGCGGGTCGGGATCAGGCGCAACCTGCCGCCGTCCACGTCCTGCGGCGCCGCACAGGCGCCATGCACAATCGCTCCGTCGCGCAGCAGCAGCGTCCAAAAATTGGGGCCGCCCATGCCCAGCTCCCCCACGCCGCCAATCTGCCGGTCGCTGTCGCCGGCGTGCGCCATTTCAATCGGCTGCGAACGCCAGTCGGTCTTGCGCCACTCTGCGGCCTCTTCGGGGTTTTGCACGCCTTTTGCGGCGTATTTGGCCCATTGCAGCACGGCGAACAGCGCGATGCACAACGCGCCGAAAATCGGGTAATCCCGCCAAATCAACAGCCAACCGACGATCAAAAAGGCCCAGGCGGCCATGGCGATATCCTTTTTCAAGAGCAAACCGCCTGATTCTAGCGCAGGCGGTTAGCGGGGTTGAAGCCTATGCCATGAATAATTAGCCGTTAAATAGAAAGGCAATAATTTCAGCGTTATTTCTGTGACCATGAAGATCACATAAATAACGCTTCACTGAGTGATTTTAACGTAGAAAAGATAACTCTCTGTATCTCAATGCAATATTTAAACCCGTATTAAAATGCAAAGAATTAAAGCGGGAAAAAACCGCAATAATTTGTGCATATTCTAAACATTGACTATGTTTAGACATACTCTTTATATGCAGGTAAACGTACTGAAAAACAAAAAAGCAAGACCCTCAAGATAATTAAACCAACCTCGCGCACCGCGTGGGTGAAACACTATTTACTATAAAAATTCCGAGGATATTTGATCTCCACGGAACGAGTAACTTTGCGTTTTATCAGGCCAATAGGCTACACACCGCAATTAATATCATTATTAGCATTTCGGAGAGCGACAATGAAAATCGTTACAGGCATTATCCTTACCTCTGTGGCCGCCTTCAGCGGCGCGGCTTACGCGGCCGATGCGCAGCCTACCACCGGCAACGCGGAAGTGACGCTGGAACACGTGCACGCCGTGATGGAAAACGGCAGCCCGGCGCCGCAGCACGACGCCGCCTGCAAAAAAGAACTTTCCATGCCGGAATCGAAATATATGGGCATGAAGGTCAAAACCGATTACACCATCAACAGCAGCACCATGATGATGTCGGCCAAATCGATGTTCCCATCGCCAAACGATAAACAGCCGATGGAACTGACGGTCGATCTCTCCGCGCTAGGCCTGGCGGATGTGTATGCCTTCGGCGCCTTTAAACCGGCCGCGCTGCCGCAGGCGTATATTTATTTCACCATCGACAAGGATTTTAAAAATCCGGTCAGCACCTTTATGGTCATTAACCAAGGCAAGCAATATAACTGCGTGATCTCCAGCTCGAATAAAATGATGAGTGAAGAAATGCGCGGCAAGATGATGAAGAAACAGTAACGGAACGAAAAACGGCGCTTCCCTTAACAGGAAGCGCCGTCAGCAAAGCATTAAATCAGACCAGGATTGTATTTCTGATTGAATTTCTCTTCCGATTGGAACAGATAAATAATGCCTTCGATAAAGCCGACAATCGCCGGGATCCCCGTCCAGCAGAACAGCAGGTAGAACAGCCCCCACCACTTCATCCCTAAGTAAAACTTGTGAATGCCCAGCCCACCCAGGAAGATGGCCAGCAGGGCCGCCGCGAGCTTGTCTTTTCTACTCATAGTGCACTTCTCCTTACTTCTCACCGAACCACCGGCATGTCCAAAAAACGGATGCCGCTCCAGAGAGCGCCGCATCGCAATGCTTACGGAGAAAAACATTCACTCCTGCAAGGCTCAACGGGAGTAATTATAACAGTAATTAATTAAACGGTTGTTTAACCGGCGAAACGGTAGACAAATGGGAGATCGCATTGATTTGACTATGCGCTATCCCTCCGTACTATCCCTGAGGCATAAGTTATTAACAGCGCCATATTTAATCCGCTGCAAAAAAGAGTGACAGGAAAATTGCACTCTCTGTTGGCAATCGGAATTTAGTATTTAATTCAATTAATTATCCGATTAACAGCCATCACCCTACCGTACACCAGGGTTCGCCTATTTGAACCAATGGCGTCAAAGCCGGTGTGGCAAGTGAGCATCTAATAGGCCAGGCCGCTCAGCCATTACTATTGATCGCCCCTATCGCCCGACGCATCGTCCTTCATACGGCGTTGTATTTCGCCAATCGGTTTACCTCATTTCCATCATTCATTTTGATGTCAACTAAGTCTGCTTTATACAAGCGGCTTTGCCGTCCATCCTGCACAGTGCAGGAGCGGCCATCGCAACTCTCAAATTTTCAATGTCTCAATGACCATTCTTAGGGCGGGGGATACATTGCGATGGGGATAATAAAGAAATAACCCTTCCATTCGCAGGCTGTAACGCTGTAATACCCTGATTAGCACCCCACGCTCTAAATCATCGGCAACCAACTCGACAGGAACATAGGCCAGCCCCAGGCCCAGCCGCGCGGCTTCTACCTCCATATAGCTGTCAGATAAGGCCCATTGCCCTTCCGGCCGATGAGTGATTTTTTTATCATCCTGATGGAGTTCCCACTGGTATAGGTTGCCGTCGGCAAGCTGATAGGCGATACAGGGATGTGTCTTTAAATCCGCAGGATTTTGTGGAAAACCGTAACGACGAAAATGTTCAGGAGTCCCCACAATCGCCATCTCCATATCGGGCGTAATACGCACCGCGACCATGCCCTGGCCTACTTCAGGCCCAAGACGTACGCCTGCATCGAATCTTTCCTCGATAATATCGACGAACCGGCTCTCGTTCATGAGTTCGAGCCTGATATCAGGATAGCGCTGTTTAAATACCGCAAGCTTTGGCAGCAGGCATTTATCAATCGCGTGCTGGCTGGCATTGATGCGGACCGTGCCGGAAGGGGTCTCACGATAATGCGCCAGTGTCGCAAGCCCAAGATCTAAGGTATCAAATCCGGACTCCGTTTTCTGATAGAGCTGCTCACCCGCTTGCGTCAGCGATAGCTTACGCGTGGTGCGCACCAGTAGCTGGACACCTAACCTTTCTTCAAGCTCGCGAACAGAACGGCTTATCCCCGATTGAGCCAGGCCAAGCCTGTGAGCCGCAGCGGTAAAACTGCCTTCCCGTACTACCTGCATAAACAGGTAAAGCTCGTTGTAGTTCTCCCTTTTTGCCATTGATTTACTCCCCCAAGAATGACGCCAGTCTCAGCATTAATTTATAACAATATGGTATTAATCTTAGCAATTATCTCCCTCTAATCAGCATTAATTCTGCTCACTATAATGAGCCCATCAAAACAAAGCACAGCAGCGTTGTCCGTAGGAAACCTGTCTCTCTATCTTGTTTTTCATGGGGATTTTTATGAAAGCTTTCACCCGAACGCTAAAAACCGCAATGCCTGCCATGCTGTTATTCGCATCATTAAGTGGAGTCACGACAATGAGTTATGCTGATTCAGTCAATCCGAATGCTCCTGTTTCGATGATCGATAAATGGGACAAGACGTTTGCCGAGAGCCAGAAAGTCGATCATCGTAAGGTCTCGTTTCAGAATCGATATGGGATCACCTTAGTGGGCGACCTTTATCTCCCCAAAGATCGTGGCGATCGCAAGCTGGCGGCGATTGCCGTCAGCGGGCCTTTTGGCGCGGTGAAGGAGCAATCCAGCGGCCTGTATGCGCAAACGCTGGCGGAACAGGGATTTGTTACCCTGGCGTTCGACCCTTCTTATACGGGGGAAAGCGGCGGCTATCCGCGTAACGTCGCCTCGCCGGATATCAACACGGAAGATTTCAGCGCGGCGGTAGATTTCTTGGGGCTGCAAAAAGAGGTGGATCGCAACCGTATTGGGCTGCTCGGCATTTGCGGCTGGGGCGGCATGGCGTTAAACGACGCCGCGATGGATACCCGCGTCAAAGCGGTGGCCACCAGCGTGATGTACGACATGAGCCGGGCGATGGGCCATGGCGTAGGTGATGGCAAAGACCGTTATTCGACCGCCGACCGTCGTGCCGTTCTGCAGTATCTGAATGAACAACGCTGGAAGGATGCGGAAAGCGGAACGTTCGCACGAGGTGGCCATGATATTAACGTCGACAGCAATGGCAAGGTCAGCGCGGGTGAGCGCATTCTGCCAGAAACCCTGCCGGCCGATCCGCATCCGGTGCTGAAGGAGTTCTTTGATTACTACCGCATGCCGCGCGGTTTCCACGAACGCTCCGTTAACTCGACCGGGGCGTGGACGGCAACGATGCCGCTGTCGTTTATGAATATGCCGCTGCTGAGCTACGCCAGCGAAATTACTATCCCGACGCTTATCGTGACCGGTGAAAAAGCCCATTCACGCTATTTTGCCGAAGATGCTTATAAGGCGGTCGGCAGTAAAGAAAAAGAGCTGGTGATTGTCCCCGGTGCAAATCATGTGGACCTGTACGACAATGCGGCCGGTAAAATACCTTTCGCTAAGTTCGAACAATTTTTCAAAGCCAATCTGAAATAGCCCCTCTACTGACAACATTAAAAGCCGCCTGTCTACGCGGGTGGCTTTTATTCTGACTTCCGTGAAATCTGACTATGTCTGCACTTAGCCAAACACCATCACCGAATAATCAGCCCGCTTACTGGAGCGGCATTTTTGCCATGACCCTGTGCGTCTTTGTGCTGATTGCATCGGAATTTATGCCCGTCAGCCTGCTTACGCCGATTGCCCGTGATTTAGACGTGACGGAGGGGCTGGCGGGACAGGGAATTGCCATCTCCGGCGCGCTGGCCGTCCTGACCAGCCTGACGCTTTCGACGTTGGCTGGAAATGTGAATCGCAAGTACTTACTGCTGGGGATGACGATTCTGATGGCCGTGTCGGGGCTCGTTATCGCACTGGCTTCCAACTATCTGATGTATATGGCAGGCCGCGCGATGATAGGTATTGCGATCGGTGGATTCTGGTCGATGTCTGCGGCAACGGCAATTCGTCTGGTGCCACAGCATCAGGTTACGCGTGCGCTGGCTATTTTCAACGCCGGCAATGCGCTGGCGACGGTAGTGGCAGCGCCGCTGGGGAGCTATCTTGGAGCGACCATCGGATGGCGAGGCGCTTTCTTGTGCCTGGTCCCCGTCGCGGCCGCTGCCTTTATCTGGCAGTGCGTGAGTCTGCCGGGTATGAACGGCAATAATAACCCTGCGTCACGCGGATCCGTATTGCGCCTGCTCAGTCGCCCTGTTGTCTCCATTGGCATGCTGGCTTGTGGCCTGTTCTTTATGGGGCAGTTTGCGTTATTTACCTATGTGCGTCCGTTTCTGGAATTGGTGACGCGGGTTGATTTCTCTGGCTTGTCGTTAATTTTACTGGTTATCGGTGTAGCCGGTTTTATTGGCACGCTGGTTGTCCCGGCATTCCTCAATAGGAAATTCTATCTAACGCTGATGGCCATTCCTGGGCTGATGGCTGTCATTGCCATCGCCCTGATTCTTGCCGGGCATAACGTTTGGGCTGTCTCGTTGCTGTTAGGCCTCTGGGGCATGCTGGCAACCGCCGCGCCAACGGGATGGTGGACATGGATTACACGCACGCTGCCCGAGGATGCGGAAGCCGGAGGCGGCCTGATGGTTGCGGTGATTCAGCTCTCGATTGCCCTTGGTTCAACGGCAGGTGGCATGATGTTTGACAGCCTGGGATGGCGAAGTACTTTTGGCTTGAGTGGCTTATTACTTCTTGGTGCGGTAGCGATGGCGTTTCTTACGTCCCGTCAAAATAGCAATACGTACTAGCGTAATCAGTTTGTTCAAACGAACTCTCAGCCATGGCAGTGAAAGCTAGCCGAAAATTCAAGACCGAACAGAAGTACGCGCGCGCCGGTTTTTACCGGACAACAAACCAATCGATTCATTGTAATTCAAAGCGTTTAGGGATAATTAAGGATGTGGTAGGAAGAGATGAGGGTGCCGATGACAGGAGTAAAAAACATCTTCAACCAATTTTTTTAATAAACTTATTTTTGCAAGGGAATCTAACCACACACCAATATGAATCCCTGATGTTGCTATATGCATTCTGAGCACTACTACTATAGGCCGTGTAACAAGTGAGCATCTAATGGGCAAGGCATGCCCTGCCCTACAGGGCGACGCATCATTCTTTACACGGCGCTATATTTCGGCAATCAGCCCGCTTCATTTCCATTATTCATTTTGATATCAGCCAAATCTGATTTTATACAAGCCGCTTCATCGTCCACTGGCATATTGTCAAGGTCATCAACTCCGTCGTTCTTTGAAGAAACATCTCGTTTTAGCTTATAAAATAAAGCTTCAATATTAACTTGCTCTCGACCCTTCACCGCCACCAATTCCAACGTTTTATTTATTGCCGCGTCACAACTCAGAGCACTTATCAATACACGGGCTATTTGTTTACGAGATATCACACCATCTTCAGGCGTTCCAGCATGGCGTCGGTCTCCCTGAAGCATGACGAGTTTGTGTTCATCATCATTGTTGTAATCAAACCAGCCGGGCCTGACGATGGTATAGGGGTGACCGCTAGCCCTGACCAGACGTTCAGCACGTCTTTTCCAGTCATGAACCTCAGTACGTTGATTCCATGTACTGAGCCGCTCGGTGACACCAATTGTTGTCATTAAAGCAATGCGAACAGGTACATCCTTCAACACTTTCAGGATATTACGCACGCCGCCATAATCTATCGCTCTAGCCCCAATGCGCCCCTGGCCATCGGAACCGAGAGTAAAAATGACTGCCTCAACATCTTTCGGTAAATCTACCAATGTCTCAGGCATTGAAACATCACCGTAAAAAACATCAGTTTCACGAGGAAGCAATTTTACTTTTCTCTTGTTTCTGACCAGCGCTACGGGCTGATGGCCCATTTCAATGGCGGTATTCACGACATGAAGACCAACACTTCCTGTCGCGCCTGCAATGAGTACTTTCATGATAAACCTTCTGATAATTCAGACTTATTTTCGATACAGTCAGAATATCAATTTTCATTATTTCCAGTAATGGGGCTAAAATGATTGTGTCTATGAACACCCTTCATAAATGCGCTTTGAAGGGAATGCTTCCATAAGGAAATCGCCAATGCTCAAAGAAAATTTCAACGAACTGCAAATCTTTCTTGTGGTAGCGAGGGAGCGAAGTTTTACCAAAGCAGCGGGTAAGCTGGGCGTTTCCCAGTCTGCACTCAGCCACGCGATGAAGGCACTGGAGGAAAGGCTGAATATCCGCCTTCTGACCCGCACGACCAGAAGCGTAGCCCCTACAGAAGCCGGCGAGAGGATTATTGCCTGCCTTGAACCTCGTATTGCCGATCTTGAACAGGAACTGGAATCGCTTGTTCAACTGAACGGCACTGCCTCCGGCAATATCCGTTTATCTGCCGGAGAGCATGCCGCGCGAAATCTGGTATGGCCGAAGTTAAAACCCTTCCTCAGGGAATATCCGGAAATTAATCTCGAACTGGTGGTTGATAACGGCTTTGTCGATATTGTTGAGAGGCGTTTCGATGCCGGGATCCGTCTGGGTGAAAGCGTGGATAAAGATATGATTGCGGTGAGAATTGGGCCGGACATGAGAATGGCCGTAGTGGGAGCACCATCTTATTTCGCTGCAAATCCTGCACCTGAAACGCCGCACGAGCTACAAAATCATCGGTGCATCAATATGCGCCTGCCAACAGCCGGTGGACTTTACCATTGGGAGTTTGAGAAGGATGGGAAACCGTTACGAGTCAGAGTGGAAGGCCAGGTCACGTTTAATCTGCAGGCGGAAAGGATTGATGCGGCGTTATCCGGTTTTGGCATTGCCTGCATACCTGAGGACAGGGTGCAGGATTATATAAAGTCAGGAGAGCTTATTCAGGTTCTGCAGGACTGGTGTCCATCTTTCCCCGGATACTATCTTTACTACCCGAGCCGTAAGCAGCATCCGCCCGCGTTTGCACTGATGATCGATGCACTTCGCTACTCGGAATAACGAGTCCGCCATTCACTGCAGACCCGTCCGGGCAATTAACGGCCTACGCGAGCCTGGTGCTCAGGAGAGTAACGTTCGCCGACAATTTTAATCGTTTCAAGCGCGGAGACTTCAAGTCCGGATTTGCCCAGATAACGTTTTTGCATTGAATGAATACCTCCTTATTGCGACTTAAACATCAAGTTTGCGGCCAGTCAGCCATTCCACCATCGCGGGGTCGCGGTGAGAAAAGAAGGCGCTGGTTGCGGTATCGAGTGCGGCGATCTGCAGCATATCTTCAGAACTGAGTTCAAAATCGAGAATGTTGATGTTCTCTTCCATACGTTCTTTCCGCACTGATTTCGCCAGCGAAATGATGCCTCGCTGGAAGATCCACCGCAGCACCACCTGGCCTACACTTTTGCCGTACTTCTGACCAATCGCTGTTAACACGGGATGCTGGAACAGGCCATTTTTACCTTCTGCAAACGGTGCCCAGGCCTCCGGCTGAATGCCACGGCTTTGCATCCATGGAACGGCATGCAGTTGCTGGTTAAAGGGGTTAACTTCAATTTGGTTTACCGCAGGGGCAACGTTGTTGAAGGCGATAAGATCGGCCAGTCTGTCAGGATGGAAGTTGCTGACACCAATGGCGCGAATTTTGCCTGCCTGTTGCAATTCTTCCATGGCCCGCCACGCCCCATGGACATCACCGTAAGGCTGGTGAATCAGGTACAGGTCAACGTAATCGAGTTGAAGTCGATTCAGAGAGCGTTCGAACTGTGCTTTAGCGCCTTCGTAGTTAGTATCCTGCAGCCACAGTTTGGTTGTAACAAAGAGTTCGTTACGGGCGATACCGATCTGTTTCAGCGCATTCCCGACCTGGGTTTCATTCTGGTAAGACGCGGCGGTATCGATCAGACGGTATCCCGTATCGATGGCATCAATAACGGCTCTTTCGCATTCAGCGGCATCAGACATCTGAAACACACCAAAGCCCAGCAGGGGCATTTCAATACCGTTGTTCAGTTTTACAGTTTGCATGACGTTATCCTTCATCTGTTGTGTTGGAAAAGCATAACTCAAAGTGATTTATTCGATTAGGTGGGATAATTAGCTAGGGTTTATTAGACGTACTCATTAATTTAGAGGAGGCTGACGGCCGACTTTATGCCAGGATTAGGCTACTTTATTTTTTGTAAAGCTGATGTTTGTATTGAGCCCTCATGATTGAGGGCTCAATACTATCTAGCTCTACTGCAGTTTTTTCTCTTTCAGAAACTGACTCACCAAATCAGCAATCTGCACATTGTTGAGGTCAGAAAACGGGAAGTGAGTATTGCCTTTGATCCCTACCTCTGGCAGATGCGTCACAGTAACATCCCCGCCATGCTTGTTCACCACGTCACGCCACTCACGAGCCATTGCCAGGCGCACGCGCCAGCTGTCCTGCGCGGGCATGGCGACGGGTTTATCCGGTATGTTGTCGCCGTAAATAATCAGAATCGGGATTTTGGTCAGTGCCATAAACTGCTCCATTGGCACAGGCTCCCCCTTCAGCGTGTCGAACGCGCTTGGCATAGGGGCTGGGAGTTCCTTCTCCGGGAAGACAAAGCTGCTGCCTGGCTCGAAGGCGACAATGGCTTTGACCTTGTCGTTTTTCATCGCCGTGTACCAGCCTGGTCCACCACCCTGAGAGTGAGTGAAGAGGATAGCCGGGCCGGATTTATCTACGACGGCGGACATCGCATCAGAGATGACATTGATATCAAACGGCCCGGTATTCGGGGTCATCTGACGGAAATACTGGTTCAACGCTTCTTTGTCGTGAGAGAACTGAACGCCTTTAAAATACTCCGGCCACACGCCAACGCGGAACTGGTTGAACCACATCTGTTCATCCGGTTTAGGCGTAACGGTACCTTCTACAGTCGTGCGCCCGGCGCTGCCCCGACGTGGCTGATCGACAAGATAAGTTGAGAATCCACGCCGCAGGAAGATGTTCTGGAAACCTTCACGACCATCCGGAGTGCTCTCCCAGGTACGGGAGAACTGACCTGCGCCGTGCAGCATCAGGATAGGGTATTTATGCGGATTTTCCGGGATTTGGTAGAACACAGAAGCATGATCGCCATGGTAGGTTTGGCCAGCAGAATCCAGCGGCTTTTTTGCGTCAAATGTTCCTGGTGCGGTGATGATAGTGCCACCAGCAGAAAAGCTTCCCTGTTCCTGAATGACCAGCGGCTCAGCGTATACCGACTGCGCCACCAGGCCACCCGCCATCACGCAGATGGCCAGCGTTTTTAAGATTGTCTTCAAGATTACATCCTCTGTTATGTTTGCCGTTCAATCATATCTGAGTTGTCAGCGATAATTATTTAGCCCCCCTGATTGCCCTTATTTGGCAGACTCATGAATTCGCACGATTAATTGCGTATGGTCTCTAACCAACGGGTGACCGTTTCAGTCGTTCTTCGTTCCTGGTCACATTCAATGACCAGCGGTTTTTCCCGGCGAGCTGTTGGCGCGAGACTGGCAAGGATGTCGTCGCTGTCTCCTTTACCATAGCCACCGTGAGTAATGAAGGGGATGAGTAGTTTGCCCGCAAGGTTGTGGCTGCTGAGAAATGCTTGCACGACAGGCGGCACGCTGGTCCCCCAGATCGGAAAGCCTAAATACACGGTCTCGTAGCGTGAGATATCTGCGACGCTATTTTTCAATGCGGGTTTGACTCCTCGCTCACGCTCATTTTTCGCCTGTTCAACGGTCTGAAAATAGTCTTCCGGATAAGGTGTTGCCGGTTCAATTTCAGATAGGTCGGTGTTCAGGCTACGGTGAATGACGCCCGCAATCACCCGTGTATTTCCGCTGCGAGAAAAGTAGGCCACCAGAATTCGACTTTTACCCTGCACGTTTGCGTTTCCGGTGGCAGCTGTCGCCAGGGAGACGTTCGCCAGCGTGAGCCCGGCAAGTGCGGTGATCAACATTCTGCGGTTGGGATCATGCTCCATTACTAACTCCTAATTGTTAGCGAGCGCCTGCTGCAGCGCCTTTTCAGCTCGCGTAGCCGCATCATTTTCGCCATGTTCACGCAGAACCTGTGCCAACTGGCGCAGCTGCGCTGCCGTCAGGCCAACCCGTATGCTTGCTCGCGTATGCGATAACAGCTGGGCTTCAACGCCTGGTGTGGCCGCCAATGCGCCAACCGTTGCCAGCTCGCGGCTTTGCCAGTCGAGGTTATCGCGGGCGAAAATGTCCCCGAACAGATGCGTTTGCAGGAACTGGTTAATCACCGGTGCAAAATCAAACAGTGGGCCCTGGACGGGAGCGCCTGAGATTTTCGTCTGGTTTGCGGTACCGACACGGCGAAGTTCATCCCCGACAGGAATCGGGGCAGCGGGTTCTTTCCCCTCAAGGTCTTGGATGCCACGTTGTTTACGTGCTTCGACGACCTTCATCAATTCACTAAGCGCATTCAGGCTACGGGGGAATCCCGTGTAGGCATAAAGCTGGACGAGAATCTCTTTGGTTTCGTTTATCGTGAGCCCGGCGTCAAGTCCTTGGTTCAGTGCGGTATTCAGCTTATCCATCTGGCTGCTGGCCATCGATGCCGCAATCAACGGGATGGCCTGTTGGCGGGCTGACAACGTAGCTGAAACCGTTTGTTCGTGGTTCATTTCCGAGGCTCCTTTATTGGCGGGCGCAGCATGTGCCGTGAGACCAAAACCAAAGGTCAGCAGTACCGCTGCCGCTAATGCCTTAATGGCCGTGGTATTGTTCATCTGTCACTTTCTCCATCCAGTTAACGCTTTTGCCATCCACAATCCCGGTTATCGCCAGATGCGTCATCGCGCTGCCGGGTGCCGCCCCGTGCCAGTGTTTGACGCCCGCCGGGCAAGAAACAACGTCGCCAGCGCGGATAACCTGTACCGGCTGGCCTGCTTGTTGCGTTAGCCCAACACCCGAGGTCACAATCAGCCGCTGACCTGCCGGATGCGTATGCCAAGCGGAACGAGCGCCGGGTTCAAAGGTGACATAAGCCCCGGAAACATTGATGTCGTTATCCGGTTTGAAGAGAGGATCAACCCGGACGCGACCGGTAAAGTTCTCGGCTGGCCCGTACACCGCGTTCTGACTTCCTGCGGGGGCGATATGAACAGCGGGATTTTGTTCCGCTGCCCAGGATGAAAATGTGAAGAGGGGCAGTAACACCCCGAGGTAACGTAAATGTCCGATCATGCAAAGCGTCCTTATCGATGTAGAGGGAATTGCCTGCGATGATTTTATCGAGGGCGTAATGACGTCAGGCTGACGCCCCCCTGACAATTCTGTCAGTTAACCCAGGCCCCGGCTCAGTGTCGGGGTAAGCATTGCCCGCCGCTTTACCCGCTTGCATCGCAAAGGTGAGGCCAAATGTATTGATGCCACCTTCACTACGGGCAAAGACATCCCCTCGGTGCATAATGGCGACGGCACGCACGATCGACAGGCCCAGCCCATGATGGGTATCACTCCTGGCTCGGGAGGTGTCAACGCGATAGAACCGCTCGAAAAGCCGATGTAAGTGTTCTGGTGTTATCGGATCGCCAGGGTTAGAAACCTCAACACAGGCTTGATGGTTTTTTTCGCTTACCCGCACCGTAACCGTGCTATTGAAGGGTGAGTGTCTTGCGCTATTTTCCAGTAAATTAGCCAGTGAACGGTGGAACAGTCGCCGGTCGATGTGCGCGGTGACATCGCCTTCTACATCCAGAGAAAGCTGTTTTTCAGCAAAAGAGGGTTCAACATACTCCGCTGTTTTCAGGGTTTCTTCTCGCAGGGAGACCTGCATAAGCTGAGAAGCATGTTCACCCGCGTGGGCATGGGACAAGAACAGCATGTCGTTAACTATCGACGTCATGCGTTCAAGCTCTTCCAAATTGGAACCTAATAACTCTTCCAGTTCATCTTGCGAACGTCGGCGCGAGAGGCCCAGTTGCGTCTGGCCGATAAGGTTGGTCAGCGGTGTACGGAGTTCATGCGCAACATCGGCGTTAAAGCTGTCGAGCTGTCGCCAGGCGATTTCCTGACGCGCTAACACGCCATTAAATGATGATGCCAGTTGCTGCAGTTCTTTGGGTAAAGCGCGGGTATTCAGGCGCTGGCCATTGTCCCCGGGTGCGAGATGCCGGGCCTGTTTACTGAGAGTACCAACGGGACGAAGACCGATCCTTGAGACGATGTATCCCAGTAAGGCGACAATCACTACGCCCAGTGCGGTAATGATCAGCAATGTACGCGTGAACGCATCGAGTGTGCCCATGTACGGCGTGGAGTCGATGGCAACCACAAAACGCAGTTCAGGCCTTTCATCGTTCGCGGGGATGGTGTTCACTAACAGGAACAGCGAGCATGCACCGTCCGATGCGCCGGGCACTTTATTAAAGCCTTCCTGCAAAGACGACCACTGAACCCCCACCGGTGGTGTTCCCCCCATGCTAAAGCGCGGGTTATCGCTCACTATCCAGTAGCGAACGCGCTCACCTTCAGAATTGGTTAATACAGTGAATTTATTGGCAAGCAGTGACCAACCGTCAGCCGAGACTCGTGCGGTGATCCACGGACTCATTAATGATTCCCGGAACAACAGCTCGTTGTGCATCTGCTTTTGCAAAGAGTCATGCAAGGAGCTTCTGAGCAGGATACCGATAACGGACACAATCAGCAGCGCGGATAAGGCAAACATCAGCGCCAGGTGAACGGAGATGGAACGCTTAAGCATGCTTGTCCCCTTCATTATTCAGACCGGACTTCGAGGACATATCCCATGCCACGAACGGTATGTAACAGTTTGATATCGAAAGGAGTATCAACTTTGGCTCGAAGACGTTTAATGGCAACTTCAACCACGTTGGCATCGCTATCAAAATTCATGTCCCATATCTGCTCCGCAATCATCATCTTTGACAGAATCTCCCCCTGATGTCGGGCCAAAAGGCTCAGCAGGGAAAACTCTTTTGCGGTCAGCTCCAATCTCGTTCCGGCACGAAAAACCCGGCGAGCCAGTAAGTCGAGATGCAGATCGTGAATTTGCAACTGGGTGATGTCTGCACCGTCCGTCGCGCGGCGACGCACCAGCGCCTGGATGCGCGCCACCAGTTCAATGAGAGAAAAGGGTTTAGGGAGATAATCATCCGCGCCAAGACGAAGTCCTTTGACGCGCTCGTCGACCGATCCCCGCGCAGAAAGCATCAGCACCGGCGTCTGTTTGGCTGCTCGCACCCCCTCAAGTACCCGGTAACCATCCATCCCCGGCAGCATCACATCCAGTATTATCGCGTCGTAGTCGAACTCCAGCGCGTAATGAAGACCTTCGGCACCATCTGCAGAGACATCAACCGTAAATCCGGACTCACTCAACGCACGGTTGAGATAGGTTGACGTTTTTTCTTCATCTTCGACTAACAACAGGCGCATAACGGGACTTCCTCTTAACTTTTCATCGGTGCTTCAACATCTGAATAAACCTGCACGGCATCCGGCAGACGTTGACCTTGGATAGTAATGGCATCCAGTGAGCGGGTGAGCTCGGTCATCTCAGCGTAAGTCAGCGATACGCCGGTAGCCGCTGTGTTTTGCAGCATATGGTCTTTATTGGTGGTGCCAGGGATGGGAACAATCCAGGGTTTACGCGCCAGGAGCCATGCCAGCGCAATCTGTCCCGGTGCCGCATTTTTTCGTATTGCCCAGGATTTCAGTAGTTCAACCAGCTGTAAGTTGTGTGGCAAGTTTTCAGGCGAGAAACGCGCTTCTGTCGCGCGGAAATCACCGGCAGCGAACCGGGTATTCTCATCAATCCAGCCCGTTAAAAACTGCACGCCGAGTGGACTCCATGGCACGAACCCAATGCCCAGCTCTTCACACACTGGAAGCACCTGTTTTTCAGGGCCGCGCCAGAGCATGGAGTATTCACTTTGCACGGCGGTAACGGATAATGTTGCATGGGCGCGCCTCAACGTGTTGATGCCCATTTCAGACAGACCCCAGTGCAGGACTTTTCCTTGATCCATTAAATCTTTCACCACATCGGCGACATCTTCGATGGGGATCTGTGGATCAACCCGGTGTTGATACAGTAAATCGATGCGATCGGTACGCAGGCGCTTGAGCATATTGTCGACGACCTGCCTGATATGCTCCGGTCTGCTGTTAAGGCCCGGCAGACGCTTCCCCGTCTGTTGGTCAATGTTCCAGCCAAACTTGGTGGCGATAACGATTTTGTCCCTGAACGGGGCGACGCCTTCCCCGAGAATTTTTTCGACTTCAAACGGGCCGTAGGCTTCAGCTGCGTCGAAAAACGTCACCCCTTCATCAAATGCCCGGTGGATAACATTGATCATCTCGGGACGCCAGGGAACGGAAGTGTCGTATTTGCGACTCATGTTCTGCACGCCCAGACCGACGGCAGAAACTTCCTGCTTCCCGAGTTTACGTTTGCCCGGAGCAGTATTGCGTTGGCTGGGTTGTCTGGATGAATCGACCTGAGAGGATTGGCTCGCCGCTGATACGTGCGGAATCAGCGAGGCGGCGGCAATACCGGCCCCGGCGACTAATAGCTTGCGCCGCTCTGGCATTGTTAGGTCATTCTGGCTTTTCATTGATCGCTCCGTTTCTCAGAAAATTGAACATGAATCTCATTTAAGCGAGACCATTCTGCGTCGTGATTGCCAACATAAAGCTGACGGCTACCTGACAGCGTTGTCAGAAACACCTACCTATCCCAGTCTGTTTCCTGACAAAAATGTTATTTCCCTGTCACGATGCTGACAGCTCTCCCCTTCTAATCTGAGCCTGCAAATTTGATTCCGCGAGCTTGCTTAAGCAGGCTGATACCCATCGGGAGATGACCATGAAACTCACTCTTATAAGTGCAATACTGCTAACGGCAATGGCTGGAGTTACCACAGTCAATGCGGCTGATTACAAAAAAAACCCATTCACACTGGCCTATGACGGAGCCATCACTGAGAACGTCAAAGGCAAGGTCAACATTCATCCAGTGAAATACGATCTGCATGGCATCCAGATTGCTGCGAATGTCTATACCCCTGCTAACTACGATCCCGCCAAAAAATATCCTGCGGTGGTGGTTGCACATCCTAATGGGGGCGTAAAAGAACAGGTCGCCGGGTTGTATGCCCAGCGTCTCGCCGAACAGGGCTACGTCACGATTACCGCCGATGCGGCTTATCAGGGCGCTAGCGGTGGTGTGCCTCGCAGCGTGGATAAACCTGCTAATCGCATCGAAGATATCCACGGGATGGCTGACTACATCAACCAGTATCCTGGTGTGGATACCGCCCGCCTTGGTCTGCTGGGTATTTGCGGAGGCGGCGGGTATTCACTTGTTGCGGCCGAAACTGACAAACGGTTCAAATCGATTGCAACCATCAGCATGTTTAATTCAGGACTTGTGCGCCGCAACGGTATGCAGGATTCGCAGCGGGACACTATCCAGCAGCGTCTTCAGCAGGCTTCTGACGCACGTGCTCAGGAAGCAGCCGGAGGCGAAGTGCTTTACTCCGGCGATGCCAACCTGACTGATGAACAGATTGCTAAATTACCTTTTGCCTTATATCGCCAGGGCTACGAGTACTACTGGAAAACTCACGCCCACCCGAACTCCACGTTTAAATACACCACCAGCAGCCTGTTGGATTTAATGAGCTTTGACGTAACGGACCATATCAATCTCATCAATAAACCGCTGCTGATGATTGCAGGTACAAAAGCGGATACGCTCTATATGACTGAAGATGCGTTCGCGAAAGCCACCGGTACGAAGGACAAAGAACTCTTCCTGATCGATGGCGCTACTCATATCGAGACGTATTGGGTGCCTAAATACGTTGATCAGGCAATGCAAAAGTTAGACGTCTTCTTCGATAAAAATATTTAATCCGTATCTGACGATACCCCGGCCAGCCTGACAGGCTGGCCGTTTCAAGAACTTGAGCAGTGCTTATTCAGGCATGCATCTAAGACTAACGAAGTCGGGAAGAAAGATAATTGCGTTCACTGAATAGCCTCTATGAATGAAATTCATAAACCCAACATAGGGAGTGCGTAATGGTTATTTTTTTATCTGAATGGTAAGCGCTATCAAGGTGCTGGCTGCTGTAAATACTGCAATGATCCATCCCATCGTCCAGGGTGAGCCATCGCTGAACAGAGCCAGCAGCAGTGAAGATATGATGCCACTGCCGTATTGAAATGCTCCCATTAATGCCGACGCTGAACCTGCAACATTAGGCACTGCGTCAAGTGCGCAAGCGGTGGATGTTGCCGCGATGATGCCATTCATGGAGAAGAACACGAACACAGCCCCGACAATCAAGAATAATCCACCTACGCCCAGACCGGTTGTGACTGCCAGCACTAATGCCGCAATAGTAGCGATGAATACGGCATTCTTGAGTAGCATTTCCAGGGGATAGCGGTGAACCAGGCGTCTGTTGACCATACTCACCGCCATTAATCCGACAATGTTGATGGCAAATAGCCAACCGTAATGTTGCGGATCAACACCAAAGTACGTGATGTACACAAACGGGGAGCCCGTGATAAAGGCATAGGCCGCGACGTAATAGAAGGTCAGGCACAGAGTAAACCGCATGTATCTGGTGTTGGTTAGCAAGGTAAAGTAGTTTTTAAAGGCTTTGGTTACGGAGGTTTGCGAGCGTTTCTCAGCAGGTAATGTCTCCGGCAACCAGAATAAAGACATCAGCATCAATGCTCCGATAATCGCCAGTAACCAGAAAATGGCGTGCCATGAGGTGACTTTAATCATTTGTCCGCCAATTAGGGGACCAGCAATCGGCGCGATAGCCATAATAATCATCAGGGTCGATAACATTTGCGCAGCGCGAGTGCGGCTAAACAAGTCACGTATCATTGCACGAGCCAGCATCGGACCGGTACAGGCACCTAATGCCTGAAAAACACGCCAGAAAATAATTTGCCCGATATCGGTTGATAACGCGCAGCCCATGGAGCCTATAACGAATAACCCCATTCCTATGAACAGTGGCAGACGTCGTCCGAAGCGATCGCTAACTGGCCCCCAAATCAGTTGAGCCAGGCAAAAACCAATCAAGAAACCGGTAATTGTCAACTCTGCATTACCCCGCAAGTCTTTAGCCATAAGGGGCATAGCCGGTAAATAGATATCTGTTGACAAGGACGTTACAGCCATTAATGCACTGAGTGTGATAACAAAAATCATCCCTGACGTTTTCTTTGAGTATTGCAATGCGTTGCTCATGGGGTTCCACATGTATGGTATTCATGTGGAATATATTACAGCCCCGGATGTGAATAATAATGAGCTGCTTAAGGATAGAGTTTATGAGCGCTGCTCATGAATAGCGCCCCCTCACGGCCTGAGGCAAAAGTTGCAGCCTATTGCGGAAAATACGCTCATTAATGAGCGTATTTATCCTGGCCGTTGCTTTTTCATTTTAGGCAGCCCCTTTCAACACCTCTTCCGAACGCTGCGCAGGTCACATTGGGGTTGTAGAGAGACAGCCCCAATCCATCACTGATATGTGTAAGGTGAGGGATTAGTTTGCCATTACAGACTTGTAAATTATTAAGTCGCATGTGTATAGAAATTCAAGACCGAACAGAAGTACGCGCGCGCCGGATTTTACCGGACAACAAACCAATCGATTCATTGTAATTCAAAGCGTTTAGGGATAATCAAGGATGTGGTAGGAAGAGAGTATGGTGCCGATAATAGGAGTCGAACCTACGACCTTCGCATTACGAATGCGCTGCTCTACCAACTGAGCTATATCGGCATCGCGCCGGGCCTGCGGGGCAAGCCGGAAGTGCGTTGAACAAGGTAGACCTGCGCGCGAAATGAGTCAATAGCCGCCGGGGCGTTTGGTTGTTTTGCAAGCAGTGATACTGCCGTGCCCCCAAAAACACTCAGGGCGCAGCACGCTACGCCCTGACGTCTTTATGACCGCAATCCGGCCTTAGCTGCGCACCAGATCGTCGCCGTAGCCAATCCACTTGTAGGTGGTCAGCGCGTCCAGGCCCATCGGGCCGCGGGCGTGCAGTTTCTGGGTACTCACCGCCACTTCCGCGCCCAGGCCGAACTGGCCGCCGTCGGTGAAGCGGGTGCTGGCGTTGACGTACACCGCCGAAGAGTCCACCGCGCGCACGAAGTGCTCTGCGCTGCTCAGCGAGCGGGTGAGGATCGCGTCGGAGTGGTTGGTGCCGTGGGTGCGGATGTGGTCGATGGCCTGATCGATATCGTCCACCAGCAACACGTTCAGATCCAGCGAGAGCCATTCGTCGTCGTAATCCTCCGCGTTCACCGGCACCACCGTCGCCGGGCCGCCCTGCAGCAGCGGCAGCGCGTTTTCCGCCGCGTGCAGCGTCACGCCCGCCGCCGCCATTTTGGCGCTCAGCGCCGGCAGGAACTCGGCGGCGATGCTGCGGTTCACCAGCAGCGTTTCCAGCGAGTTACAGGCGCTCGGGCGCTGGATCTTGGCGTTTTCAATCACCGTCAGCGCCTTGTCGAAATCGACATCGGCATCCACGTAGGTGTGGCACACGCCGATGCCGCCGGTGATCACCGGGATGGTCGATTGCTCGCGGCACAGCTTGTGCAGGCCGGCGCCGCCGCGCGGGATCAGCATGTCGACATAGCGATCCAGGCGCAGCAGTTCGTTCACCAGCGCGCGATCCGGGCTGTCGATCGCCTGCACCGCCGCCGCCGGCAGGCCGCACTGTTCCAGCGCCTGCTGGATCACTTGCACCGTCGCCTGGTTGGTGTTATGCGTCTCTTTACCACCGCGCAGGATCACCGCGTTGCCGGTTTTCAGGCACAGGCTGGCGACGTCGATGGTGACGTTGGGCCGCGCCTCGTAAATCACGCCGATCACGCCGAGCGGCACCCGGCGGCGCTCCAGCTTCAGCCCGCTGTCCAGCAGGTTGCCGTCCAGCACGTGGCCGACCGGGTCGTTCAGGCGGCACACCTGGCGCACGTCGTTGGCGATCGCCGCCAGCCGCGCCGGGGTCAGCAGCAGGCGATCGAGCAGCGCTTCGCTCATGCCGGTGGCGCGCGCCTGCGCCATGTCTTGTTCGTTCGCCAACAGGATCGCTTCGCTGTTGGCCTCCAGCCTGTCGGCCATCACCGACAGCACCTGATTCTTCTTCGCCGTGCTCAGCACCGCCAGCTGCCAGGAGGCCTGCTTGGCGGCCTTCCCCATCTGCTCCAGCATGCTCACTCCTTAACTGACAATCATATCGTCGCGGTGCACTGCCACCGGACCGTATTCATAACCGAGGATTTCGCTGATTTCCTGCGAGTGGTGCCCGGCGATCATGCGCATCGCGTCGCTGTTGTAGCGGCTGACGCCGTGCGCCAGATCGCGCCCCGCCAGGTTGCGGATGCGGATCACTTCGCCGCGCGAGAAGTCGCCCTTCACATCGCGAATGCCCTTCGGCAGCAGCGAACTGCCGCGTGCCATCATCGCTTCCACCGCGCCATCGTCGACGGTGATCTCGCCGGCCGGCGGCGCGCCAAAGATCCAGCGTTTGCGGTTTTCCAGCGGGGTTTCCAGCGCGTGGAAACGGGTGCCCACCGGTTTGCCTTCGATCACGTCCGCCACCACGCCCGGTTTGCTGCCCGCGGCGATCACCACGTCGATGCCGGCGCGGCAGGCCACGTCGGCCGCCTGCAGCTTGGTGCCCATGCCACCAGTGCCCAGGCCGGAGACGCTGTCGCCGGCGATGGCGCGCAGCGCGTCATCGATGCCGTGCACTTCACGGATCAGTTCGGCCTGCGGGTTGTTGCGCGGATCGGCGGTGTAGAGGCCCTGCTGATCGGTCAGCAGCAGCAGTTTGTCGGCCCCGGCCAGAATGGCCGCCAGCGCCGACAGGTTATCGTTGTCGCCCACCTTGATTTCGGCGGTGGCGACGGCGTCGTTCTCATTGATTACCGGCACGATGCGGTTGTCCAGCAGCGCCGTCATGGTGTCGCGCGCGTTGAGGAAGCGCTCGCGGTCTTCCAGATCGGCGCGCGTCAGCAGCATCTGCCCGACGTGGATGCCGTAAATGGAAAACAGCTGTTCCCACAGCTGGATCAGCCGGCTCTGCCCCACCGCCGCCAGCAGCTGCTTGGAAGCGATAGTGGCGGGCAGCTCGGGGTAGCCCAGGTGTTCGCGCCCGGCGGCGATGGCGCCGGAGGTGACGATGACGATGCGGTGGCCCGCGGCGTGTTGCTGCGCGCACTGGCGCACCAATTCGACGATGTGGGCGCGGTTCAGACGCAGCGATCCGCCGGTCAACACGCTGGTGCCCAATTTCACAACCAATGTCTGGCTGCCGTTCATAGTATTTCTGCCGTGTGTAATGATGAGAAGAAGAGTGCAAAGGTCTTTGTAACAGGAGAGACGCGTTATGCCAACAGGCACAACGCGAAATCAGCACAATACGTGGTCAAACGGGGTCAGGCGGAGAGTTTGATCAGTTTTTCTTTGAAATCGTCGGCGGGTTCCAGCCCCAGTTCCATGGTCGCCAGCAGCTCGCCCAGGCGGCGATGGAAGTCGCGCAGGGTGTCTTCCAGCTTGGCGTTCACTTCATCATCCTTAATGTTTTGCGCCGTCCAGTCGCCTTCTTTGTCGAACAGGCCGAATTGGTACGAATAGGTGAAGCGCGCCTCTTCCGCCTGCAGCTCCATCCACCAGCCCCAGAACTCGCGCTTCTCCGGAGCGGGCTTTACATTGACGCAGACGGCCAAACAATCAAAGAAAAAACGGTCGTTTTCACATTGCCCTTCACGCAGGTACGGCCCCAAGCTGGCAAAACGTTTCATTAGTCGGCTTTTAGGGTGACCACTCGGTAACGTCATTCTCTAACCTCCTCAATGTAGACCACTCTTTTTAACAAACTGTTAAAATTTAGCAACTAATTAACGCATTTTGTCCTTCAGCCAGCCGGACATTTGCAGCAACGCCCGGTGGAAACTGTCGTAAACCGGGGTGCGTGGGATGGCGACCAGCTTGCCGCTCACCGAGGAGGTGACGATCAGCTGCGACTCCTCTTTCGGGCTGAGCGTATCGCGCTCCCAGTAGCCGGAGATCATCGGCGTCGGGCAACGGCGCCCCAGCAGCCCCTGCATTTTCAGCGAGTAGCTGTTCAGCTCCACCTTCAGCACGTTGTCGGAGGCGTTGGCCATGCCCATGCGGCTGGCCAGCACGTCCATATACATGTCCGGTACGTTCAGTTGGGTGCTGCTGTCGCACAGCAGGCGATGCACCACCGGCCCCAGGCAGGCTACGCCGCGCAGCCGCTGCGGCTCCAGGTAGGCCAACCGCACCGCCACGTTGGCGCCGAAGCGGAAGCCGAAGGCGCTCACCCGCTGATGATCCACCCACGGCACCGAGGCCAGCTGGATCAGCACCTGCTGGTGCAGGTAGCTGGAATCCTGCGTCAGCTTCCATTTGCAGGAGGAGCCGATCGACGGCATGTCGAGCGTCAGCATGGCGATGCCGTGCGGCGCCAGGTAGTCGCGGAACAGGCGATGATAGTCGGTCTGCAGCGTATCGAGGCTGCCGCACATCAGCACCGTCGGGAACGGCGCTTCGCCCTTCTCCGGCATGTGCAGGAAGCCGGTGACGCTGGCGCCGCCTTCGATGCGGAACTCCAGCTCTTTCAACTGATACGGCAGCAGCAGCGCCGCCTCTTCGTACGCGCGGTTGGCGAGCATCTCCGCCTGTTCGGCCAGCTCGTCGCCCTTCAGGTGCGGGTAACCGGCGATGCTGTACAGGCTCGCGGCCTTCAGCCAGTATTGGCCGCCGAGCAGCGGATCCTGCTGCTCCGTCGCCCGCTGCTGCCACTGCATGCCCTGATGGATCCACTCGTAGATCCAGTTGCCGTTGCGGTAGCCCACCACGGTATCCAGCCGCTGCGGATTGCTGCGTTCGGCGTCGGAGGCGGCGATGCGCGCCAGCACTTCGTGGATTTCGATCGGGCTGACGCCACGCCAGGCCCACAGCAGCGGATTCAGCATGCGGTACCAGCTGCCGGTGGTGTCGCCTTCCAATGCGGAATGCATGGCGGCGCTCACTTTGTTGCGCGCGCGCAGCACCAGCGTCGAGGTTTCAGGGTGTTTGAATTTGGGCTTGAAAAGAATTTCAGAAAGGTTGGCCTGTGCCATGGTAACAACAGCCTCCGTAAATCTGGCGATAGGCCGCAAAAGGCCTACTTAACTGGAGGTAGTGTACCTAACTCTGGCGGGAGAAACCAAAATAACGCAAACGCCCGGCATAACCGGGCGTTTGCTTGGAACTGGCTGGGCTTAGCGGCCGCCGATCGGTGGAACGAAGCTGACGCCCATATCCCACGGCTGTTCGATCCAGGTGTCCTGCGGGATATCGACCACGTAGTCGTCCACCAGCGGACGGCCCGCCGGTTTGGCGAAGATGGTGACGAAATGCGCTTTCGGGTACATATCGCGGATCGCTTTCGCGGTGCCGCCAGTATCCACCAAATCATCCACCACGATGAAGCCTTCACCGTCGCCTTCGGCGCGCTTGAGCACTTTCATTTCGCGTTGGTTGTCATGGTCGTAGCTGGAAATGCAGACGGTATCCACATGGCGGATGCCCAGTTCGCGCGCCAGCAGAGCCGCCGGCACCAGGCCGCCGCGGCTTACGGCAATGATGCCCGTCCATTTGTCGGCAGGCAGCAGGCGGTGCGCCAGCTTGCGTGCGTGCATTTGCAGCATATCCCAGGTAACAACGTATTTTTCGCTCATAGAATCGTGTCCCAGCCGGCTGGTGAAGCGGCTTACTTTATAGTTCAGGGGAAAAAAGGTTGCGCGAGATTATAGAGACTGGCCGCGTTGAATTCCAGTTGTACCGAGGAAAACCTCGCGATTTCCGCCGCGCGGCTTTTCGGTGATTGATGCTGAAAAAGCGAACGTTCCCGCAGCGAAGCCGTGTGATCAAGCGCTTAAACCGCACAATACGGTGCGCGCACCGCCGGAAATAAAGTGATATTCTCTGGTGATCGTGCCACGACGCACAGATACCCGCTCACCTTAACCGCGCGGCACGCCCGTCCTGTCGGAGCCTGCCGTCACAGGAGACTTATAGTGTCTGAATTGTCTCAGCTTTCGCCACAGCCGCTGTGGGATATTTTCGCCAAGATCTGTTCTATCCCCCACCCTTCTTATCATGAAGAAGCGCTGGCGCAGCACATCCTCACCTGGGCCAAAGAAAAGAACCTGCACGCCGAGCGCGATCCGGTCGGCAATATCCTGCTGCGCAAGCCGGCCACCAAAGGCATGGAAAATCGTAAGCCGGTCGCGCTGCAGGCGCACCTGGACATGGTGCCGCAAAAGAATAACGACACCGTGCACGATTTCGCCAAGGATCCGATCCAGCCTTATATCGCCGGCGAGTGGGTGAAAGCGCGCGGCACCACGCTGGGCGCCGACAATGGCATCGGCATGGCCTCCGCCCTGGCGGTGCTGGCCGACGACAGCGTTGAGCACGGCCCGCTGGAAGTGCTGCTGACCATGACCGAAGAGGCCGGCATGGACGGCGCCTTCGGGCTGCAGCCGAACTGGCTGCAGGCGGATATCCTGATCAATACCGACTCCGAAGAAGAAGGCGAAATCTACATGGGTTGCGCCGGCGGTATCGACTTCATCACTACCCTGCCGCTGCAGCGCGAAGCGGTGCCGGCCGGTTATCAAACCCTGAAGCTGACCCTCAAGGGCCTGAAAGGCGGCCACTCCGGCGCCGAGATCCACGTCGGTCTGGGCAACGCCAACAAGCTGCTGGCGCGCTTCTTGTTCGCCCATGCGGCGGCGCTGAACCTGCGCGTGCTGGATCTGAACGGCGGCACCTTGCGCAACGCCATCCCGCGTGAAGCCTCTGCGGTGGTTGCGGTGCCGGCGGACAAGGCCGACGCGCTGAAAGCGCTGAGCCAGGAGTTCCTGGCGGTGCTGCAGAACGAACTCTCCGCCAAAGAGAAGAACATCACCGTGCTGCTGGAGCCGACCACCAGCGCTTGGCAGGCGCTGAGCGCCGACAGCCAGCAGCGCTTCCTGGCGCTGCTGAACGGCACGCCGAACGGCGTGATCCGCATGAGCGACGCGGTAAAAGGCGTGGTGGAAACCTCGCTGAACGTCGGCGTGGTCACCACCAGCGAAAACGAAGCGGAAATCATCTGCCTGATCCGCTCCCTTATCGACAGCGGCAAAGACTACGTGGTCGAGATGCTGACCGCGCTGGGCCAGCTGGCCGGCGCCAAGGTGGCGCCGAAGGGCGGCTACCCGGGCTGGCAGCCGGACGCCGACTCGCCGGTGATGCACCTGGTGCGCGAGCTGTATCAGGAGCTGTTCGACAAGACGCCGAACATCATGGTGATCCACGCCGGCCTGGAATGCGGTCTGTTCAAAAAGCCGTATCCAAACATGGACATGGTATCGATCGGGCCAACCATCACCGGCCCGCACTCGCCGGATGAGCAAGTGCATATCGAAAGCGTCGGTCTGTACTGGAAGCTGCTGACCTCGCTGCTGAAAGCGATCCCTGAGCGCGCATAAGCCGCGCGCTTAACGCAAAAAGCCGGCGACTTGCCTAATGCTGGTCACTTAAGGGTGGCCAGCAACTTTTTTATCTGGATATTTCCTGCTTCTGGCTCTGAGCTCTCTCGGATAACTTCGCTCTCTGCGACCTGGCAACACCAGCCATTTTGCCTGTTCATACAACGTTCT
>NZ_JAVHUX010000027.1:0-34543 GCF_030954545.1 Serratia sp. MF1(2023) | reverse complement strand
GTTTTTCAGGTTCAACAGGCGCGAAACTCATCGTGGCGCGAACAGGGTATCGTTCACCAGACGCCGAATAGATTTACGCAAGCCCATCATAGATCAAAATCGGTGTTGCAAAAACGGGGGTGACCATAGATTTTTATGCCTATAGTCGGCCCTATCAAGCGCAAGGTCGTATTCGGCAAGCCATTCTTCTACACTTTCCTCATCGGCCAACAACACGGGAGAGCGGTATGAGCGACAAGATCCCTATCGGCATCAGCGCCTGTTTACTGGGCGACGCGGTGCGTTTCGACGGCGGCCACAAGCGGCTGGCCTTTGCGGTGGAGCAGTTGGCGCCCTATGTGCGCTTTGAGCCCGTTTGCCCGGAAATGGCGATCGGCCTGCCTACGCCACGCCCGGCGCTGCGCCTGGTGAAGCAGGCGCAACCGTGGCCGGCGATGCGGTACAGCAACGACGCCGGCGTGGATCTGACCGAGGAGATGCGCGGCTTCTCCGCGCAGCGCGTGGCGGCCTTGCAGCATCTGTGCGGGTACATCGTCTGCGCCAAGTCACCGAGCTGCGGCCTGGAGCGGGTGCGGGTCTACAGCGAAAACGGCAAGGACTCACGTAAAAACGGCGTCGGGCTGTTTACCGCGGAACTGCTGCGCCAGATGCCGTGGCTGCCGGTGGAAGAAGACGGACGATTGCAGGATGCGGCACTGCGGGAAAACTTTATCGAGCGGGTGTACGCGCTGTACGAGTTGAACATGCTGTGGCGCCAGGGGCTGACCCGCGGCGGGCTGATCGCGTTTCACAGCCGCTACAAGCTGTCGCTGCTGGCGCATTCGCAGCCGGCGTATCGCGAATTGGGGCGCTTCGTCGCCGATATTCACCGCTGGGATTCGCTGGAGGCCTTCGCCGTGGAATACCGCAGCCGCCTGATGGCGCTGTTGGCGCACAAAGCAACGCGGCGCAACCACACCAACGTGTTGATGCACGTGCAGGGCTACTTCCGCCGTCAGCTCAGTACGGCGCAGCGCCAGGAGCTGGCGCACCTGATCGACCGCTACCGGCAGGGCATGCAGCCGCTGTTGGCGCCGATCGCGCTGCTCAAGCATTACATGGCGGAATACCCCGATCGCTATCTGGCGGAACAACGCTATTTCGAACCTTATCCGGAGGCGCTGCGTTTGCGTTACGGCCATTGATTGACAAGGAGTTTTATGACCACGCATCTGGTCTGGTTGCGTAACGATCTGCGTATCACCGACAACAAAGCCCTGCACGCCGCCTGCAGCGATCCCGAAGCCCGGGTGCTGGCGGTGTTTATCGCCACACCGCAGCAGTGGCGGCAACATGAGATGGCGCCGCGGCAGGCGGCGCTGATCCACGCCAGCCTGCAGGCGGTGCAGCAGGCGCTGGCGCACAAGGGCATTGCGCTGCATTGCCATTCCTGTGCGGACTTTGCCGCGTCGATCGACTGGCTGGCGGACTATTGCGAGCGAGAGCAGGTGGATGCGCTGTTTTACAATCGCCAGTACGAACTGAACGAACGGCGGCGCGATGCGCGGCTGGAACAGCGGTTGAGTGGCCGGGTGAGGTGTCACGGTTTCGATGACAGCCTGCTGTTGCCGCCAGGCAGCGTACTCACCGGCGGCGGCGAGATGTACAAGGTCTATACGCCGTTTCGCAACGCTTTTCTTCAACGCCTGACCGAGTCCGACGTGAGTTGCCTGCCGGCGCCGAAGACCCGCGCCGGTGGCGCGTTGCCTGCGCCTGAGGCGCTGGCGGCATTCGATTACCCTACGGCGGAGACTGGGGATGGCTATCCCGTTGGTGAGGAGGCCGCGTTGCAGCGGCTGCGCGCTTTTTGCCGCGAGCAGGTGCAGGATTACCTCCGGCAGCGCGATCTGCCGGCCCTCAACGGCACCAGTAGCCTGTCGCCCTATCTGGCGATCGGCGTGCTGTCGCCGCGCCAGTGCTTCAACCGCCTGCGCGCCGAATGCCCGCAGCTGCTGGAAGATCGCGAAAGCGGTGCCTTCGCCTGGCTCAACGAGCTGATTTGGCGTGAGTTCTATCGCCATCTGCTGGTAGCCTATCCCGATCTGTGCCGCCATCGGCCGTTTATTGCCTGGACGGACAAGGTGCGCTGGTGCGATGACGCGGCGAAGCTGCACGCCTGGCAGCGGGGCGAGACCGGCTATCCGATCGTCGATGCCGCCATGCGCCAGCTGAACGCCACCGGCTGGATGCACAACCGGCTGCGCATGATCAGCGCCAGTTTTCTGGTGAAGGATCTGTTGATCGACTGGCGCGCCGGGGAGCGCTATTTCATGTCGCAACTGCTGGATGGGGATCTGGCGGCCAATAACGGCGGCTGGCAGTGGGCGGCATCCACCGGCACCGACGCCGCGCCGTATTTCCGCATCTTCAACCCGACGACTCAGGGTGAACGTTTTGATCCACAAGGCACTTTTATCCGTAAATGGTTGCCGGAACTGGCGGATGTGCCCGACAATGACATCCATCATCCCCATCGCTGGGCGGAAAAGCAGCGATGCACGCTGAACTACCCGCTGCCGATCGTCGATCATAAGCAAGCCCGGCTGGAGACACTGGCGGCGTTCGAGGCGGCAAAACGGGGAGAGTCTTGAGGCAACTGCAAGGAGCGACGCAATGATGAAAAAGGTGCTGGCCCTGTGCCTGAGCGGCTATTCCGCGCTGGCGATCGCCGGCTTTGACGTGGTGGCGCTGGGCGTCGACGGCGGCGTCAGCGACGGCAATCTGACCTCCTACCTGATCCGCAGCGACAATCAGCCGCGGTATGTGGCGCTGGACGCCGGTTCGCTGCTGCCGGGCATCGCCAAAGGGCTGGAGAAGGGCAGCTTCCCGCAGGTGACGCCCGAGCTGGCCGCGCCTTACACGCCGCAGGGCTATGTGTTCCGGCAGTTGATCGGCAGCTACTTTATCAGCCACGGCCACCTGGACCACGTGGCGGGGCTGATCCTCGGCTCACCCGAGGACAATAAAAAAACCGTTTACGCCCAGGCGGACACCGTACTGACCCTGCGTAATCACTACTTCAACTGGAAGGCGTGGCCGAACTTTACCGACGCCGGCAACGGCTCGCGGCTGGGCACCTATCGGCTGCAAACGGTGCGGCCGCAGCAGCGGTTTACCCTCGGCCTGACCGGATTGACCGGCGTGATGTACCCGCTCAGCCACGATCGCTATCCGTCGTCGATGCTGCTGATTTCCAACGGCAACGAGTTCTTCGCCTACTTCGGCGATACCGGGCCGGATAAGGTGGAGCAGTCGCGCGATCTCGATACCGTCTGGCGCGCGCTGGGGCCGCTTGTTGAGCAGAAGAAGCTCAAGGGCATGATTATCGAAACCTCTTACCCTAATGGGGTGGAGGACAAACATCTGTATGGCCATTTGACGCCGGCCTGGCTGCTGAAGGAACTGAAGAACCTGACGCAGTACAGCGGCGGCGAAGGCTCGCTGAACGGTTTGCCGGTGGTGATCAGCCACATCAAGCCCAGCCTGAAGCAGGGCGAAGACACGCGCGCCGCCATTGCGCAACAGCTGGCGCAGGGCAACGATCTGGGGGTGAAATTCATCCTGATGGCGCAGGGCGACCGGCAGACATTTTGACTATGAAGAGAGAAGAGAATGCGTAACCTCGATCTGGAACAACTGATCAACACGGAACTGAACGCCGCGGCGTTTCAGGACTACGCCCCCAACGGATTGCAGGTAGAAGGCCGCCCGCACGTGCAGCGCATCGTGACCGGCGTCACCGCCTGTCAGGCGCTGCTGGACGCCGCGGTGGCGCATCAGGCTGACGCGATTATCGTGCACCACGGTTATTTCTGGAAAAACGAGGCGCCGGCGGTGCGCGGCATGAAGCGCAACCGCCTGAAAACGCTGCTGACCCACGACATCAACCTGTACGGCTACCATCTGCCGCTGGACGCGCATCCGGTGCTGGGCAACAACGCGCAGCTGGCGCAGGCGCTGGGCATTCGGGTGATTGGCGACGTCGAGCCGCTGGTGCCGCACGGCGAATTTGAACAGCCGCTGACCGGCGAAGCGCTGCAGCAGCGTATCGAAAACCGGCTGGGGCGCGCGGTGCTGCACTGCGGCGATAACGCGCCTGAGCACATTCGCCGGGTGGCCTGGTGCACCGGTGGCGGCCAGGGCTTTATCGACAGCGCGGCGCGCTTCGGCGTCGATGCGTTCATCAGCGGTGAAGTGTCTGAGCAGACCATTCACAGCGCGCGCGAAATGGGCGTGCATTTCTTTGCCGCCGGCCACCACGCCACCGAGCGCGGCGGCGTGAAGGCGCTGGGCGACTGGCTGGCGCAGCACCACGGCTTTGATGTGACCTTTATCGACATCCCGAATCCCGCCTGATTTTTTTCTTCCCCGGATCCAGCCCGGCCTGCGCGCCGGCTGAATCCTTCTACCGCGCTATTTCCTTATTTTCCCTATGGTTGCGTTCTATTGACAGCCGGGGCCGCGTCACGCATAACTGGTGTGTTTTTCATCGCGATAATAATAAGGAGAATAAGGGTGCAACAAGCACGTTATTACCTGTTGGGTGAAAGAGCGGTAGTGCTTGAACTGTCGCCGCCGGTGACCTTACCGAGCCAGCAGCGCATCTGGGCGCTGGCGGAAAAGCTGAATCACCACCCCGACGTGCGGGAAGTGGTGCCGGGGATGAATAACCTGACGCTGTTGCTGCATACGCCGCAGGCCGACGCCGAAGCGATGCTCGTGCTGCTGCAGCAAGGTTGGGAAAGCAAAGAGAGCCTGACGCCGGAATCGCGCCAGGTGGATATTCCGGTGGTCTACGGCGGGGAGCAAGGCCCCGATCTGGATGAAGTGGCGCGCCATACCGGCATGACGCCGCGGCAGGTGGTGGAATGCCACGCGGCGGCGGCCTACGTGGTCTATTTCCTCGGCTTTCAGCCGGGCTTCTCCTATTTGGGCGGCATGCCGGAACCACTGGCGACGCCGCGCCGCGCGGAACCGCGTCTGGCGGTGGCGGCCGGCTCCGTCGGCATCGGCGGCGGCCAGACCGGTATCTATCCGCTGGTGACGCCCGGCGGCTGGCAGCTGATCGGCCGCACGCCGCTGGCGCTGTTCAATCCGCATGAAATGCCGCCGACGCTGCTGCGCCCGGGCGATAACGTGCGCTTCGTGCCGCAGAAGGAGGGCGTATGCTGATTATTCTGCGTGCCGGCATCTATACCACGGTGCAGGATTTGGGCCGCGAGGGATTCCGCCGCCTGGGCATCAGCACCGGCGGGGCGTTGGATCAACCGGCGCTGAAGATCGCCAACCTGCTGGTGGGCAATGCGCCGGAGGCCGCCGGGCTGGAGATCACCCTCGGCCAGTTCAGCGCCGAGTTTACCCGCCCTGGCTGGATCGCCTTGACCGGTGCCGGCTGCGACGCGCAGCTGGACGGCAAGCCGCTGTGGACCGGCTGGCGCTACCCGGTGAAAAAGGGGCAGCGGCTGGCGCTGGGCACGCCGAAACGCGGCATGCGCAGCTACCTGGCGATCTCGGGCGGCATCGCCGTGCCGGAAATGCTGGGCTCATGCAGCACCGACATGAAAGCCGCCTTTGGCGGCCACGAAGGCCGTAATCTGAAGGACGGCGATCGGTTGCCGCTGGGCAAATCCACCGTGCTGCCGCAACACCGCTGCGGCGTGAAGCAACTGCTGTTCACCAACCGCATTCGCGCGCTGCCGGGGCCGGAGTACGCTGAGTTCAGCGAAGAGGCGCAGGACACGTTCTGGCGCACCGCCTGGCAGCTCAGCCCGCAGAGCAACCGCATGGGCTACCGCCTGCACGGCGGTACGCCGCTGGCGCGCACCACCGATAGAGAGATGCTGTCGCACGGCCTGCTGCCCGGCGTGGTGCAGGTGCCGCACAACGGCCAGCCGATCGTGCTGATGGCCGATGCGCAAACCACCGGCGGTTACCCGCGTATCGCCTGTGTGATCGAGGCCGATCTCTACCACTTGGCGCAGATCCGTCTCGGCGAACCGGTCCACTTCGTTCTCTGCTCACTGGCCGAGGCGCAGCGCGCCAAAGCCGAGCAGGATCTCTTCCTTCGACAGATTGCCTGGGGGTTACATGATCGTTGATTTGAACGCCGATCTCGGCGAAGGCTGCGCCAACGACCAGGCGCTGTTGCAACTGGTGAGCTCGGCCAACATCGCCTGCGGCTTCCACGCCGGCGATGCGCAGACCATGCGTCAGTCGGTGCGCTGGGCATTGCAGTACGGCGTGGCGATCGGCGCTCACCCGAGTTTTCCCGATCGGGAGAACTTCGGCCGCACCCGCATGCAGCTGCCGCCGGAAACGGTGTACGCGCAGGTGGTGTATCAGCTCGGGGCGCTGGCGGCCATCGCCCGCGCCGAGGGCGGGGTGATGGTGCACGTTAAGCCGCACGGCATGCTGTACAACCAGGCGGCGGTTGAGCCGGCGCTGGCGGAAGCGATCGCCCGGGCGGTGCAGGCGGTCGATCCGGCGCTGCGGCTGGTGGGGCTGGCCGGCAGCGAGCTGATTCGCGCCGGGGAACAACTCGGTCTGACCACCCGACAGGAGGTGTTCGCCGATCGCGGCTATCAGGCCGACGGCACGCTGGTGCCGCGCGGTTTGCCGGGGGCGCTGATTGAGGATGACGAACAGGCGCTGGCGCAAACGCTGGAGATGGTGCGCCATCACCGGGTGCGCAGCGTGGATGGCGTCTGGACCGCCGTTCAGGCGGAAACCGTCTGCCTGCACGGGGACGGCGAGCATGCGCTGGCGTATGCGCGCAAGCTGCGGGACAGTTTTGTTCAGCAGGGCATCCGCGTCAGCGCGGAGCAGTAAAGCAATAAAGCAAGACACAACATCACAAGCAAAAAACTATTAGAAAATATCGAGGGAAGACTATGGAACAGGCCGTGAATCTCTGGCCACTGATTGGCATCGCCGCCATCGTGGTCGGGTTTGTATTGCGTTTCAACCCGGTGCTGGTGGTGATCGCCGCCGGTATCATCACCGGTCTGGCGGCGCTGATGCCGCTGGACGTCATTCTGGAAAAGCTCGGCGAGGGCTTTCTCAATACCCGCAACCTGCCGCTGATCCTGCTGTTGCCGCTGGCGGTGATCGGCCTGCTGGAGCGCCACGGGCTGAAAGAACGGGCGCAGGCGTGGATCGCCAGGATCAAAAGCGCCACCGCCGGCCGTCTGCTGATCGTCTACCTGTTCGTGCGCGAGATTACCGCGGCGATGGGGCTGACCAGCCTGGGCGGGCATCCGCAGATGGTGCGGCCGCTGCTGGCGCCGATGGCGGAAGGGGCAACGGAAAACCGCTACGGCGAGCTGCCGGAGCGCACGCGCCACCGTTTGCGAGCCATGTCGGCCGCGACCGACAACGTCGGGCTGTTCTTCGGCGAAGATATCTTCGTCGCCTTCGGCGCGATCATCTTCATGCACAACTTTATGCTGGAGTCCGGCGGCATTCAGACCGAGCCGCTGCATATCGCGCTGTGGGGCATTCCGACCGCGATTTTCGCTTTCCTGATCCACGCGTTCCGGCTGTATCGGATGGATAAACAGCTGAGCGCCGAGCTGGCGCAGCTGAATCAGGCGGCGCTGCAGGCGAAGGGGGAGGCACGATGAACTTCCAGCAACAATATCTCTACTGGCTGGCCGGCGCGGTGCTGCTGATTGTGGCGGTGATGTCCTTCCGCGATCGCGCCAACCCGCGCCGCATCACCACCGGGCTGTTTTGGGGGCTGTACGGCCTGGTGTTCCTGGTCGGCGACTGGACTTACCGCCTGTTGGGCGACGTGCTGGGCGAGGGCAGCAACGAAAAACGCATGCTGCACATCATTGTTGGCGGGGTGGTGGTGGTGATGGCCCTGATTGCCGGTTTTGGCGGTGTGCGCCTCGGCAGCTATCACCAGCGGGCGCCGCAGGAGCGCGAGGCCAGCGCCAAGCGCCTGGGCAACAAGCTGTTTATTCCCGCTCTGGCAATCCCGGTGGTGACGGTGATCGGCGTGTTGTTGTTCAACAACGTGCCGGCGTTGCAAAGCGCGGTATTCGGCAGCGGCAACCATGCGACGCTGATCACCCTGTTCTCGATGACCGTCGGCTGCCTGATCGGTCTGGCGATCGCGGTGAAAATGACCCATGAGAAGGCCCTGCAGCCGATACAGGAAGCGCGGCGCCTGCTGGATTCGATCGGCTGGGCGTTCATTCTGCCGCAGATCCTCGCCACGCTGGGGCTGCTGTTTACCGTCGCCGGCGTCGGCACCGCGATCTCGCATTTGACCCAAGAGTATCTGGCGGTCGATAACCGCTTTATCGCCGTGGCGGTCTACGCTATCGGTATGGCTGTGCTGACCATGGTGATGGGCAACGCCTTCGCCGCCTTCCCGATCGTTACCGCCGGCATCGGCATTCCGATCCTGGTGTTGCAGCACGGCGGCAACCCGGCGGTGATGGCGGCGATCGGCATGTTCTCCGGCTATTGCGGCACCCTGATGACGCCGATGGCGGCGAACTTCAACATCGTGCCGGCGGCGCTGCTGGAGCTGCCGGACAAGAATGCGGTGATCAAGGCGCAGGTGCCGACCGGCGTGCTGCTGCTGTTGGTTAACGTGTTCCTGCTGTATTTCCTGATGTTCCTGTAGGAGTAAGGATGCAAAAAGTATTGATTACCGGCTTTGAGCCGTTTGGCGGCGAGCGCCTCAACCCCTCCTGGGAAGTGGTGAAGCAGCTCAATGATATGGAGCTGGTCGGCACGCGCATCGTGGCGCGCCAGCTGCCGTGCGTGTTCGGCGCGGCGCTGGAGGCGCTCAATGCGGCGATCGACGAGGTGCAGCCGGTGATGGTGCTGGCTATCGGCCAGGCCGGCGGCCGCACCGACATCACGATTGAACGGGTGGCGATCAACGTCGACGATGCGCGTATCCCCGACAATCAGGGGCAACAGCCGGTGGACGAGCCGATCGTCGCCGGCGGCCCGGCGGCCTATTTCAGCACCTTGCCGATCAAGGCGATGGTCAGTTCGATGCGTGAGGCCGGCATTCCGGCCGCCGTTTCGCAGACCGCCGGCACCTATGTGTGCAACCATGTCATGTATGGCCTGCTGCACCGTTTGAGCGGCCAGCGTGAGGTGAAGGGCGGCTTTATCCATATCCCGTATCTGCCGGAGCAGGCGGCGGCGCACCCCGGCGCGCCGAGCATGGCGGCTTCGACGGTGCTGTTTGCATTGGAGCTGGCCGTTTCCATCGCTTTGCAGGTGGAGCACGATCTGAAAGTGGTGGGCGGCGCGACGCATTAATCAAGAAAATCCCCGGCGCATCGGGCTGCGCCGGGTCTACGTAAGGAGTGGTCTATGCCGGAAGGACCGGAGATTCGCCGGGCGGCGGACAAACTGGCGGCGGCGGTGATCGATCAGCCGTTGACCGCCGTCGATTTCGCTTTTCCCCAGCTGAAACACTATCGCCAGCGTCTGCTCGGCGAGCGCATCGTCGCCATCGAGCCGCGCGGCAAGGCGCTGCTGACCCATTTCTCCAACGGGCTGACGATGTACAGCTACAACCAGCTGTATGGCGTGTGGAAAGTGGCGGCGGCCGGGGAGACGCCGGAGACCAGGCGCGATCTGCGGGTGCGGCTGGAAACCGCCCGCAGCGCGATATTGCTCTACAGCGCTTCCGACATTACCGTCGGGCCGCGCGAGGAGATAGAGCAACACCCGTTTTTGCAACGCATCGGCCCCGACGTGTTGGACATGTCGCTGACGGTAGACGATGTGGAGGAGCGGTTGCTGACGCCGCGTTTTTGCCGCCGGCAGCTGGGCGGCATGCTGCTCGACCAGGCGTTTCTCGCCGGATTGGGCAATTATCTGCGCGCCGAAATCCTGTGGCAGGCCGAACTGGCACCGCAGCACAAACCGCAGGATCTGCCGCCGGAAGCGCTGCGCCGCCTGGCGGAAGCATTGCTGGCAGTGCCGCGCCTTTCCTACCAGACGCGCGGGCAGGCGGATGACAACCGGCATCACGGCGCGCTGTTTCGCTTCAAGGTGTTTCATCGCAGCGGCGAGCCCTGCGAACGCTGCGGTGAGATGATCGTGCGTACCGAGCTATCGTCGCGGCCGTTTTATTGGTGCCCGGGCTGCCAGAAATAACCAAAAAAAAAACGCCGCCCGAAGGGGCGGCGCTGTGCGGTTTCAGCCGGGAAAGCGGCTTACTTGTTTTTCAGCTGGGATTTGAAATCGCGTTCGGCATAGCCGGTGTACAGCTGACGCGGACGGGCAATTTTGATGCCTTCGTCGTGCATTTCGTTCCAGTGGGCGATCCAGCCGATGGTGCGCGCGATGGCGAAGATCACGGTGAACATGGAAGAAGGAATACCCATCGCCTTCAGGATGATGCCGGAGTAGAAGTCGACGTTCGGGTACAGTTTCTTCTCGATGAAGTACGGGTCGTTCAGCGCGATGTGTTCCAGCTCCATCGCGACCTGCAGCAGGTTGTCGTCTTTCTTGTTCAGCTCTTTCAGCACTTCGTGACAGGTCTCGCGCATCACGGTAGCGCGCGGATCGTAGTTCTTGTACACGCGGTGGCCGAAGCCCATCAGGCGGAAGGAGTCGTTCTTGTCCTTGGCGCGCTTGATGAATTCCGGAATGTGCTCGACGGTCTTGATCTCTTCCAGCATTTTCAGCGCCGCTTCGTTGGCGCCGCCGTGTGCCGGCCCCCACAGGGAAGCGATGCCGGCCGCGATGCAGGCGAACGGGTTGGCGCCGGAAGAGCCGGCGGTGCGCACGGTAGAGGTAGAGGCGTTCTGCTCATGGTCGGCGTGCAGGATCAGGATGCGGTCCATGGCGCGTTCCAACACCGGGTTCACCACGTACTCTTCGCACGGGGTGGCGAACATCATGTGCAGGAAGTTGCCGGCATAGGACAGATCGTTGCGCGGGTAAACGAACGGCTGGCCCAGGGAGTATTTGTAGCACATCGCCGCCACGGTCGGCATTTTGGACAGCAGGCGGAACGCGGTGATTTCACGGTGACGCTCGTTGTTGACGTCCAGCGCATCGTGGTAGAACGCCGCCAGCGCGCCGGTCACGCCGCACAGCACCGCCATCGGGTGCGAGTCGCGACGGAAGCCACGGAACAGATGGGTGATCTGGTCGTGGATCATGGTGTGGCGGGTGACGGTGGTCTTGAAGGTCTCGAACTCTTCCGGCGTTGGGGTCTCGCCGTAGAGCAGGATGTAGCACACTTCCAGGTAGGAAGATTCTTTCGCCAGCTGCTCGATAGGGAAGCCGCGGTGCAGCAGCACGCCTTTGTCGCCGTCGATGAAGGTAATCTTGGATTCGCAAGAAGCGGTGGAGGTAAAGCCGGGATCAAATGTGAAATAACCTTTGGAACCCAGAGCGCGGACATCGAGGACATCGGGGCCCAGTGTCGGTGTCAATACGCCCAGTTCGATCGGAGCTTCGCTGTCGTTAATGGTTAGCGTCGCTTTCTTATCAGTCATTTACTGTCTCCTTAGCGCCTTATTTTAAAAACCACTAACAACTGAAATACCTTAAATCTCTGCAGGTTGCCCGCAAAAAAATGGTGCGGACGCTAACTCTGTGAGCGACTGCGCAACTGTGCGCGGGTAGGGTACAGAGTGCTGACCAGGCGAACGAGACGGGTGACCAGTTGTTAACGATTCATAGTAATTCGTTATAGTCTGTTAATCTTACCTATGAGCTGTTCGAAGAGATGTGAACCTATCCCAATAATCTGTTTTTATTTGCTTTATTTGCTTTTTGACGCCGGCAAAATCGAGCGGGAAACAACGGCTATTGGGATAGGTTCGTCAAATACACTGTTGCACAACTCGAACCCGGGGGGAAGTGTATCTGCTGACCCATAGCGCATCATAGGACCGTTTGTGCCCCTATATGTAATGGAAATGTTGATCTCTTGTCAAATCAGATAATTAATTTTGCACTAATTGTGAAATTCGTGATCTGAATCACTGTTCGGGGGAAATGTTATCAAAGCGGTTGTATGAGAATTGTAATCAGAATGTGATCCTCCTATACTGCCGCCAGGTCTCCGGATTACCCTGAAGTAGGAGCACCCAGCGTTATAAATGCGCGCCGTTTGAGCACAGAGGATGTTGATGTTTGAGCGCGTGACGTGTAAGGGTTTTAGGCTCTTAACGCTGTCTGATCCCCGCCCAGGCCCGGAGGAAGGAAAATAATAAGAGCTGTGTGGGCAAATACGTGAAAAAACAACGACCTGTCAACTTGGATCTGCAAACGATCCGGTTCCCCGTAACTGCGATAGCGTCTATCTTACACCGAGTCTCTGGCGTAATTACCTTCGTTGCCGTGGGTATCCTCCTCTGGCTGCTGGGCCTGTCACTCTCTTCCCAAGAGGGGTTCCTGCAGGCGGCCGCCATCATGAATAGCTTTATCGTCAAATTCATATTCTGGGGCATCCTCACGGCGCTGGCCTATCACATTTGCGGTGGCATCCGTCACTTGTTAATGGATTTTGGCTACATCGAAGAGAGTTTGGCCGCCGGTACCCGTTCCGCCCAGGTGGCGATCGGCCTGACCGTCGTGCTGTCAGTTCTGGCTGGAGTCCTCGTATGGTAAACAACGTTTCTGCATTAGGGCGCAACGGCGTGCACGATTGGCTGCTGCTGCGCGCTTCCGCTATCATCATCACCCTTTACGTCCTGTATATCCTGGGCTTCTTCGTCACGGCTCCGGAACTCACTTATGACATCTGGCGCGGTTTCTTCGCCACTTCCATTACGAAAGTGTTCACTCTGCTGACCTTGCTGTCGATTCTGGTGCACGCCTGGATCGGGCTGTGGCAGGTGCTGACGGACTACGTCAAGCCGCTGGCGGTTCGCCTGGTGTTGCAGCTGGCTGTCGTGGTCGCGTTGCTGGTCTATTTACTGTACGGAACAATCGTAGTGTGGGGTGCTTAAATGAAACTGCCAGTCAGAGAGTTTGATGCCGTCGTAATCGGCGCCGGCGGTGCGGGCATGCGTGCCGCGCTGCAAATTTCCCAAGCGGGCTCGACCTGTGCCCTGCTGTCCAAAGTTTTCCCGACCCGTTCCCATACCGTGTCCGCACAGGGCGGCATCACCGTCGCGCTCGGCAACAGCCACGAGGACAACTGGGAATGGCATATGTACGACACGGTGAAAGGTTCCGACTATATCGGTGACCAGGACGCCATCGAATATATGTGTAAAACCGGTCCGGAAGCGATTCTGGAACTGGAACACATGGGCCTGCCGTTCTCTCGTCTGGACGACGGCCGCATCTATCAGCGCCCGTTCGGCGGCCAGTCGCTGAACTTCGGCGGCGAGCAGGCGGCGCGTACCGCAGCCGCAGCCGACCGTACCGGCCACGCGCTGCTGCACACCCTGTACCAACAGAACCTGAAAAACCACACCACCATCTTCTCCGAGTGGTATGCGCTCGATCTGGTGAAAAACCAGGACGGCGCGGTGGTCGGCACCACGGCTATCTGCATCGAAACCGGTGAAGTGGTTTACTTCAAAGCCAAGGCCACCGTGCTGGCGACCGGCGGCGCAGGCCGTATTTACCAGTCCACCACCAACGCCCACATCAACACCGGTGACGGTGTCGGCATGGCGCTGCGCGCCGGCGTGCCGGTGCAGGACATGGAAATGTGGCAGTTCCACCCGACCGGCATCGCCGGCGCGGGCGTGCTGGTGACCGAAGGCTGCCGCGGCGAAGGCGGTTACCTGCTGAACAAACACGGCGAGCGCTTCATGGAGCGTTATGCGCCGAACGCCAAAGATCTGGCGGGCCGCGACGTGGTTGCCCGTTCGATCATGATCGAAATCCGCGAAGGCCGCGGCTGCGACGGTCCTTGGGGGCCGCACGCCAAGCTGAAGCTGGATCACCTGGGTAAAGAGGTGCTGGAATCCCGTCTGCCGGGCATTCTGGAACTGTCCCGCACCTTTGCGCACGTCGATCCGGTGAAAGAGCCGATCCCGGTTATCCCGACCTGTCACTATATGATGGGCGGCATTCCGACCAAGGTGACCGGCCAGGCGCTGACCGTGAACGAGAAAGGCGAAGACGTGGTGATCCCGGGGCTGTTCGCGGTGGGCGAAATCGCCTGCGTATCGGTGCACGGAGCCAACCGCTTGGGCGGCAACTCGCTGCTCGACCTGGTGGTGTTCGGCCGTTCCGCCGGCATGCACCTGCAGGAATCGCTGGAAGAGCAGGGCGTGAGCCGTGACGCCAGCGACTCCGACGTGGAAGCCTCGCTGGATCGTCTGAACCGTTGGAACAACACCCGTTCCGGCGAAGACCCGGTCGAAATTCGCAAAGCGCTGCAGTCTTGCATGCAGCACAACTTCTCGGTATTCCGCGAAGGCGATGCGATGGCCAAGGGCCTGGAAGAACTGAAAGTGATCCGTGAACGTCTGAAGAACGCACGCCTGGACGATACCTCCAGCGAGTTCAACACCCAGCGCATCGAGTGCCTGGAGTTGGATAACCTGATGGAGACCGCGTATTCCACCGCCGTGTCGGCCAACTTCCGTACCGAGAGCCGCGGCGCACACAGCCGCTTCGACTACCCGGAACGCGATGACGCCAACTGGCTGTGCCATTCGCTGTATCTGCCGCAATCGGAAAGCATGACGCGTCGTGAAGTGAACATGCAACCGAAGCTGCGCCCGGCATTCCCGCCGAAAGTGCGTTCTTACTAATTGCGGAGATCGACAGATGAAACTCGAATTTTCCATTTATCGCTACAACCCGGATGTCGATGACGCGCCGCACATGCAGGATTACACCCTGGAAGCGGAAGAAGGTCGCGACATGATGCTGCTGGATGCGTTGATCCAGCTGAAAGAAAAAGACCCGACCCTGTCGTTCCGTCGCTCATGCCGCGAAGGCGTGTGCGGTTCCGATGGCCTGAACATGAACGGTAAAAACGGCCTGGCGTGCATCACCCCGATTTCGTCGCTGCGCAAAGGCAACGGCAAGATCGTGATCCGTCCGCTGCCGGGCCTGCCGGTGGTGCGCGATCTGGTGGTGGATATGGGCCAGTTCTACACCCAGTATGAAAAGATCAAGCCATACCTGCTGAACGACGGCAAGAACCCGCCGGCGCGCGAGCACCTGCAGTCGCCGGAGCAGCGCGCCAAGCTGGACGGTCTGTACGAGTGCATTCTGTGCGCCTGCTGCTCGACCTCTTGCCCATCGTTCTGGTGGAACCCGGACAAGTTCATCGGGCCTGCCGGTCTGTTGGCGGCGTATCGCTTCCTGATCGACAGCCGTGACACGGAAACGCAAGAACGTTTAGATGATCTGGACGACGCTTTTAGTGTTTTCCGCTGCCATAGCATTATGAATTGTGTCAGTGTATGTCCTAAAGGCTTGAACCCGACGCGTGCTATCGGGCATATCAAGTCCATGCTGCTGCAACGCGGCGCATAAACGGAATGAGATGCTGCGCCGGGCTCTTTTCCGGCGCACATCCCATAGGGGAGGGAACCTCTAAAAACTGACCCGCGGCTGCGGCGCTATGCAGCCTGGTTCTTCCGCCGGTTTTTAGAGGTTCCTTGTAAGGGACCGCAAGGTCCATAACAGAACGTATCGGGCCGTCATGGCCGCAAGTACGTCGAGTGAACCGTTTTACGGCAAACCGTATTCATCACGGTAATTATGTTAACCACGGCGAAAACTAAAGCTTCAAAGCTTAAGGGATCATGATGCAGAACGGCGCAATGAAGGCCTGGCTGGATTCCTCCTATCTGGCGGGCGCGAACCAGTCTTACATAGAGCAGCTCTATGAAGACTTCTTAACCGATCCGGGTTCCGTTGAAGATAGCTGGCGTTCCATTTTTCAACAGCTACCAACCGCGGGTGTCAAACCCGATCAGCTTCACTCTCAAACGCGCGATTACTTCCGCCGCCTGGCGAAAGACTCCGCGCGCTACAATACCACCATCACCGATCCGGAAACCGACGCCAAACAGGTCAAGGTACTGCAGCTGATCAACGCCTTCCGCTTCCGCGGGCATCAGCATGCCAACCTCGATCCGCTCGGCCTGTGGCAGCGCGAGCAAGTTCCTGACCTTGATCCCGCTTACCACAACCTGACCGAAGCCGATTTCCAGGAAACCTTCAACGTGGGCTCTTTCGCCATCGGCAAAGAAACCATGAAGCTGGGCGATCTGTACGCCGCGCTGAAGCAGACCTATTGCGGCTCGATCGGCGCTGAGTACATGCACATCACCAACACCGAAGAGAAACGCTGGATCCAACAGCGCATCGAGTCGGTGGTGGGGCGCGCCAGCTTTACCGCCGACGAAAAACGCCGTTTCCTGAACGAGCTGACCGCGGCGGAAGGCCTGGAACGTTACCTGGGCGCCAAATTCCCGGGTGCCAAACGCTTCTCGCTGGAAGGCGGAGACGCGCTGGTGCCGATGCTGAAAGAGATGGTGCGCCACGCAGGTAAGAACGGCACGCGCGAAGTGGTGTTGGGCATGGCCCACCGCGGTCGTCTGAACGTGCTGATCAACGTGCTGGGCAAAAAGCCGGCCGACCTGTTCGACGAATTTGCCGGCAAGCATAAAGAACACCTCGGCACCGGTGACGTGAAATACCACCAGGGCTTCTCTTCCGACGTCGAAACCGAAGGCGGCATGGTTCACCTGGCGCTGGCGTTCAACCCGTCGCACCTGGAGATCGTCAGCCCGGTGGTCATGGGCTCGGTTCGCGCCCGTCGCGATCGCTTGGACGAAGCGCGCAGCAACATGGTGCTGCCGATCACCATTCACGGCGACGCCGCCATCACCGGCCAGGGCGTGGTTCAGGAAACCCTGAACATGTCTCAGGCTCGCGGCTACGAAGTGGGCGGCACCGTGCGTATCGTCATCAACAACCAGGTTGGTTTCACCACCTCCAACCCGCTGGATGCGCGCTCTACCGAATACTGCACCGACATCGCCAAAATGGTTCAGGCACCGATCTTCCACGTCAATGCGGACGATCCGGAGGCCGTGGCCTTCGTCACCCGCCTGGCGTTGGATTTCCGTAACACCTTTAAGCGTGACGTGATGATCGATCTGGTTTGCTACCGTCGCCATGGGCACAACGAGGCCGACGAGCCGAGCGCCACCCAGCCGGTGATGTATCAGAAGATCAAGAAACACCCTACGCCGCGCAAAATCTACGCTGACGTTCTGACCGAACAGAACGTGGCCAGCCTGGAAGATGCCACGGAAATGGTCAACCTGTACCGCGACGCGCTCGACCGCGGCGATTGCGTGGTTGAAGAGTGGCGTCCGATGAACCTGCACTCCTTCACCTGGTCACCGTACCTGAACCACGAGTGGGACGAAGAGTACCCGAGCAAGGTTGAGATGAAGCGCCTGCAGGAGCTGGGCCGCCGCATCAGCACCGTGCCGGAAGCGATCGAAATGCAGTCGCGCGTGGCGAAAATCTACGCGGACCGCGCCGAGATGGCAGCGGGCAACAAGCCGTTCGACTGGGGCGCCGCCGAAACGCTGGCCTACGCCACCATGGCGGATGAAGGCATTCCAATCCGCATCTCCGGCGAAGACGCCGGCCGCGGTACCTTCTTCCACCGTCACGCGGTGGTGCACAACCAGAAAAACGGTTCGGTCTACGTTCCGCTGGCGAACATCCACAGCGGCCAGGGCGAATTCAAGGTCTGGGACTCCGTGCTGTCCGAAGAGGCGGTGCTGGCGTTCGAATACGGCTACGCCACGGCGGAACCGCGCACGCTGACCATCTGGGAAGCGCAGTTCGGTGACTTCGCCAACGGCGCGCAGGTCGTTATCGACCAGTTCATCAGCTCCGGCGAGCAAAAATGGGGCCGTATGTGCGGCCTGGTGATGCTGCTGCCGCACGGCTATGAAGGCCAGGGCCCAGAGCACTCTTCCGCACGTCTGGAACGCTATCTGCAGCTGTGCGCAGAGCAGAACATGCAGGTGTGCGTCCCGTCCACGCCGGCGCAGGTTTACCATATGCTGCGCCGTCAGGCGCTGCGCGGTATGCGCCGCCCGCTGGTGGTGATGTCGCCGAAGTCGCTGCTGCGTCACCCGCTGGCGATTTCTTCGCTGGACGAACTGGCCAACGGCACCTTCCTGCCGGCGATCGGCGAGATCGACGACTTGGATCCGAAAGCGGTCAAGCGCGTCGTGCTGTGCTCCGGCAAGGTCTACTACGACCTGCTGGAACAGCGTCGCAAGAACGAGCAGAAAGACGTGGCTATCGTGCGTATCGAGCAGCTGTATCCGTTCCCGCATCAGGCCGTGCAGGCCGTGCTGGAGCAATACTCGCACGTGCATGATTTCGTCTGGTGTCAGGAAGAGCCGCTGAACCAGGGCGCCTGGTACTGCAGCCAACACAACTTCCGTGAAGTGGTGCCGTTCGGGGCTTCTTTACGTTACGCAGGACGTCCGGCCTCCGCTTCTCCGGCGGTGGGCTATATGTCCGTACACCAGAAGCAGCAGCAGGCTCTGGTGAACGACGCGCTGAATATTGACTAATGTTCGCTCGCTTGCCGGCCGAGGGGCCGGCAAGCAGATGATAAAAAACTTAAGGGAAAGCTAAATGAGTAGCGTAGATATTCTGGTTCCTGACCTTCCTGAATCGGTTGCCGATGCGACCGTAGCCACCTGGCACAAAAAACCGGGCGACAGCGTGCAGCGTGATGAAGTCCTGGTTGAAATCGAAACCGACAAAGTGGTGTTGGAAGTGCCGGCCAGTGAAGCGGGCATTCTCGATGCTATCGTGGAAGAAGAGGGCGCGACCGTACTGTCTCGCCAGCTGCTCGGCCGCATCCGTCCGGGCGACAGCTCCGGCAAGCCGACCGCTGAGAAGAGCCAGGAGAAAGAAGCCACGCCTGCACAGCGCGCTACCGCGAGCCTGGAAGAAGAAAGCAATGACGCGCTCAGCCCGGCGATTCGCCGCCTGATCGCCGAACACGATCTCGATGCCGGCACCATCAAAGGCACCGGCGTGGGTGGCCGCATCACGCGTGAAGACGTGGAAGCGCACCTGGCCAAAGGCGGTGCCGCCGCCAAACCGGCCGCCACCGCTGAAGCCGCACCGCAGCCTGCTCTGGCCGGCCGCAGCGAAAAACGCGTGCCGATGACTCGCCTGCGCAAACGCGTCGCCGAGCGTCTGCTGGAAGCGAAGAACAGCACCGCGATGCTGACCACCTTCAACGAAATCAACATGCAGCCGATCATGGATCTACGCAAGCAGTACGGCGAAGCCTTCGAGAAGCGCCACGGCGTGCGTCTGGGCTTCATGTCCTTCTACATCAAGGCGGTGGTTGAAGCACTGAAGCGCTTCCCGGAAGTGAACGCGTCGATCGACGGTTCCGACGTGGTTTACCACAACTACTTCGACATCAGCATCGCGGTTTCGACCCCGCGCGGCCTGGTGACGCCGGTACTGCGCGATGTAGACGCCATGAGCATGGCTGACATCGAGAAGAAAATCAAAGAGCTGGCCGTTAAGGGCCGCGACGGCAAACTGACCGTGGAAGAGCTGACCGGCGGTAACTTCACCATTACCAACGGCGGCGTATTCGGCTCGCTGATGTCCACCCCGATCATCAACCCGCCGCAGAGCGCCATCCTGGGCATGCACGCCATCAAAGATCGCCCAATGGCGGTCAATGGTCAGGTGGTGATCCAGCCGATGATGTATCTGGCGCTGTCTTATGACCACCGCCTGATCGACGGTAAAGAATCCGTCGGTTATCTGGTGACGGTCAAAGAGATGCTGGAAGATCCGGCTCGTCTGCTGCTGGACGTCTAGTAACCCTTGCCGGGCGCGGCATGCCGCGCCCGCACTCTGTGCTATGTGGCCGGAAAACCATGCGGTTTACCGCGTAATAATGGTCCGGCTAAAAACCTTCAGAACTGAATGGATAGAACATCATGAATTTACACGAATATCAGGCAAAACAGCTGTTTGCTCGGTATGGCATGCCGGCACCGACCGGTTACGCCTGTACCACTCCGCGTGAAGCAGAAGAAGCCGCATCCAAAATCGGCTCCGGCCCGTGGGTGGTGAAATGTCAGGTTCATGCTGGCGGCCGCGGTAAAGCGGGCGGCGTTAAAGTCGTCAACAGCAAAGAAGATATCCGTGCCTTCGCGGAAGCCTGGTTGGGCAAGCGTCTGGTGACTTACCAGACTGACGCGCTGGGCCAGCCGGTTAACCAGATCCTGGTAGAAGCGGCGACCGACATCGATAAAGAACTGTACCTGGGCGCCGTCGTAGACCGTGCGACCCGTCGCATCGTGTTCATGGCGTCTACCGAAGGCGGCGTGGAAATCGAGAAGGTGGCGGAAGAAACCCCAGAACTGATCCACAAAATGACCATCGATCCGCTGGCGGGTCCACAGCCTTATCAGGGCCGTGAGCTGGCCTTCAAACTGGGCCTGACCGGTAAGCAAGTCAGCCAGTTCGCCAAGATCTTCATGGGCCTGGCGACGCTGTTCCTGGAGCGTGACCTGGCGATGGTTGAGATCAACCCGCTGGTGATCACCAAGCAGGGCGATCTGGTGTGTCTGGACGGCAAACTGGGCGCCGACGGCAATGCCCTGTTCCGCCAGCCGGAACTGCGTGAAATGCGTGACCCTTCCCAGGAAGACGAGCGCGAATCCCGTGCGGCTCAGTGGGAGCTGAACTACGTTGCCCTCGACGGCAACATCGGCTGCATGGTTAACGGCGCCGGCCTGGCGATGGGCACCATGGACATCGTTAAACTGCACGGCGGCGAACCGGCCAACTTCCTGGACGTTGGCGGCGGCGCGACCAAAGAGCGCGTGACCGAAGCGTTCAAAATCATCCTGTCCGACGACAAGGTGAAAGCGGTTCTGGTTAACATCTTCGGTGGTATCGTACGTTGCGATCTGATCGCCGACGGCATCATCGGCGCAGTGGCCGAAGTGGGCGTTAACGTCCCGGTGGTGGTGCGCTTGGAAGGGAACAACGCCGAACTGGGCGCCAAGAAACTGGCGGACAGCGGCCTGAATATCATTGCTGCGACCAGCCTGACTGATGCGGCTCAGCAAGTTGTTGCAGCAGTGGAGGGTAAATAATGTCCATTTTAATCGATAAGAACACCAAAGTAATTTGCCAGGGCTTCACCGGTAGCCAGGGGACTTTCCACTCCGAACAAGCTATCGCTTACGGCACCAAAATGGTTGGCGGCGTAACCCCGGGCAAAGGCGGCACTCAGCACCTGGGCCTGCCGGTGTTCAACACCGTGCGCGAAGCGGTTGAAGCGACCGGCGCCACTGCCTCGGTGATCTACGTTCCAGCGCCGTTCTGCAAAGACTCCATCCTGGAAGCGATCGATGCCGGTATCAAACTGATCATCACCATCACCGAAGGCATCCCGACCCTGGACATGCTGACCGTGAAAGTGAAGCTGGACGAAGCCGGCGTGCGCATGATCGGGCCGAACTGCCCTGGTGTGATCACCCCAGGCGAGTGCAAAATCGGCATCATGCCTGGCCACATCCACCTGCCGGGCAAAGTGGGCATCGTTTCCCGCTCCGGCACCCTGACCTATGAAGCGGTGAAACAAACCACCGATGCCGGTCTGGGCCAATCCACCTGCGTGGGCATCGGCGGCGACCCGATCCCGGGCTCCAACTTCATCGATATCCTGAAGATGTTCCAGCAGGATCCGCAGACCGAAGCGATCGTGATGATCGGTGAGATCGGCGGCAGCGCTGAAGAAGAAGCGGCAGCTTACATCAAAGAACACGTCACCAAACCGGTTGTCGGCTACATCGCCGGCGTAACCGCGCCGAAAGGCAAGCGTATGGGTCACGCGGGCGCCATCATCGCAGGCGGCAAAGGCACGGCGGACGAGAAGTTTGCTGCGCTGGAAGCGGCGGGCGTGAAAACCGTTCGCAGCCTGGCGGACATCGGCGACGCGGTAAAAGCGGTGCTGAAGCGCTAAGCATTTAGTACGAAATAACACTATCTCGACATGTTTGGCCACCCATTGGGTGGCCTTTTTTATGGGCGACGATCAGAAGTCGTTGAGCGCCTTGATCAGCGCGATCCGATCCTGCAGGCGGCGCTGTTGCACCGGATCCACGGCGGCTTGGCGCTGTTGCTCCAGCGAGGTGAGGGAGGCGCGGTAATCGTCGGCGTTGCGGAACAGCGCGTTTTTGACGTTGATCGACGCGACGTTGGTGTAGCGGCCGTCGTCGGTGGTCGGTACCTGGATAACGCCCTCATTGAGCAGCCGTTTGACGATCGCCCGCTGCGGTTCGTAACCCTCCATGCCGACCAGCTTCCAGCGCCGCGGCGCCACGCCCTGATACTGGCCGTGTTTCACCTCCGTCAGGTAGCGCAGGGTCAGGTGGCGAATGGTGCCTTCTTCTTCACCGTATTGCGCTTTGCTGTCGAACAGCACCGGGAAGGATTGCCCCCCCAGCGCGCCACCCTTTTGCGTCAGGTGGCCCATGCGGTAACTGTTCATGCCCAGACGGATCGGCATATCGTCGGTGACCGGCGTGCCGTCCGTCAGGCGCAGATCGACAATGCGCGCGCCGGTGGGTTGGCGCAGATCGATGGTGTAAGTGACGCCGTCGAAGAAATCGTTGGTGGAATATTTGGACGATCGCCGCGCCGGGTTAAAGCTGTAGGTGACGTCGCCCGGCTGCAGCTGATTGAAATAGTCGGCGGACCACTCCATGTAGCGTTTAAGCGCTTTGCCGTTGAGCTGATACACGGTGATCTCGCCGCCGGCGTATTGGTAGTTAAAGGCGATATCCTTGGCCTTGATGTCGCCGACGTCCAGTTTGGCGCGATCGTTGTCGATCTGCAGGGCGATCACCTGCGCCAGCGGCGCATAGTGGCGGGCGGCCTGCTGGAACAGCGCGCTGATGCCGGTATCCTGCACGTGCACCTGGGGAATGCCGCGGAATTCGTCGGCGGGCACCAGATCGCTGCCGCTCAGCTTCGCCACGACCCGGTTGGCATTGGCGCGCAAAATGTCATGGTACGGCTGGTAGAGAGCCTGCATGGCGCTGTCCGGCGTCATCCCCTTGATGGGGTAGGTGTAGCTGTTTTTGTCGATCAGCGTGAATTTGCCGTCGCGGCGTTCAAACTGCAGATCGATGCGCGACAGCGCGCGGCCGTATTTATCCGGCTCGGTGATGATGACGCCGTTAACCACCGCTTTGTCGATCTTCACATGCATATGGCCGGCGACGATCGCCGCCAGCTCCGGGTTGGCGTTGGCGATGTCGGCCACGCCGGTGCCGGGGCGCTGGTTCTCATTGTCGATGCCCATATGCGCCACCAGCACGATGGCGTCGACCTGGCCGTCGATTTGCCTGATGACCTGCTTCACCGCCTGCACCGGATCGGTGAAGTTCAGCCCTTTGATGCGATCGGTGCCCTTGGCGAATTCCGCGGTCATCGGCGTGTCCATGCCGATAATGCCGATCTTCACGCCCTGGCGTTCGACGATGGTGTAGGCCGGCAGATAGGGCTTGCCGTTGTCCCAGACGATATTTCCCGCCAGCGCCGCGCCCTTGAACTGCTTGAGCGGCGTAGCCAGCACCGGCAGGCCGAAGTCGAACTCGTGGTTGCCCATCACCCAGACGTCATAATTGAGCGCGTTGAGGCCCAGCATCATCGGGCTGACGGCCTCATGCTTGAAGGTTTCGACGAAGTTGCCCTGAATGGTGTCGCCGGCGTCCACTAGGATCAGGTTGGGCTGCTCGGCGCGCACCTTTTTGACCTGGGTGGCTATCTGGCTCAGGCTGCCCGCCAGATTTTCCGTGTCGCTGGCGTAGTCCCAAGGCACGAAGGTGCCGTGCAGATCGGAGGTGCCCAGCAGGGTGATATTTACCGTTTCGGCGGCCATGGCGTTTCCCGAGAGTCCCAAGACAGAGGCAAAGATGATTTTTTTCATAAGTTATTGTCACTCAATGCAATTTTAACATAAGTGGTCATTCTGCTACAAAATCGCAACCTTTACGATCCCATCGCGAGAAATAGACTAATATTGGAGAGAGATTTGTTGTTTTGTGACTGCTATCACTGTCACGGCTTATTGGAAATAAAAGGTTAATTATGTCGCATAATAAGCGCGTAATAATACAATGGCGGCTCTTTTAAATTACATTTATTTAACACAAAAATATCATTAAAAAACAATTAAACCATTGCGCAACATGACCCTAAGAAAATTATGCGAAATGTGCTGATGAATATGGAAATAAGATGCGGATAGGCTTAAATTGTCTCAGATCAAATTAGCCCGAAGTACCTCTTTCGGCTAAGATTTGACCTGTAACCAAAAGTCTAACCCACGTCACGTAAAAACCTATTTATTGTGTGGGATTGGGCGAGTATCATCCATGTTGTGATTATGGATGGTTGATCTTGTTGCATTTGTTACCCGTTGTCGGTTTTCAGTGGCGTGCTTGTCGACGGCCCGAGGGGCTATTGGCCGAGTGTGCGGTTGAAAGCGGAGAAGCTGGATCAAATTTGTTGTGTTTAAGGGCATTCACTGCGGGGCGTTACTGGCGGCTTTGAAAGAAGCGTGCCGATAACCGCGTGTCGGAGTCTTCCTGCGAGGAGCAAGGAGTCAAGATGTTTGATATTGTCGAACTGTCGCGCTTACAGTTTGCTTTAACGGCGATGTACCATTTCTTATTTGTCCCATTAACGCTCGGTATGGCGTTCTTGCTGGCAATTATGGAAACGGTATATGTCCTGTCTGGCAAACAAATCTATAAAGACATGACCAAATTCTGGGGAAAGTTATTTGCGATTAACTTTGCTCTGGGTGTGGCCACCGGTTTGACCATGGAGTTCCAGTTCGGGACCAACTGGTCGTATTTCTCTCATTACGTCGGCGACATCTTCGGGGCCCCACTGGCTATCGAAGGTCTGATGGCGTTCTTCCTTGAATCGACGCTGGTCGGCCTGTTCTTCTTCGGCTGGGATCGTCTGAGCAAGGTGCAGCACATGGCGGTAACCTGGTTCGTGGCCCTCGGCTCCAACCTGTCCGCGCTGTGGATCCTGGTCGCCAACGGCTGGATGCAGAACCCGATCGCGTCGGATTTCAACTTCGAAACCATGCGCATGGAGATGGTCAGCTTCTCCGAGCTGGTGCTTAACCCGGTTGCGCAGGTGAAATTCGTTCACACCGTGGCTGCAGGTTACACCACCGGCGCCATGTTCGTGCTGGGCATCAGCTCCTACTATCTGCTGAAGGGCCGCGACATCGCCTTCGCCAAGCGCTCCTTCGCCATCGCCGCCAGCTTCGGCATGGCTGCCATTCTGTCCGTTATCGTTCTGGGTGATGAATCCGGTTACGAAATGGGCGACGTGCAGAAAACCAAACTGGCCGCTATCGAAGCGGAGTGGGATACCCAGCCGGCGCCGGCGTCCTTCACCCTGTTCGGCATTCCCGATCAGGACAAGATGGAAAACTCCTTCTCTATTCAGATCCCGTATGCGCTTGGCCTGATCGCCACCCGCTCCACGGACACTCAGGTCACCGGCCTGAAAGATCTACTGGCGCAACATGAAGTGCGCATCCGCAACGGCATGAAAGCCTACCAGCTGCTGGAAGAGCTGCGCGGCGGCAATACCGATCCTGCGGTGCGTGCGGAATTCAACAAAACCAAGCAAGACTTGGGCTACGGCATGCTGCTGAAGCGTTATACCCCGAACGTCAGCGACGCGACGGAAGCGCAGATCCAGCAGGCGACCAAGGACTCCATTCCACGCGTGGCGCCGCTGTACTTCGCCTTCCGCATCATGGTGGCCTGTGGCGTGCTGATGCTGCTGATTATCGGCCTGTCCTTCCTGAGCGTGGTGCGCGGCCGCATCGGCCAGAAAAAATGGCTGTTGCGTGCGGCGCTGTATGGCCTGCCGCTGCCGTGGATCGCGGTGGAAGCCGGCTGGTTCGTGGCGGAATACGGCCGTCAACCGTGGGCGATTGGTGAGGTGCTGCCGACCGCAGTCGCCAACTCTTCGCTGACCGCGGGCGACATTCTGTTCTCGATGGGGCTGATTTGCGGCTTGTACACCCTGTTCCTGGTGGCTGAAATGTACCTGATGTTCAAGTTTGCGCGTCTGGGTCCAAGCAGCCTGAAAACCGGCCGCTACCACTTTGAACAACCGACTGCCGCCGTGCAGGAAGCGCGCTAAACAGGAGTCCACGTATGTTTGACTATGAAGTACTGCGATTTATCTGGTGGGTGCTGGTTGGCGTACTGCTGATCGGCTTCGCCGTCACCGACGGTTTCGACATGGGCGTCGGCATCCTGGTGCGCATCATCGGTAAAACCGATACCGAGCGCCGGGTGATGATCAACTCCATCGCCCCGCACTGGGACGGTAACCAGGTGTGGCTGATCACCGCCGGCGGCGCGCTGTTCGCCGCCTGGCCGATGGTCTACGCAGCGGCCTTCTCCGGCTTCTACGTCGCCATGATCCTGGTGCTGGCGGCGTTGTTCTTCCGCCCGGTCGGTTTTGATTACCGTTCCAAGCTGGAGAGCACCCGCTGGCGCAACATGTGGGACTGGGGCATCTTCATCGGTTCCTTCGTGCCTGCATTGGTGTTCGGCGTGGCGTTCGGCAACCTGCTGCAGGGCGTGCCGTTCCATGTGGACGAGTACCTGCGTCTGTTCTACACCGGCAACTTCTTCCAACTGCTGAATCCGTTCGGTCTGTTGGCAGGCGTGGTCAGCCTGACCATGCTGGTCACTCAGGGCGCGACCTACCTGCAGATGCGCACCACCGGCGAGATCCACCTGCGGTCACGCGCCGCAGCGCAGATCGCGACGCTGATCATGGCGGTATGCTTCCTGCTGGCGGGCGTGTGGCTGGTGAAAGGCATCGACGGCTACGTCGTGACGTCGGCGCTGGACACCCTGGCGGAATCCAACCCGCTGCGTAAAGAAGTGGCGCATCAGGCCGGCGCCTGGCTGATCAACTTCAACAAGTATCCGCTGCTGTGGGCGTTGCCTGCGCTGGGCGTGGTGCTGCCGTTGTTCACCATCCTGTTCTCGCGTCTGGAGAAAGGCGCGCTGGCGTTCGTCACCTCGTCGCTGACCATCGCCTGCGTCATCCTCACCGCCGGGGTCACCATGTTCCCGTTCGTGATGCCGTCCAGCACCGTGCCTAACGTCAGCCTGACCATGTGGGACGCGACGTCGAGCCTGTTGACGCTGAAAGTGATGACCGTCGTGGCGGCGATCTTCGTGCCTATCGTTTTGGCGTACACCAGCTGGTCGTACTACAAAATGTTCGGTCGCCTCGACAAGAACTACATCGAAAACAACAAGCATTCGCTGTACTAAGGATAAGGAGCTAAACCATGTGGTATTTTGCCTGGATTCTCGGAACGCTTCTTGCCTGCGCCTTCGGCATCATCACGGCGCTGGCGCTTGAGCAGAGCGAAGCGACTAAAGCTCAGCAAGACGGTAAGTGATGAGCTCGTCCGTGATTGACAAGCTGTACGCTGTCACCGACAAGGGCCCGATCCGGGCCCTTTCCCTGGTGCTGGCGTTGGTTTTGGCGGGGTGCGTGTTCTGGGATCCGACGCGTTTCGCCGCCAAAACCAGCTCGCTGGAGATTTGGGAAGGGCTGCTGCTGATTTGGGCGGTGTGCGCCGGGGTGATCCACGGTTTCGGATTCCGCCCGCAGCGCAGCATTTGGCGGGCCTTTTTCGCGCCGCTTCCCGCAATTGTGATCTTGTGCGCAGGATTACTTTACGTTTCTTTATAATCTCCCCGATGTCCCCATGTTATGGGCCCTCACGGCCCATAATTATTTTCATTCCCATCTTGTAACCCATTCCCAACCCGATCCGTCTTGCGTATAGTAGCAGCGTTAAATTGCATTGCTGGGAAGTAGAGTGAGTAATACGTTGTTTCGATGGCCGGTTCGCGTTTACTACGAGGATACCGATGCCAGTGGTGTGGTCTATCACGCCCGCTACGTCGCCTTTTTTGAAAGAGCGCGCACAGAGATGCTGCGTCAGCACAACTTTCATCAACAGCAGCTGCTCAGTGAACAAGTCGCTTTTGTCGTCCGGCGCATGACGGTGGATTATCTGGCTCCGGCTCGTCTCGACGAGCAACTGGAGGTACAGAGCGAAATCACCTGTCTGCGCGGGGCTTCTCTCACGTTTGCTCAACGCATTGTCAATTCTGACGGGGCCCTACTGAGCCAGGCAGATGTCCTGATTGCCTGTATTGATCCACACCAAATGAAGCCGAGAGCGCTTCCTAAGTCTATTGTCGCGGAGTTTAAGCAGTGACTGACATGAACATCCTAGATTTATTCTTGAAGGCGAGCCTGCTGGTTAAGCTTATCATGTTGATTTTGATATGCTTCTCGGTAGCCTCCTGGGCGATCATCATTCAGCGCACCCGCATCCTCAATGCGGCGACGCGTGACGCCGAAGCCTTTGAAGACAAATTCTGGTCCGGTATCGAGCTTTCCCGTCTGTACCAGGAAAGTCAGGCGCGTCGCGATAGCCTGACCGGCTCCGAGCAGATCTTCCATTCCGGCTTCAAAGAGTTCGCCCGCCTGCACCGCGCCAACAACCATGCGCCGGAGTCGGTGATCGAAGGGGCGTCGCGCGCGATGCGCATTTCGATGAATCGCGAGCTGGAAACGCTGGAAACCCATATTCCGTTCCTCGGCACCGTCGGTTCGATCAGCCCGTACATCGGCCTGTTCGGCACCGTGTGGGGGATCATGCACGCCTTTATCGCGCTGGGCGCGGTGAAGCAAGCCACGCTGCAGATGGTGGCGCCGGGTATCGCCGAAGCGCTGATCGCCACCGCGATCGGTCTGTTCGCCGCCATCCCGGCGGTCATGGCCTATAACCGTCTCAACCAGCGCGTCAACAAGCTTGAGCAGAATTACGACAACTTTATGGAAGAGTTCACCGCTATTCTGCATCGTCAGGCCTTCTCCAGCGACAGCAAATAAGTAGGAGGTAGCATGGCGAGAGTATGTGGACGTAGTCGGCGCGAGCTGAAGTCCGAAATTAACATCGTTCCGCTGCTCGACGTGTTGCTGGTGCTGCTGCTGATCTTTATGGCAACCGCGCCAATCATCACGCAGAGCGTGGAGGTTGACCTGCCGGACGCCACCGATTCCAAAACGGTGTCCAGCGATGACAATCCGCCGGTGATCCTTGAGGTTTCCGGCGTAGGTCAATACACCCTGGTGGTGGATCACAACCGTATGGAGCTGTTGCCGCCTGAGCAAGTCGCGGCCGAAGCCAAGTCGCGTTTGGCGGCTAACCCGAAAACGGTCTTTTTGATCGGCGGTGCGAAGGAAGTCCCTTACGATGAGATTATCAAGGCATTGAATATTCTCCATCAGGCGGGCGTGGCTTCCGTGGGGCTGATGACCCAGCCAATCTGACCGTAAGGCGAACGGCAACCCGGTTCCTGCGCTGCGGCTCAGGAACCCCGTATAAGCAACACCAGTTTTTGGGAATCTATTTTGGTAAAGGCAACTGAGCAAAACGATAAGCTGAACCGCGCCGTTATTGTTTCGGTCGTTCTGCACTTCATACTGATTGCCCTGCTGATTTGGGGATCGCTGCAGGAAAATGTCGACATGGGCGCCGGCGGTGGCGGTGATGGCACCGTGGTGGGCGCGGTGATGGTCGATCCCGGCGCGGTGGTGGAGCAGTACAATCGCCAGCAGCAGCAGAGCAACGATGCGCAGCGTGCCGAAAAGCAGCGCCAGAAAAAGGCGGAGCAACAGGCTGAAGAGCTTCAGCAGAAGCAGGCGGAGCAACAGCAGCGCCTGAAAGAGCTGGAGAAAGAGCGTTTGGCGGCGCAGGAGAAAGCCGCGCAGGACGCCAAAGCGCAGGCTGAGCAACAGCAGAAGGCGGCGGAGCAGCAGAAACAGGCCGCCGAGCAGCAAAAAGCGGCGGAAGCCGCCGCAGCCAAGGCCAAAGAGCAACAGAAGGTCGCCGAGGCCGCCGCCGCGAAGGCGAAGGCTGAAGCGGACAAGATAGCCAAAGCGCAGGCTGACGCGCAGAAGAAAGCCGAAGCGGAAGCCAAGAAAGAAGCGGCCGCCGCTGCCGCCGCCAAGAAACAGGCGGAAGAGGCGAAGAAAGCCGCGGCCGCCGCCGCAGAGCAAAAAGCCGCAGAAGCTGCGGAGAAGAAAGCGGCCGCTGAAGCCGAGAAAAAAGCCGCAGCGGAAGCCGAGAAGAAAGCTGCAGCAGAGAAAGCCGCTGCCGCCAAGAAAGCCGCCGCGGACGCCAAGAAGAAGGCTGCCGCTGAGGCTGCGAAGCAATCGGAGGAGGTCAACGATCTGTTTGGTGGCCTGGCGGACGGCAAGAACGCGCCGAAAGGCGGCGGTGCCAAATCGAAGGGCGACGGTAAACCGGCCGGGCAGGGCAATGCCAAAACGGCTGGGGCCAGCGGGGCGGATATCAGTGGTTATATGGGGCAAATTCAGGGGGCGATTCAGAGCAAGTTCTATGACGCCAGCTCGTTCGCCGGCAAAACCTGCGATCTGCGTATCAAGCTGGCGCCGGACGGCCTGCTGATAAGCGTACAAGCGGCGGGCGGCGATCCGGCTCTGTGTCAGGCCGCGGTGTCTGCCGCCAAGTTGGCGCATATACCGAAGCCGCCGAGCGATGCCGTTTATCAGCACTTTAAGAATTCTATCCTTGAATTCAAACCGAAATAACGGTTGATTGACTGAGTGATATCACAGGGATGTACTAAGGTAACCAACAGGGATTATGTAGTTTTACGTAAGTTGGTTTGTTAAAATTCTGCTAATTTATCGCAGGCATCCCGCCTGGATAAGGGAGATGAGATGAAGCAGGCATTTCGAGTAGCGCTAGGTTTTTTTATTCTGTGGGCGTCCGTGCTGCACGCGGAAGTTCGCATTGAAATCACCCAAGGGGTCGACTCCGCTCGTCCGATTGGCGTGGTGCCGTTTAAATGGGCGGGCCCAGGCACGCCGCCGGAAGATATCGGCAAGATTGTCGGCGCGGATCTGCGTAACAGCGGCAAATTCAACCCGATCGACGTGGCGCGCATGCCGCAGCAACCGACCTCCGCGTCTGAAGTGACTCCGGCGGCCTGGACTGCGCTGGGCATCGACGCCGTGGTTGTCGGCCAGGTTCAACCTGGCGCCGACGGCAGCTACCTGATCTCCTACCAGCTGGTGGACACCTCGGGTTCGCCGGGCACCGTATTGGCGCAGAATCAGTATAAAGTGACCAAACAGTGGTTGCGTTATTCTGCCCATACCGCCAGCGACGAAGTGTTCGAGAAGCTGACCGGCATCAAGGGCGCGTTCCGTACCCGTATCGCCTACGTCGTGCAGACCAACGGCGGGAAATTCCCGTATGAGCTGCGCGTAGCGGATTACGACGGTTACAACCAGTTTACGGTGCACCGTTCGCCTGAGCCGCTGATGTCCCCGGCCTGGTCGCCGGACGGCAGCAAACTGGCTTACGTGACCTTTGAGAGCGGCCGTTCCGCGCTGGTGGTGCAGACCCTGGCTAACGGCGCCATCCGCCAGATCGCCTCGTTCCCGCGCCACAACGGTGCGCCGGCGTTCTCGCCGGACGGCAGCAAGCTGGCCTTCGCGCTGTCCAAGAGCGGTAGCCTGAACCTGTACGTGATGAACCTCGGCTCCGGCCAGATCACGCAGCTGACCGATGGCCGCAACAACAACACCGAACCGACCTGGTTCCCGGATGGCCAGTCTCTGGCGTTTACCTCCGACCAGGGCGGGCGTCCGCAGATTTATAAAATCAGCGCCAGCGGCGGTGCCGCACAGCGCCTGACGTGGGAAGGCTCTCAGAACCAGGATTCTGAAGTCAGCTCCGACGGTAAATTCCTGGTGATGGTCAGCACCAACAGTGGTGCGCAACACATCGCCAAACAAGATCTTGGATCGGGCGCCGTTCAGGTTTTGACCGGTACCTTCCTCGATGAAACGCCTAGTATTGCGCCAAACGGCACCATGGTGATCTATAGCTCCACGCAAGGTATGGGCTCCGTGCTGCAGTTGGTGTCAACTGATGGGCGTTTCAAAGCGCGTCTTCCGGCAACTGATGGACAGGTAAAATTCCCTGCCTGGTCGCCGTATCTGTGATGCATGTGTAAATATGTATGGCAAACTATAAAAGGATCAAAGAAATGCAACTGAACAAAGTGCTGAAAGGGCTTCTGCTGGCACTGCCAGTTCTGGCTGTAGCAGCTTGTAGTTCTAACAAAAGCGCAAACAACGACCAATCTGGTATGGGCGCTGGCACTGGTATGGAAAACGGCAGCAGCAACCTGTCTTCCGAAGAACAAGCTCGTCTGCAGATGCAAGAACTGCAGAAGAACAACATTGTTTACTTCGGCCTGGACAAGTATGACGTAAGCTCCGAATTCGCTCAGATGCTGGACGCGCACGCTGCATTCCTGCGTAACAACCCGTCTTACAAAGTGACCGTTGAAGGCCACGCTGACGAACGCGGCACGCCGGAATACAACATCGCTCTGGGTGAGCGCCGTGCTAACGCCGTTAAAATGTACCTGCAGGGTAAAGGCGTTTCCGCTGACCAGATCTCTATCGTTTCTTACGGTAAAGAAAAACCAGCAGTACTGGGCCACGACGAAGCGGCTTATGCTAAAAACCGTCGTGCCGTTCTGGTTTACTAAGAGAATCGCATGAACAGTAACTTCAGACGTCACCTGTTGAGTCTGTCGTTACTGGTTGGCGTAGCGGCCCCCTGGGCCGCTACTGCCCAAGCGCCAATCAGTAATGTCGGCTCCGGCTCGGTCGAAGACCGCGTCACCTCGCTTGAGCGCATCAGCAATGCTCAAGGCCAGCTTTTAAATCAACTCCAGCAACAACTCTCTGATAACCAACGCGACATTGATTCTCTCCGTGGGCAAATCCAGGAAAGCCAGTATCAGTTGAATCAGGTGGTTGAACGCCAGAAGCAAATCTATCAGCAGATGGATAGCCTCAGCCAGGGCGGCGCTCAGAGCGCCTCTGCGGCCGCGGGCGCTGCCGGCGGGGCAGCCGCAGGCGCATCTTCCGATGCGGGCGGCAGCGCTCCCGCAGCCGCCTCCGCCACGCCGAGCGGCGGTGATGAGAACAGCGACTACAACGCCGCTGTTTCTCTGGCACTGGAAAAAAAACAGTATGACCAGGCGATTTCCGCCTTTCAGTCCTTCGTAAAACAGTACCCGAAGTCTACTTACCAGCCCAACGCCAACTATTGGCTGGGCCAGTTGTTCTACAACAAGGGTAAAAAAGACGACGCGGCCTACTATTTTGCGGTGGTGGTGAAGAATTACGCTAAATCACCGAAGGCGCCGGACGCCATGTACAAGGTGGGTATCATCATGCAGGAGAAAGGGCAGGCCGATAAAGCCAAAGCCGTGTTCCAGCAGGTGATTAAACAGTACCCAACCAGTGCGGCGGCCAAACAGGCGAAAAGTCGCGTAGGCGGTTAACAGTCAGAAAAATGAGCCCAGAAGTTAGTCGATTTGACCGATTTCTGGGCTCATTCGCGTGAAGAACAAGCAGTTGAACGCATCGGTAAAAAATTTAGGTTGCGCTGCCAAGATAAATTAGTAATATATGCCGCCGTTGCCAAGACATCTTGCAAGATGTTAAAGCGGCAGGGAAATTGGGTCGTTAGCTCAGTTGGTAGAGCAGTTGACTTTTAATCAATTGGTCGCAGGTTCGAATCCTGCACGACCCACCAATTTCTGAAGTAGCAGTAACCACAACAGTGGGTGATTAGCTCAGTTGGTAGAGCATCTCCTTTACACGGAGGGGGTCGGCGGTTCGAGCCCGTCATCACCCACCACTGTTATGGGTCGTTAGCTCAGTTGGTAGAGCAGTTGACTTTTAATCAATTGGTCGCAGGTTCGAATCCTGCACGACCCACCATTCTTTAAGAAAGAATGGCAGCTTCAGAATCGGTTTGATGTGGCAAAGTAAAGGTCCGAGTCGAGTACCCGTCGAGTTGTCCTGAACATCCCCATCCTTGTTTTCCGCGAGTTGGTTTCAGTAACCCATTCGCCATCAGCAGTAAACCACATCAGTGGGTCGTTAGCTCAGTTGGTAGAGCAGTTGACTTTTAATCAATTGGTCGCAGGTTCGAATCCTGCACGACCCACCACTCTTTGATAGAGCAAGGTGTTAAATCGTCAGGATGAGACAAAAGCGTTTACGCTTTTGAACAGCGCTTGCGCTGGCCCGAAGGGGCCGTCTATGAAATAGACGGATAGCCGTAAAGGTTCGAGTCTCGCAAAGCGAGACAACATCACTCCGGTGATGGCCCGAAGGGCGAGGCCAAAGGCCGAGTTATCCTGCACGACCCACCACTCTTTGATAGAGCAAGGTGTGAAAAATAGCAGTACCACAGCAGTGGGTGATTAGCTCAGTTGGTAGAGCATCTCCTTTACACGGAGGGGGTCGGCGGTTCGAGCCCGTCATCACCCACCAC